>JBIKYT010000034.1:0-22219 GCA_044355095.1 Ilumatobacteraceae bacterium
CGACCAAGAGCAGCTTGTGAGGACGCAAGATCAAGCGGCATGTCGCCACCCAAGAAGAACTCGGCGTCGAGCATGCCAAGAGCCAAGTCACTGTCGGTCACTGCAGCATGAGTGCCACCGCGTCCGTAACACGCGGGACCGGGCATCGCACCAGTCGACTCGGGTCCGACCTTCAACAAACCAAGATCGTCCACCCAGGCCTGGCTTCCGCCGCCTGCACCAATTTCAACGAGGTCAACTGACGGCACCGAGACTGGGAAGCCTGAACCTTTTTTAAAGCGATAGATACGTGCGACTTCAAAAGTGTTCGTGAGTTCTGGTTCACCGTCGACGATGAGACATGACTTAGCGGTGGTGCCGCCCATGTCAAAACACATCAAGCGATCTTCGCCGAGGCGACGAGCAAACCAACTACCAGCAAGAGCGCCTGCTGCCGGGCCAGATTCAACCAAACGAATTGGTGTACGAGCGGCGTCGTCTGTTGACACAACTCCACCGTTTGACAACATCATCAAGACTGATCCGCCGAAGCCTTCAGCGGCTAACCACTTAGTGAGTTCGTCGAGGTACGGTCCAATGACGGGCATGGTGGCGGCATTACAAGCCGTGGTGATCATGCGTGGGTACTCGCGAATCTGCGGCGACACCTCACTTGAGATACACACTGGCACACCTAGTTCAACACGCAAATAATCAGCAATTGCTCGCTCATTTGCTGGGTTCGCGTAGCTGTTAATGAGGCAGATTCCGACTGACTCAACATTCTGTGCGCGCAATTCGTCAGCGATGCGCTTGAGATCTGCAGCCGTAGGAGTTTCGACAACGAGGCCTTTGGCATTTGTGCGCTCACTAATTTCGCTAATGCGCTCGCGAGGAATCGGCGGAGCCGGGAATTCGATCTGCAGGTCGTACATGTCGTAGCGATGCTCGTCACGAATGAGCAAGGTGTCGCCAAAGCCGGTGGTTGTCACTAAACCAGCGCGACCGACTTTGCCTTCAATCAATGCATTCGTGATGAGCGTCGTGGCGTGCACGATCGGAGCCGTGATGTCACTCGGAGTGACTCCAGCCTTAGCTAAAAGTTGGCGCACGCCAGTGCGTACGCCGTCGAGCGGGGCCGAGGGGGTCGTCAAGGTTTTATCAACCACGACACGGCCTGACGCACGATCCATAAGAACTACGTCGGTGAATGTTCCACCGATATCTACAGCCAATCGCCAGTCAGCAACTGTCATTTTCTTCCTCCAATATTTACGATGTTGTTGTTAAAAACTTTTTTAGATGTCTGTTCGCGGGGGCGAAAAAACATCAAGGATCCACACTTCATTGAGTTCTTCATCACCGATGAAAAGACTGTCGCCATGCCACACTGACTTCGGGGCCAAGTAGACCTCGCCTTCGCCAAGGACGACCCGTTCGGCTGATTCTTTGTCACCAATGCGAAAATCAAGTTTGCCGCGCATGATGATGCCCAACTGCTCATTCTCAACATGGTTATGCATGAACGAACCCACACTTCCGCCACGGATTCTCCAGAACCACAACTGCGTGTGCTCCCCCGTGATCACTCGACGGCGAAAGCCTTCGCGATTTGTTTCTTTGAATTCTTCTTCATCAAAGAAATAGCAATATTGATTGTTGAAACTCATTTTTTCATCTCATTCAGGTCGTCACGGACTACTTGATAGAACTGCGAATTACTTACCCATTGATGTGCTGGAAAACTTTTCATGTCAACTTCTCCAACATGCGCGCCTCAACATCGCGCAAGTGGGCCGCCACTGCCTTTTCGGTGCGGGCCTGATCTCCGGCGAGTAATGCTTCAGCAATTTCGACGTGAGCGTGCGATGAAGATTCGACAATATTTGAGACTTCTTCTTTGTTGTTTTCGGCGTAAAGCAACGAAGCAAACTCTTCGGAGTTAAACAACGATGCCAGTGCTTTTGAGTAAACCTCACTCAACACCGGGTTGTCGCACGCCGAGGCAATCATCTGGTGAAACTGACGATCAATCAAACGGAATTCATCGATGCCGCTCGCCGGACGCGATGCAAGATCGGCAATTTCACGTCGCACTTGCTCGGATGCACGAAGCGCTACGAGACCTGCCATCGCTGGTTCAATGACACGACGAACTTCAAACAAGTTACGCACTGTGGCCTTGCGCGAATCAAGTACTAGTTCGAGCCCCGGTACAACTTCAACAACGAAAGCTCGGTTACCGCGACGCTCAATGAAACCCGCAGTCGCTAGTCCTTGGATGGCTTCACGCACGGATGTTCGGGCCACATTGAACTGCTCGCACAAAACCCGCTCGGCAGGCAAAGCGGTGCCAGCAATTAATTCGCCATTGCGAATTGCCTCAATGAGTCGCTCTCGAACTTCGACTGCAACAGTGCGTCGTTCTACTCGATCAAAAGTGGTCTGAGTCACTTCAAACCAAACTGTGCAAAGTGGCGGCGGTCGCCGGGTAGATCAAGAGGTTGAACAATTGCTTGATGAGTCATCTCGCCCCAATGCTCGGGCGGAACGAGCCACATGACTTCAAATTCGAGTCCATCGGGATCACGTGAATACAAGCTTTTGTTCACTCCGTGGTCACTTGCACCAACGAGCGCTCCAGCGGCGCTGAGTTTGACGCGCATTTCCTCAAGCTCTTCGAGCGTGCCGACTTCCCAAGCGATGTGGTACATACCAACGGACGAACGACCAGCAGTGGTTGGGCCCGCCCCTTGACCGATAGCAAAAAAGGCGATGTCATGATGGTTTTCCGACAACGGCGCCCGCATGAACAGGTACTGGCCATTGGAGTCTTCAATCATGGTTTCAAATCCCATGACCTCGGTATAAAAACGCTTGGTCGTTGCGACATCACGGATATAGAGCACCGCGTGATTGAGTCTCTGAATTGGCACAACAACCCCCTGCCTGTGACTTGGGTCTGATTGTCAGACCAAAGCACCCTAACACCGGCTTGGTGAGTTGTGCAAAGAAACAAGTACGTCGCCGAGGCTCGTGACTGGTACCTTTGCCTAGATGTCGTCCGCCGATCCGTCGCCCGAACTCTTGGCCCTGCGTCAACGTATCGACGAGCTTGATCGGCAACTTTTGGACGTTCTGACCGAACGTATCAATATCTGCCACGAAGTCGCCCGCATCAAAGAACACAGCGATACTCCCATCATTCAGCCCGATCGGGTCCGAAATGTCGTGACTACCCGCCGGCAATACGCCATCGACCGTGGAATCGACCCCGATTTCGCCGAAGACATCATGCGCGTCGTCCTCAGTGAGACCCATCGCATCGAAATTGCTGGTCGCCGCGCCGACGGCCCACCCGAAAAAACCGCCTCACCCGAGGGCATCCGCTCGGCCATCGACACGGTCTCGAGCCGAGTTGACCATGTGGTCATCGCGGTCACCGATCTCGCCCAGGCCACGACCGCCCTCACCCAAAAATTCGGTTTTCACGCGAGTTCTCCTGCCAATTTGTGCCCTGGCATCGCTGCCGTGAGCGCCGGAGGCGTCACTTTGGTCCTGGTTGGCCCCCAAGCCGGCCCCGATGTGGCCGCCTACCTCGCTCAACACGGCAGTGGGGTCCATCACGTGGCCATCGAAGTCTTGAACGCTAGCTACGCCCATGCAACTTTGCAGGCTGCCGGCAACAACCTCTCGCCCATTGTGATCGACGAACATGGCCACGAGCAGTTCTTTACGGTTCGTGACTCCGATTCAGGCATACAGGTTGGCTTCATCGCGCGCACAGGACACCGAGTCGGAGTCGCGACCCAAAACATTCTTGAGTCGTTCAAAACCAACTGACGACCACTAGTCTGATTTCGCACGACAGTTACCGGGACCTGATGGCTCTCTCGCATCCGTTTGGCCCTCGTTGTGCGCTGGCAAAAATTGAGAATTTCTCACAGAAGGGTCTACCCCGTGACGCGCCAGCGCATAGATGTACAACTGATCGATTCAGGTGATCCCCGCATCACCCTCACTCAACCTTCAGATCTTCCTGAAGATCTCCGCGCGTTGATTGATACGCCACTTGATGAACTCATGGCTCGTGCCCGCGCCATTCGCGACGCGCATCACGGCACCCGAGTGACTTTTTCTCCCAAGGTGTTCATTCCGTTAACGATGTTGTGTCGAGACAGTTGCGGTTATTGCACCTTCGCTCAACCACCAGCTCGCCTTGAGAGTCCGTTCTTGTCGCCAGAGGAAGTGTTGAAGATTGCTAAGCGCGGGGCGCGCAACGGTTGCCATGAAGCACTCTTCACATTGGGCGAAGCACCTGAAGAGAAATACCAAGTCGCACGCGATTGGCTCACCGAGCACGGTTACTCATCAACCGTTGAATACCTCGCAGCAATGTGCAAATTAGTACTTGAAGAAACTGGTCTCCTCCCCCATGCCAACGCTGGTGCATTAAGCAAGGAAGAACTTGCAAGTCTGCGCCCGTATTCACCAAGCCAAGGAATGATGGTTGAAACGCTGCGGCATGATTTGGCTTGCCACCGGGGTGCGCCAGACAAAGATCCCGAGCGACGTTTAGCAACACTCAACTACGCCGGAGAATTGCACATTCCGTTTACGACCGGAATCTTGGTTGGGCTCGGCGAAACTCGCGCCGATCGCATTGCTGCGCTTGTTGCAATTCGCGATTCACACAACAAACACCCAGTCGTTGAAAAATCTGGTCGCAGTCGCGGTCATGTACAAGAAGTCATCGTGCAAAACTTTTTGCCCAAGCCCCGTACAGGTATGCAACACGAAGACCCTTGTCCCACTGATGAGTTCTTATGGTCGATCGCGGTTGCACGATTGATTCTTCCGTCCGAAATTCATTTGCAAGCACCACCGAACCTCAGCGATGATTTCGCACCATTGCTCGATGCAGGTATCGACGATTGGGGCGGCGTTTCTCCTGTCACCGCCGATCATGTCAATCCCGAACGTCCGTGGCCTGACCTTGACATCTTGAAAACTGTCACCGAGTCACGCGGAATGGTTTTGGCACCGCGCCTCACGTTGTATCCCGAATACATCGTGAGCAAAGACATCAGTTTGTCGCTTGACCCGGCCCGCAGTTTCAATGTTGATCACAATCCATGGATTGATGTCAATCTGCGTTTCCCGATTCTTGATCGTTCAGATGCCGAAGGTCTTGGCCGCGATGACCCAGGTGCAATCTGGCCTGAAAAAGTCACAGCAGCCGATGTCGTGCTTGATGGTGCCGAAGTTGTTCTCGTTGGCCACCGTTCAACGCAGTGGTATAGCGGTAGCAACAACAAGCCGCCGACCATCATCTCTGCGGGCACACACACCACGATTGATCCGCGTTCGCGCATTCACGAAATCATTGAAGGTCATCGCTCTGGTCAAGAAATTGGCGAACAAGAAATCATCGATCTATTCCGTGCCCGCGGACCAGAAGTATTGGCCATTGCCGAATATGCGAACCATCTGCGTGAAGTTGCCGCTGGCGAACAAGTCACCTGGGTTCATAACCGCAATATCAACTACACCAATGTATGTACTTTCAAATGCAAGTTCTGCGGATTCTCTAAAGGACCGTTGTCATTGAACTTACGCGGTACCCCGTATCTGCTCACACTTGAAGACATCGCCCAACGTGCAGTTGAAGCCTGGAATATGGGCGCCACCGAAGTCACCTTGCAGGGTGGTATTCACCCCGACTTTGACGGCGACTATTACTGGCACGTGACGCAGGCGGTTAAAGATGCAGTGCCCGAAATGCACGTGCATGGATTTACCGCATTAGAAATCACTGAAGGCGCGAAGCGCAATGGTGAAGACTTAAAGACCTACCTCACCAAGATGAAAGAAGCAGGACTGGCTTCTTTACCTGGTACCGCTGCCGAGATTCTTGATGACGAAGCCCGCGCGGTGTTGTGCCCCGACAAAGTGAACACCGAAGAATGGCTTGAATGCCATCGAGTCGCTCACGAAATCGGCCTGCACTCAAATATCACCATCATGTACGGAAGCGTTGAGCACCCCGAACATTGGGCGCGACACATGATTCGTACTCGCGAACTGCAAAAGATCACCGGTGGATTCACCGAGTTCATTCCTTTGCCGTTTGTGCACATGGCATCACCTATCTATTTGCAAAAGCGTTCGCGTCGCGGACCAACTTTCCGCGAAACGATTTTGATGCACGCCATTGGTCGCATCGCGTACCACGGTCTCATCGACAACGTTCAAGTGAGTTGGGTGAAGATCGGCGTTGAAGGCGCGCGTCAATTGCTGCGTTCTGGTTGTAACGACATCGGTGGAACATTGATGGATGAAAACATCAGTCGTGCTGCCGGCGCCAATCACGGCCAGAAGATGAGCGAAGACAGTTTCAACGCGTTGGTCTCGCCTCTTGGCCGAACATTGGCCCAGCGCAATACTGGCTACAAACTCTTAAACGCCTAAAGACTTACTTTTCAGCAAGCGCTGCCTTGGCGTTTTCAATATCACGCATCAATTGAGCCTTGAGTTCGTCAATGCCAGAGAACTTCACTTCACCACGCAGACGTTCAACAAAACGCAAGGTAGCAACCTCACCGTAGAGATCAAGATCGGTTTCGCCGATCACGTGAGCTTCAATCAACGACACTGGTGCATCAACATAAAAGGTCGGACGGCGACCGATATTGATCGCCGCTGGGTACACGCGCTCTGGTTGACCCTCGCGAGCCGGGCGCACATACCAACCCGCATACACACCATCACCCGGTTGACACAATACTTTTGCAACTTCAACATTGGCGGTCGGAAAACCAATCGTTCGACCACGAGCATCACCATGCACAACCGTCCCAGTGAGCTCGTGCTGCCGTCCGAGATAAATGTTCGCTGCGGCAACATCGCCGTTGAGAACCAACGAACGGATATACGTTGAACTTGCGGTGACATCATCGTGACCAGATACCAAGTGACTTGGTTCAACAACGAAACCGTATTGCTCACCAAGTTGTGTGAGCAGTTCAACATTTCCCCGACGATCTTTACCGAAGCAGAAATCTTCCCCCACGATCAAACGTTTGACGTTCAATGTGTCGACTAAAACCCTCTTAGCAAAGTCTTCAGGAGTCTCTTCAGCCTGAAGACGATCAAAGGCGATGACAACGACAGCATCAATTCCGGTGCCCTCAAGCAAACGCAGTTTCTGATCTCGATCTGTCAAAAGTTTTGGCGCTTCGGCCGGGCGAAGAATATTGGCCGGATGAGGACTAAACGTCACAAGCACACTTGCCTGTTTGTCATCACGAGCCTTTTGTGTCACTTGATCAATAATTTCCCGATGGCCCACATGCAAACCGTCATAGGCACCAATTGTGACTACTGAGCCAGAGGTACAAAGTCCTTGCGGTACTGATTTGAGATCACTAATCACATGCACGAGGTCAAACGATACTTGTGTACTTCGCCGAGATGCCTGCTCGTGATCCCAACTTTGGTCACAAATAGCTAAATAACGAGTGCCTGACTCATGAACTTTCAGGCGTGATCAACACAATGGACGGTCTGGCCATATCGGCGCCAACCTTCTCATTGCTGAATGGCTCGTATACCGCGATCAATCGTTCATCTGCATCAACGACCGCCCAGGGCGCTGGTCCGTGACTTTCAAAGACTGATGCTGGCAACACCTTGCCCACTGCAACGGCGGCCCGAACATCAGCATCGGCATCAAGGCGGGTTAATCCGCGCACGCATTCGATCACTGGTCGCAAATATGAATGTGGCTCAGAATCGTCCGAGCTCAATTCATCAAGCGTGACTGCATCAGAAGTTGCGAAGCGACCAATTGACGTGCGACGAAGATTCTTGAGGTGGGCTCCCCCACCCATGATGGTTCCGAGGTCGGCGGCCAATGTGCGGATATACGTACCACTTGAACAGCTGACATCAATGTCAACTTCATTGCCACGGACGGCGACGACAGTGAATGAATGCACGGTGACCGGTCGGGCTTCGCGTTCAATTTCAATACCTTCGCGCGCCAATTCGTGCAAACGTTTGCCATCTACTTTGAGTGCCGACACCATGGGTGGCACTTGCATGACTTCACCGAGCAACTGCTGATCAACGTTGGCATCGACGATGGCTTGCACTTTGTCAACTGCGAGACCGTCAATGATGGCCGACATGTCATAGGTCGCCGTCACCTCGCCGGATGCATCTAACGTTGTGGTTTCAGTGCCAAGCACCACTGTTCCGGTGTATGACTTAGAAGTAGTTGATCGACCATTAATCGTCACGTTGTCGAGAAAGCGCAAGAGCCGCGTAGCATCGCCGACACCCAATAGCAATACTCCAGTGGCATCGGGGTCAAGAGTTCCGGAATGGCCAATCTTGCGTTCACCGAGAATTCTGCGAGCCTTGTCAACGACATCGTGACTGGTCATACCTGCCGGCTTATCAACCACCAGCAGACCATGAACTTGTGCGGGTTTACGCCTCGCCATTGGGTTCGTCTAGTTCAAGGTCATCGTCGACATCGTCTTCAAGAACTTCTTCGACTTCAGGAAAGACCTTCTTTTGCACGTAATTGTCTTCGTTCACGGTCGCTTCGCGACTCGGGCTCGGGTTTTCGCGCAAGATCTTTTCAATACGTTCGGCCGAGCGGATGACTTCATCGGGACGGAACGAAAGAATTGGTGTCTTCTTGGCACGCACTTGCTTACCGATTGCGCTTTGCAAACGCTTGCGGTGGTCAGAGAACGCTTGCAAAATCAACGCGTCGCCATCTTCGCCAGCGAGTGAATCGAAGAACACGATTCCGCGGTTCATTTCGGGGTCGACTTCTACACGGGTGACGGTGACAAACTCAAGGCGCTCATCATCAATGCGCACGAGTTCGTCGGCAAGAACTTCACGCAGAGTTTCGCCGAGGCGCGCGGCCCGCGGATACGCATGGGTCGTCGCATTACGCGACGGGGTGCGAGATTTACCTGAGCGCGAGGGTGGCCGATTCACATCAAGAACGCTATCGCTCGTGAACCATGGTTCTTAGTCAAAGACTGGTTTTGAGCGCAAGGTGCGCTTGAGTTCGGCGACACCAGGTGTCGTGGCCACAACCTCAACTGCGTTCCACAATTTCAACGCTTCTTCACCACGTGGAATACGGGCAATGACTGGACCAAAGAAAGAGCCCTCGTCGGCTTGGCCAGGATGGAATGTGAGGATCGGGGTGCCAACATCTTTACCGGTGCGCTCAAGCGCTAATGAGGTCGATGCAGCGATGACATCATCAAAAGTTGATTGGCCGGTTTGATTGAGCGTCGTACTGAGACCAGCAATGGTGAGACATTCATCAATGAACTGCGCGGTGTTGTCACGAAACTCGTCTCGTCGACCACTCTTATGCGCCAAAGTGCCAAGCGCTGTGTAAAAACGATCAACGGCTTCGTTACCTTTGTCGCCACCAAAGTGATCAACTAACGCACAGGCAGTACGCAAACCGTCGTGACCAGCCGCGTGGCCACGCTTGTATTCCGCGGTGTACCACTCGGCCGTTTGATCGGCATTCAGAAGTTTGAGCGAAATGGGTTTCCATGTCACCGAATACTGGCGCAGCTCTTGAACTTCTTTGACCCAACGTGAAGTGATCCACGCCCACGGACACATGGGGTCAAAGAAAAACTCAAGGTCGACAGCTGTGCTCGCCATGATCAGGTACGGACAACCAGTTTCTCTTCGAATGTTTCGATGAGGTCACCAGGCTTGAGGTCTTGGAAGTCGCTCAAGCCAATACCGCATTCGAAACCTTCGCGAACTTCGCGAACGTCATCTTTGAAGCGACGCAATGATGTAATTGCACCCTTCCAAATGATGACACCTTCGCGGATGAAGCGCACCTTGGTGCCACGAGTGATCTGTCCGGTACGGACATAACAACCAGCGATTCCGCCGAGCTTTGGCACACGGAAGACTTCGCGCACTTCGGCTTCGCCGGTGACGACTTCTTCGTATTCGGGAGCCAACATACCGATCATCGCGCTCTCGATATCTTCGAGCAGCTTGTAGATGATTTCGTATGAACGGATCTCCACATGTTCGGCTTCAGCAAGGTCACGAGCTTTACGATCGGGGCGAACGTTGAAACCAAGAATGGTGGCGTTAGTAGCCGCAGCCAAGGTGATGTCGTTTTCGGTGACTCCACCTACTGCACGGTGCACGAACGCCAACTTCACTTCATCGCGTTCGAGGCGACGCAAGCTTTCGGTGACTGCTTCGAGCGAACCTTGTACGTCGGCCTTCAAGATGAGGTTGAGTGTTGCCACTTCGCCAGCCTGAATTTGGCTGAACACATCTTCAAGCTTCACGCCACGTTGAACACGAGCATCGCCACGCTGAGCCTTGGCACGCAGGCGCTGTTCGCGAGCTTCACCAACAGTACGAGCAGTCTTTTCGTCTGGCGCAACGCGGAATTCGTCGCCAGCCTGCGGAACAGTTGACAAACCGAGAACCTGTACCGGAGTTGAAGGGCCAGCTTCCTTGATCTGCTTACCCTTGTCGTCGATCATGGCGCGCACACGACCCCACGCACCACCAGCAACAATCGGGTCACCGACCTTCAATGTTCCCTTGTCAACCAAGATGGTCGCCACTGGTCCGCGACCGGTATCAAGATTTGCTTCCAGAACAACACCCTTGGCACGGCCAGTTGGATTAGCGGTGAGTTCTTCAATTTCAGCAACGATGGTGAGCTGTTCAATGAGGTCATCGACACCCAAGTTCTGTTGGGCTGACATTTCAACACAGATGGTGTCACCACCCCACGACTCGGGAACAAGTTGCTGTTCAGCGAGCTGTGCAAGTACGCGTTGTACGTCGGCGTTTTCTTTGTCAACCTTGTTGATCGCGACAACCATTGGTACGCCAGCAGCGCGTGCGTGGCTAATTGCTTCAATGGTCTGCGGCATCACGCCGTCGTCGGCAGCAACCATCAACACAACAATGTCGGTCACTTGAGCACCACGGGCACGCATTTGGGTGAACGCGGCGTGACCAGGGGTGTCAATGAAGGTGACCTTCTTGCCGTCTTGCACTACTTGGTATGCACCGATGTGCTGCGTAATTCCGCCTGCTTCACCAGAGACAACATTGGCGTTACGAATCTTGTCGAGCAAGGTGGTCTTACCGTGGTCAACGTGACCCATGACTGTGATCACCGGCGGACGCAACTCTTGCGCGGTCTCGTCATCGTCATCACTGTCGTCGAAGAGGGCCTGCAATTCCATTTCTTCTTGCTGACCGGGTTCAACCAAAAGAATCTCGGCACCAATTTCGAGTGCGAACAATTCCATTTGCTCATCTGACAACGTCATTGTTGCGGTGACCATTTCGCCGTTCTTCAACAAGAAGCGAACGACGTCGGCCGCAGTGCGGTTGAGTCGCGGTGCAAATTCTTGTGATGAAACTCCGCGTTCGATGACGACGGTGCCCTCGGGGACCGGAGCCGAATCGTCGCTGTACGAAATCATTGACGGCTGTAGATCATCCTCTCCACGACGGCGACGACGGCCACCACTGCGAGGAGCACGACGACCACCACTCGGTCGAGCGCCGCCACCAGGACGACCTCCACCACCGGGACGGCCAGCACCGGGACCACCGGGTCCACCACCAGGACCACCTGGTCCGCCGGGGCCACCTCCGGGACCACCGGGTCGCTGAGCGCCAAAGGCACCAGCAGGACGAGGACCACCAGCGGGACGTGCGCCACCAAAGGCGCCGCCAGGACGAGGAGCACCAGTACGCGGTCCACCATAACCAGTGCCACTTGGACGAGCACCTGGAGCAGGTGCAGTTCGCGGGCCACCAGGGGGTGGCGGAACTGGACGACCAGTTGCGCTCATGGGGCGACCAGGCGGCGGCGGAACTGGACGACCAGTTGCGCTCATGGGGCGACCAGGCGGCGGACCGGCCGGTCGACCAGGTGCAGCAACACCAGGCGCGCCACCCGCGGCTGGCGGGCGCGGCGTATCTGAACGTTGTGTATCGGGTCGTGGTGCCGCGGCACGAGGTGCTTCGCGAGTTACGTCACGGGCAGGTTCGCGCGGAGCGGTTCGGCTGGAAACGACCGAACCCGATGGTGCCGATGGTGCTTCGGGTGCGGCAGGTGCTTCGGGAGCAGGTGCAACAACAGCAGGAGTCTCAACAACAGGGACCTCAACAACTGGAGCGACAGGCGCCTGAGCAACCGGAGCTTTGACGACGGGTGCCGGTGCTTCAACGACTGGAACAGGCGCAACATCTACTTTGACTACGGGTGCCTCAACGACAGCGGGTGCTTC
Source organism: Ilumatobacteraceae bacterium (assembly GCA_044355095.1). Classification (GTDB taxonomy): domain Bacteria; phylum Actinomycetota; class Acidimicrobiia; order Acidimicrobiales; family Ilumatobacteraceae; genus Casp-actino8. Next base: position 12,324 of record JBIKYT010000034.1, read on the forward strand.
CTCGACTGGTTCAGCAGCCTTCTTTGCCGGCGCCTTCTTGGCGGGCTTTTCCTCTTCAACCGGAGCAACCTCGCGGACGAGGCCAGCGGCTTCAGCTTTGCGCTTGAGCATCGGCACGAATGCTTCAACCAAAGTTGACTGAGGGGTCTTTGCGGCCACATTGTTGGCCTTACAAAGTTCGAGCATCTCGGCATTAGTCATGCCGAGGGACTTCGCTAATTCACTTACTTTGATCTTTGCTGTTGCCACGCGGCGTTCAGTCCTTTGATGCTTTTTCGCCGGTGTTTCCGGCGACTCTTTAGATTGTCATGGTTGTGCGACTCGGGTGAGGTGACGACCATTAATTGTTTTCTTCTCACTCGAACGAGTTTTCCAGGCTCGATCAAATGCACGCATTTTCATTGCTGCCTCAAAACAACTTGCTGACTCGGCGCACATCCATGCACCACGTCCGCTCGCTGTGCGAGACACGACAGGCTGACCCATTTCGTTGCGTACATAGCGAGTGAGTAACTGCTGTTCTTTGCGAGAACGGCATCCCACGCAAGTGCGCACCGGATGAGTCAACGTTGTCATGTGAGATCTATGCCTCGTCCTCAACTGCTGCCGCAGTAATTCCGGTGACCTTTTCCCACTCTTCAACACTCATCACTGAACCATCGGCAGCGTGGAATTCTTGAGCGCCAGTTTCAGCGTTCAAGATCCATTCGCCATCGGCGTATTCAGCATCTTCAAAAATTCCGTTGAGCTCATTGTTGTGCTGGGTCTCGCTCTTGATGTCGATGCGAACACCGGCAAGGCGAGCAGCAAGACGAGCGTTCTGTCCTTCTTTACCGATCGCCAAACTGAGTTGGAAATCGGGAACGATGACATCAGCCTGGCTGCGGTCTTCGCTGAGACGAACTTCGGTGACCTTGGCTGGCGACAGCGCTTTGGCAATGAAATCAGCCAAATCGTCACTGAAAGGAATGATGTCAATCTTCTCTTGATTGAGTTCGTTCACGACCATACGCACGCGTCCACCACGGGCACCAACACAGGCGCCAACGGGATCGACGTTGCTGTCGTTCGAGAAAACCGCGATCTTGGTGCGGTGACCTGGTTCGCGAGCACAGGCCTTGATTTCAACAACGCCATCAGCAATTTCGGGAACTTCGAGTTCGAATAGGCGCTTCACGAGACCGGGGTGCGTGCGGCTGACCACAATCTGCGGACCCTTATCGCTACGACGCACTTCAACGATGTATGCCTTGAGGCGAGTACCAGGTGTGGCGCGCTCGAAAGGAACTTGCTCACTTTGTGGCATGAGAGCTTCGACTTTGCCAAGGTCAAGCAAGGCATAGCGATGATCGTTTTGCTGAATGATGCCCGTGACAATGTCACCTTCGCGGTTGGCATATTCTTCGAACTTCTTGTCGCGCTCAGCTTCGCGGATGCGCTGACCCATCACCTGACGGAAAGTCTGTGCCGCAATGCGACCCAATTCGTTCTTGTCGGGAGTGTCGTCACGCTGGTTGACCCAGTTGCCGTCTTCGTCAATGTCGAAAGCGGTGAACGTGATTTCAAGAGTGTCGGTATTGAGACCGACTTCAACTTCTTCAGCCGAACCAGGACGACGCTTGTACGCGGTCGCCAAAGCTTCTACGAGCACTTGCAGAAGGGTCTCTTCTGAAATGTTCTTTTCGGCCGCCAACATTTTGATGGCTTCTTTCATGTCGAGATTGCTCATGACTGGGATGACTCCTGGTCGTTGTCGTTGTGGACGTGGTTGTCGTTGTCGGTTTCGTTATCTAATTCGTTGTCTATATCTAGATCTAGTTGGGCATCAAGATCTTCGAGATCGTCGTTGCGATCAAGAAAATCATCAATTTCTTGCTCAGAGTCTGCCGTAGAAGCGGCCGAACTGCTCGTGCCACTGGACTTTGATGTACCAGCAGCATCCGTTTTCTTGGCACCCTTTGCGGCTTTGCTGTTTTTGCCACCGGGCTTGTTACCCGATTTGTTGCTCGGCTTGGCTTGGGCTTCCCACACGAAAATCGTCTTGGCTCGATCGATTTGGTCGTACGGAATGATGCGTTCTTCGCCGTTGGCCAAACGCAACAAAAAGGTGTCAGGGCCAGCCGACTCGATGACGCCACTCATGCGACGTTCGCCATTAATCACGTTTTGCAGGCGAATCGCCGCTGATTTACCAGTTTCACGCTGAAAATGGCGTGGTAAGCGCAGATTTCGCTCAAGACCTGGGCTCGAGACTTCAAGGGTGTAATGACCAGGCACGGGATCGTCGTGGTCAAGTTCGCGCGAAATGAGGCGCGTGCACTGGGACAGTTGATCGACATCAATGCCACCAGGCGAACCTGGCGGTGTGTCAACGGTGATCTTGACGATTCCACCGTTGTATTCAAGGTCGTACATTTCAAGACCGAGGTCGGCCAACACTGGGGTGATCAATGCTTCAATGCGTCGTGAGACTTGGTTTTCAGACATCAATTCACCTCCGTATCGTCAAACAAATTGTCAAACATGTTGTCAAAATTTCTATGTTCAGTCCTGAATATGTACTCATCTGGATCGAATATGACCCCAGTGACTAAAAAAGACGAGGGCTGAAGCCCTCGCCTTTCAGACCCACCGGAATGGAAATTCTCTTCAGACCGGTTCATCATACAAGAATGCGAGCGCTAACCGACACGAGTGATCTCCCTCAGTTGATGGTTCACGACAAGTAGCCTGACGGAATGTTGCGTTTATCCAGCCTGTTCGTCCGCACCCTGCGCGAAAATCCCTCCGATGCCGAGGTTCCGAGCCATCAATTGATGGTTCGGGCTGGATACATCCGTCGAGCTGCCCCTGGTGGCTACACCTGGCTCCCCCTGGGCTGGAACGTTTATCGCAATGTTGAACGTATTGTCCGTGAAGAAATGGATGCCGCGGGTTTCCAAGAAGTCCACTTTCCGGCCCTGCTCCCCCGTGAGCCTTACGAGGCCACCAATCGCTGGACCGAATATGGTCCCAACTTGTTCCGTCTTCAAGACCGCCGCGGGGTCGACTATCTACTTGGTCCTACCCACGAAGAAATGTTCACATTGCTCGTCAAAGATCTCTACAGCAGTTACAAAGACCTGCCGCTGAGCATCTACCAAATTCAGACGAAGTTCCGCGACGAGGCCCGTCCTCGCGCTGGCCTCTTGCGCGGCCGTGAATTCGTCATGAAGGACTCATACAGTTTCGATATTGATGACGCCGGCTTGTCGGCCAGTTACGAAGCCCACCGTGCGGCGTACATCAAAACTTTTGAACGCCTTCATTTGCCATTCGTCATTGTGTCAGCGATGTCGGGTGCCATGGGTGGTTCAAAGAGCGAAGAATTCTTGGCTCCGCTTGAAGTTGGTGAAGACACATTCGTGCGATGCACAACCTGTGGTTACGCCGCCAACACCGAGGCTGTCACTGTTCCGACACCGACTGCACTTGATTTTTCGAGTGCCGCACCTTCACAGGTTGTCGACACCCCTGACACACCAACGATTGCGACTCTTGTTGATTTGTTAAACGCTCGCACCGACATCACTGCAGCAATTGGCAAAACAACACCGTGGGTTGCAAGCGACACTCTCAAGAACGTCATCATCATGTTGCGCCATCCCGATGGTCGACGCGAACCTTTAGCAATTGGTTTACCTGGTGATCGCGAAGTTGATATGAAGCGCGTCGAAGCACAAGTTGGTCCTGCCGAACCTGATGCGTTCACCGAAGCGGATTTCGCCAACTATCCCGCACTTGTCAAGGGTTACATCGGACCTGATGTACTCGGCTCAACATCTTCGTCAAAGATTCGCTACCTCGTTGATCCGCGCGTTTCAACTGGAACGAGTTGGGTCACTGGTGCAAACAAGGCCGGCAACCATGTGGTTGGTTTGGTGTGCGGTCGCGACTTCACTCCCGACGGAACCATTGAAGCCGCCGAAGTTTTGCCTGGCGATACGTGCCCAACCTGTGCTGCCAAAAATGCAACCGGTGTCCTTGAGATGGCACGCGGCATCGAGATCGGCCACATTTTCCAATTGGGTCGCAAGTATGCCGAAGCACTGAATCTCACAGTGCTTGACCAAAATGGTAAACAAGTTGTGGTCACCATGGGTAGTTACGGCATTGGTGTTTCACGAGCGGTCGCGGCAATCGCCGAAGCAACGCTTGATGACATGGGACTGTGTTGGCCCCGCGAAGTTGCACCAGCCGATATTCACATCGTGATCGCGAGCAAGGGTGCGGACGCAATTGCCGAAGAAGCCGAGCGTCTTGCCAGCGAACTTGAAGCATCAGGCTTACGAATTTTGTTAGACGATCGCACATCAGTTTCACCTGGCGTCAAGTTCAAAGATGCCGAACTCATTGGCGTGCCCACCATCGTTGTCGTGGGTAAAGGTCTTGCCGATGGTGTCATCGAAGTTCGTAACCGCGCCAACGGCGAGCGAAGCGATGTCGCCATCGGCGATGCCGTTGCAACATTGCGCACAATCTGTGGGCGGCCTGGAAACTGATCATGAAGTTGGTGCGAGGAGTCGTGCAACATTATTCGTGGGGTCACCAAACATCGATCCCGCGTTTGCTTGACATTGAACCCGATGGTCGCCCCTGGGCCGAGTTGTGGTTCGGAACTCATTTAGGTGGAGCATCAAAAGTACTCAGAGTTGATGATGCAACTGCTGCAGCATTGCGTCGAAGTGCAACTGACGACACTGGTGGACAATCAGTTCCATTGCTGTCGGTTGCGGGCGAATTACCGTTCTTGTTAAAAGTTCTTGCAGCCGCTGAACCGTTGTCATTGCAAAGCCACCCATCAACCGAACAAGCCAAGGCTGGATACGCTCGCGAGAATCGCCTCAACATCCCGGTCGGAAACTCACGACGTATTTATCGTGATCCATTCGCCAAACCCGAACTCATCTGTGCACTCGGACCCTTTGAGGCATTATGCGGATTTCGCGAACCTGTCGCCACCGTTGAACTCTTGCACTCAATTGGTGGTGGTGCCTCAATCATCGCTCGCCTGTTGGCCGACCACGATCTCGATCACACCATGCGCTGGTTGTTCGGTGGCGGCGAAGAAATTCAAGTGCTCATCAAAGACGTCATTGAAGCTTGTCAAAATCATGAGTCACCAAGTGCTCAATGGGCCACGCGACTCGCTGTTGCGTATCCCGATGATCCTGCAGTTGTTGCGTCATTGCTTTTGAACTACCTCACTTTGCAAGCCGGCGAAGCGCTCTATCTCGACCCAGGCAATTTGCACGCCTACTTAAGTGGCACTGGCATCGAAGTCATGGGCTCAAGCGACAATGTGGTGCGTTGTGGTTTAACGAACAAACACGTTGATGTCAATGAACTACTTGCAACTGTCGTGGCTCAACCACTCCCCGATCCCATCGTGCGCGCTGCTCCAGTTTCAAAAACTGAAGCTGGTCGCTTATGGAAGTACGAAACCCCAGATGCACCATTCACATTGTGGGTGCATCAAATTGATGGCACCGAAACACTGCGTGCTCGCACCCGCGAGCTCACGTTGTGCGGAGTGGGTGCAACCAATCTGTTGCACCGTGGCGAAGTGTGTTATCTCGCACCAGGCGAAGAGATAACACTGAGTGGCAAAGCAACTCTTTTCCGAGTTACCGAAAACTACTAGCGCAATCAACGACCAACCGTTAACTGCTAACTCTTTTTGCGGATCTCCACGATGCGCTCTTGAGCATTATTGGCATCATCGCCTTTAGCGTCCAGCAGCATCGATCGATCTTTGGCTGCTTCACGTTCGGCCTTTTCCGTGTCGACTCGAGCGATAGCTGCTTCTGCACCGTGTTCGTGGATGTACTCAGCCCATTCAACGAGTGCTTCGACCATTTCACTTTCGGGCACAACCGCCACGTTGCGACCCTTCACGAATAAGTGACCACGCTTGTTGCCAGCGGCGATACCAAGATCGGCTTCGCGGGCCTCACCTGGACCATTCACGACACAACCCATCACCGCAACTTGCAAAGGAATCTTGCGGTCGCCGAAAGCCTTCATCGCGCGATTAGCAACATCGATCACATCGATTTCGGCGCGACCGCAACTGGGGCAGGCAATGAGATCAACATTCTTTCGTTCGCGAAGTCCGAGGGCTTCAAGTAATTGCCGTCCGGCACGAGCTTCTTCAACCGGATCAGCGGTGAGGCTGTAACGAATCGTGTCACCGATTCCTTCAAGCAAGAGTGCCGCGATTCCGGCTGTTGCTTTCAGTAAACCATTTGGCAACGGACCCGCTTCAGTAACGCCCAAGTGCAACGGATGATCGGTTACTTCGCTGAGTTGACGATACGCCTCAACCATGAGCGGAACGTTTGAAGCCTTCACGCTGATCTTGATCTGATCAAAACCAACTTCATCAAAGTATGCAATTTCGCGCAACGCCGATTCAACCATTGCTTCGGGGGTCACCTTGCCGCCGTACTTGTCGTACAACTCGGGATCAAGTGAACCGCCGTTAACTCCGATACGAATCGGAATCCCACGATCTTTGGCTTCACTTGCGACGGCCTTAATGTGTTCAGGTCGGCGAATGTTGCCAGGGTTCAAACGCAAACCATGAACGCCCGCTTCCATCGCTGCGAGCGCCATCTTGTACTGATGGTGAATGTCGGCGATGATCGGCACCGGCGAACGAGGCACAATTTGGGCGAGGCCTTCAGCTGCTTCAATTTCGTTACAGGTGCAACGCACGATGTCGCAACCGGCAGCAGCGAGGGCGTAAATCTGTTGCAGAGTGCCTTCAACATCAGCGGTCTTGGTGATGGTCATTGACTGCACCGTGATTGGCGCTCCCCCACCAACGGGAACTTTGCCCACCATGATTTGACGAGTGGGGCGACGATTCGTGAGCGAGCCAGCAGAGGATGACATTGCTTACATTCTGTCAGTGTTTAGAACGGACGGGTGATATCGAGATATAAACCTGTGAAAGTTAAAAACAGCAGCAAAGTCAAAACCACGACCGTCACTGGCCACATTTTTTCCACATCGGCTCGATAGACACGATTCTTGCGACTGCGAATTCGCTCATATGTTGCGATAGCGGCGTGACCACCGTCAAAGGGCAACAACGGCAACAAGTTAAAGAGACCGACGAAAACATTGATTGAAGCCAGTACTTCAAGGACCCCATACAAACCATCCCGGTCACCAATATCGCCCGCAACCTTGGTGATCCCGACAACTGTTGTCGGACGCTTCATTGGGTCAGCATTTTCATCAGTCAACTGGGTCCACTGATTCGCTGGATTGACAATCGTTCCAATACCCGAGATCGTGCTACCCATGCCATTCCATAAGTCGCTCGCGACATGACTCGATGCCGACACCAGACCCAACTGGTCGCGACCATAACTATCGGTACCGACTCCTAGGTATCCGATACCTGGGGTCTCATCAGTTGGGTGCGGATCTAACACGACATTGACGGTCTTCACTGAACCATCATCACCAGGACCCTTTTCTGCGAAGACAACCGTGATCTCGTCGCCGGCTTGCGATGAACGCACCACCGTCCGCAAGTCGTCGGACGACACCAACTCGGTGCCATTTACCGACATGATTTCATCGCCGAGTCCGATACCGGCGCCGGCTGCTGGAGAATCTTCCGTGATTGCGTACACCTGCACGACACCCGTGTCTTGATAGCGACCACCCGTGGTGTACACGAACAGCATGATGACGACCGCGATAATGAGGTGCATTAATGAACCTGCAGTGATCACCAACAATCGCCAACGATAGGGCTTGGCAGAATAGGCAACCTCTTCATCGCCAGCCTCAACAGGATCAAGATTGTTCATGCCGACGATACGTACGAATGCGCCAAGTGGCAAGGCTCGAACTCCGTACTCAACACCCTTGCGATGCATACTCCACAGCTTCGGACCAAAGCCCATAAAGAATTGCGTGCGCTTCATTCCGGCCCAACCAGCAGTCACAAAGTGACCAACTTCGTGCAAGAAAACTGAAATCAAAAGTCCGGCGACAAGCACCAAACTCCAAACGTTGCTCATGCCAAGCCAGATCAACAATGCAACGATGGCAATACCCGACAAGATCGCAACGGACTGGCGTGGTTCTTTGGGGTCGGCGCCAGGCTCATCGACGGCTCCACCGGCCATCATTTCGTCTCGCAAAGATCGGTACACGCTCATTGGGATAGCACCTTATGCGCTGCTTCACGCCCTGTGCGGTCGGCCTCAATAATGTCTTCACTTGACAATGTGCCACTCGTCGCTACGTGAGCTTGCAGCGAAGATTCAACAACGGCAGCAATATCAGGCCATTTCAATGCCCCCGCCAAAAAGGCCTCAACAGCGACTTCATTCGCAGCCGACAAAAAGGCCGGCGCAGTGCCACCAGTGCGCCCTGCTTGATACGCCAATGACAAACAGCGGAATGTTGAAGTATCCGGCGCGCTGAAATCAAGATGAGTCAAAGTCGACCAATCGATCCGACCAAATGGTGTGCCGATTCGGTTGGGGTGCGCGAGTGCGTAACCAATGGGCAAACGCATATCGGGCATACTCAACTGCGCCATGGTGCAACCATCAGTGAATTCAACCATGGAATGAATCACCGATTGCGGATGCACGACAACTTCAATCTGGTCGTAACTCACACCAAACAATTCGTGAGCTTCAATGACTTCAAGTCCTTTGTTCATCAATGTCGATGAATCAATGGTGATCTTGGGACCCATACTCCACGTGGGATGCGCCAATGCTTGCTCAACGGTAACTTCGGCTAGGTCACTTAACGTGCGACCTCTAAACGGACCGCCGCTGGCTGTTAAGACAATGCGCGAAACTTCAACACCTGGCCGAACCGTCGAACGCAAACATTGATGCACTGCGCAATGTTCGCTATCAACAGGAACGATCTCGGCACCGGGCACTGAGCGCAACGGCTGAACAACTGGCCCAGCCGCAATCAATGATTCTTTATTCGCTAATGCGAGACGCTTACCTTGACGCAAAGTTTCAAGAGTGACTGGCAGTCCGGCGAATCCCACAACAGCATTAATCACGACATCGGTACCGTCCACAAGATCGGCCATGTCGCGGACGACACTGATACCAGGAAGCGCTTCGCGCACTTCTGAATGACGTGTCTCATCAGCAACGGCAACGACAACCGGTTGAAACTCGCGCGCTTGAGCGACAAGCACATCGATACTTGAACCAAGACCTAGTCCATGTACGACGTATTCGACATCGGACCGACCTTGCGAGTGACGCGCATTTTCAGCGCGAATCACATCAAGAGTTTGGGTACCTATTGAACCCGAACTACCAGCTATTGAAATGCGAACGGTACTCACCGTTCACATCACGAGGCGTAAGGCTGAAGCACCATCAACAAGTAATAAGCAGCCGGGAGGACGAACAAGAAACCGTCGAAACGATCAAGGACTCCGCCGTGGCCACGAATGACCGTGCCAAAGTCTTTGATGTCAAGGTTGCGCTTGAACATGCTCTCAACCAAGTCGCCAAGCGGTGCGAGTACTGCGACGACAATGGCCAACATCAAAACTTCACCGACATTGTTCCACGTGTCGCTCTGCAAACTGACAACCCACATCGCGATCAATGTGGCGAGAGTTCCGCCCATCAATCCTTCAACAGTTTTGTTGGGGCTGATCCAGGCACGAAGCGGCTTCTTGCCGGCAGCCGAACCAACGAACAAGGCACCAACGTCATTGGCAATCACACCGACAGCCACAATGAACAAGGTGTCTGTACCTACGTTGGCAAGCCCAGGAACATTGGAGACGCCAGCCAAGAGTGCAGCAAACGAACCCATCATTCCGATCCACAACATTC
>JBIKYT010000090.1:0-6798 GCA_044355095.1 Ilumatobacteraceae bacterium
CCGAACCAACAGCAATGTCGGCACGGCGGTTGTCTTCAAGAACGTTGCCACGAACAGTGTTCTCTTGGCTGTCCCACAACAAGGCGCCTTCGGGTTGAACTGGCATGAGATTCTTGCTCTCTTCACAAGTCATTTCCCATGCCGACTTGTCGGGGATCACATCGCTGGCATCTTCTTCAAGGAAAGGCACAAGTCCGATACCCGTCTTGTTGTGGTTCCAGACTCGGTTACGTTCGATGATGTTTTGCACACCACCTGCATTCAAAATTCCGTTACCCATGGCCAAGAGTGCAACATCAATTGCGGGAGTATCTGGCTGATTGTTGTTGTAGACCAAGTTGCCAATGATGGTGGTCTTGCGCTCGGGGTAGCACAGTTCGTAGCTACCACTGTTGGGCACGACACCCGCACGGTTATTGCGGAAAATTGAGTTCACGATGACCATGTTGCCACCCGAGTTGGTTCCTGAATAACCAAGGCCATTGAACTCGGCGGTGAAGTTAGTAATCAACGTATCGCACGGGTAACACTGACCAACGTAAACACCAGCATCAGGCGAACCAGCACCGTACGAGTTATCAATGACGCCTCCAACGGAGTCAAAGACATACACGCCGTAGTCGCCGTTACGCCATGCGGTGAGGTAATCACCGCGGAAGCCATTCACACCAGTCCAGAAGAATCCGTTCTTGGTGTAATTCATGGCCGTCATGTTTTCGAGAGCGACACCGTTGGCGCCAACAACACGAATTCCGTTGTCAAGTTCGAAGTTTCCATCAAGTACAACGGTGTTGCGATCGAGTCCACGAATGATGATGTTGTTCGTGGTGACTTGCACGGCCTCGTTGTATGTACCAGGAGCAATCAAGATCAAGTCACCTTCAACGGCAGCATCTACTGCTTCTTGAATCGTGGCGTAATCGGCCGGGACGTTGAGTACACCGGCGGTCGCAGGTGCGTCCGTGGACGGTGCATCAGTTGCCGGTGCTTCAGATGTTGCCACTTCAGTTGAAGGAGCGTTCGTTGTTGATGAAGAGTCATCTCCACCACACGCAACGAGTCCTGTTCCTAAAAGCATCACTCCAAAAAGTGCACTCATTGATCGCTTCATATTTCCCCCTCTGGAAATTTGCTGACTTACTGACCGTACTTCACGAGACGACGAGAGTCCCATACATTCCAGCGCCAGGAGCGCCGTGAATTGAACAATAATAGTTATAGGTGCCAGGAACGTTGAACAGATGCGAGTAAGTGTCGCCAGGAACGAAGTCTGGTGACGCCACGCCCCACGCTGTCGGCGACGTGTCTGATGCCAACAAAGCAGTCAGTCCAGCATCGTCCTTGATGGTGTCGGGAAGAATGTTGTGATCGTTGCGCCCACGGTTATCAAATATCACTTCTGTTCCAGCAGCAATCTTGAAGTCAAAGGGACGAAACGAGTTGTCGAGTGCCTGAATTGTGATGACTTCACCATTTGGCGGAACCGTCGCAATTGTTGTGGTTACCCCTGCCTCAACTTCGCTTGGCGACTTGGCACCTGAGGAAGCCGCGTCGGGAGCATCGGGGCCACATGCCGACAATGCGATGGTTGAAATTAAGACTGCATTAACAAGAAAATTCTTCACAGTGACCATTCTGAACTCAGACCGTGGGCAATTGGTAATTTTCGAAGCGATCTCGCAAAGTCTTTTTGGAAAACTTGCCGACACTGGTCTTTGGAACCTCGTCGATGAAGACAACATCATCAGGAACTTGCCACTTGGCAACCTTGCTCGAGATGAAGTCAAGAATCTCTTCTTTAGACAACGTTGCTCCTGCTTCAAGAACGACACATGCCAACGGCCGCTCGCTCCAGCGTGGGTGCATCACACCGATGACTGCGGCTTCGCGAATGAGCGGATGAGCCATCAGTTCATTTTCAAGCTCAACTGAACTAATCCATTCGCCACCACTCTTGATGAGATCTTTCGTGCGGTCGAGCAAACGAATACGACCACGAGCATCAACAGCAGCAACGTCGCCGGTACGCAACCAACCATCATCGGTGAAACTTTCACCAGCGCGTTCGTCGTTGTAATAGGTGGCCGCAATCCAGTTGCCACGACACTGCAATTCGCCGCTTGATTCGCCATCCCACGGAACGCTGATTGTTGTGCCCGGTTCAACCACACGACATTCAACACCAAACATGATGCGACCGACTTGGGTACGTAAATCTGCTTGCGCATTCACGTCGAGCAACAGTTGATCGCTATCTAGGTGACAGATCGCTGCGAGTGGACTTGTTTCGGTCATACCCCAGGCCTGCAGAATCGGCAGACCTGTTTGTTCGCGATACGCCTCGCTCAAGGCGCGCGGCACTGCCGATCCACCACACGGAATTGCGCGCAGGCTTGATGTGTCGCGTCCCTTGAGTTCGGGCAACACACCCATCCAAATTGTCGGAACGCCGGCGGCAATGGTGACTTTTTCGTTCACGATCAAGTCGGCGACTGCTTTGCCCGACAAGTCAGGTCCGGGCATGACGAGATTTGCTCCGGCTGCAACCGCCGCGTGAGCTAATCCCCATGAGTTGGCATGGAACATAGGAACGACAGGAAGAATTGAGTCGCGTTCAGAAACTCCGAGACCATCAGTCATCATCGCGGCCATGGTGTGCAAGAAAGTACTGCGATGCGTGTACACAACGCCTTTGGGGTTGCCCGTTGTGCCGCTCGTGTAACACATGCTCGCCGCAGTTGTCTCGGGAACTTCTTTGAATTGTGCAGGCGTAGCTTTCGCTAAGAGTTCTTCGTAGTCATACGAGGGAATGCCGGCGAGATCCGCTGGAATTTCGCCCTTGCCATCATCCATGATCACGAGATGCTTCACGGTGGTGAATGTTGGCAACAACGGAGCAAGCAAGCCCATCAATGACTTGTCAACAAAAATCACTTCGTCTTCAGCATGGTTGACGATGTAGGTCAACTGCTCGGGAAACAGACGAATGTTGAGTGTGTGCAAGACACGCCCTGTGCACGGCGCAGCAAAATACAACTCAAGGTGCCGAGCAGTGTTCCAGGCAAACGTCGCGACGCGACCATTGCTTGAAATGCCGAGTTGATCAAGAACTGTTCCGACCTTGCGCGTACGTTCGGCCCACTGGGCATAGGTCGTGCGCTCAAGACCCGTACCTGTTGCAGTCACGATGGTCTTATGACCGTAATACCTTTCGGCTCGATCAAATAGGTGCAAGATGCTCAACGGCACTTCTTGCATGAGTCCCGGAATGATGGCTGCGCCTGATGTCATGATTTTCTCCCCCATAAAGCAACTCAAGAAATTGCTTAAATCAGCGTAACCGCTCCGACTGAAGCGCTCTCAAGCGACTCATGCCGTAGATTGAATGGCTATGACCGACGTTCCCGCCGAATTTCCGCCTCCGCCGCATTCGGCCCCCATTGAAGTCTCGGCGTTCGCCCGACGATTCATCCTGATTGCCTCGGGAACCCTGTTCACCCTCGGAACGATCGGTAGCAATATTGGGCCGGCCTGGGTTGATGAAAGACCAGCTCTTGTGCTGGCTTTGGCGAGCCGCAACCGCAACTTGTTTGGTTCAGTGCCATTCATTGACCCGCTTCCCTATGCCCTGATCGGCTTCACGCGTATGTTCATTGCCGGAATGGTCTTGTTCTTCTTGGGCCGCTGGTACGGAGAACGAGCAATCGGTTGGACCGAACAAAAGGCCGGCGAAATGCCAGCGATCTATCGCTGGTTTGAAAAAGCCATTGACCGCGCTGGATGGATTGTCATCATTTGGTTCTGCGGATCCAACATGGTCTGGATGATGGCTGGTCACCGCCGCATTGACCCACGTAAGTTTGCCTTGCTATTGGCGATCGGCATCTCGATTCGATTGTCGCTCTTATGGGCTGGTGGCAAAGCCTTTGAGGACCAGATCCGTTCGTTCCTCAGTTGGATAGAGGATTATCAGTGGTATGTCGTCGGTGGACTCTTCGCAATTTCGTTTATCCAGTCGGCTCGTAAGGCCAAGCGCGATATTCCTGAAGTGATTCAGGAAATTGAGCACCCCACCGAGCAATAAGTCGTCGGTCTGTTCTAGATTTACGACAACAAATTTCTGTTCACCTTCAACCAACGGAGTCATCATGAGCCTTTCAGTCGGAAGCAACATCCCCAACGTCACAATGCACGTCCTTGGCGACAACGGCATGCCCTCACCGGTCAACTCAGTTGACGCATTGGGCAAAGGAAAAGTTGTTTTGTTCGCCGTACCTGGTGCATTCACACCTGGTTGCTCGATGGTTCACTTGCCCGGCTATGTCAAGAACCAGGCCGCACTTCGCGCCAAGGGCGTCGACACCATTGCTTGTGTCAGCGTGAACGATCCGTGGGTTATGGATCAGTGGAGCAAGGCCAGTGGAGCCGAAGGCATCTTGATGTTGGCCGATGGTGCTGGTGCATTCACCGCCGCCATGGGACTCGCGATGGACGGTTCAGGATTCGGACTCGGTTCACGTTCGCAGCGTTACTCAGCCATCATTGAAAACGGCGTGATCACCGAGATCAATGTTGAAGAAGGCGCCGGCATCACTGTCAGCGCCTGCGAAATCGTTCTCGAACACCTCTAAACGTTTCGTCACTGCGAGTTCGCGATGAGCCGACTGAGTCGCTCGATGCGAGCGTCTTGCGCTCCAAGCAGATCAGCCAATTGACTGACGACAAAATCACTGTTGAAGCTGCCTTCTTCAACCATGGCTTCAAGGTCGGCCCAATCTTTGGTTCGATTGAACATCGCTTTGAAAATTGCGAGAAATTCTGCTGACAGAACAGGAATTTCGACTCCGTTCAATAGGCCTTGCGACATTTTCATGCTCATGTGCTGATGCAGGTCTGACACGTTGAAGAACAAATCGACGGGTGTGTCATCCCAAAAAACTCTGGTCTGACCTTCTGCCTGCAAATACCTCAGTTGACTCTCGGTGAATTCAATGACCGATCGAAGCGCCTTTTGAACGACTAACACTTCTTCAGCAGGAAGAAAAATATTGATGTCAATGTCGCGAGTTGCTCGGGGTTCGCCGGTGCAATAGGCAAGTGCTAACGCTCCCCCAAACGCGTGCGCGACATCGGCCTTGTCGAGCAATTCGTGAATCGTCAGAATGCGATCAGCGAGCGAAATCATAAAACGTACTGAGCTTTCGCCGATTGAGCCGCTGCTGGTCGTTTCGGTAACGCATCAGCAAGAGCCAGCACTTGTGCAAGTCGTTCTCCGCAGACTTCTGGATTCAGCGCTGGATTCTTACGACGGAAAGTGATCTGAACTTCAAGACCACATGCGTCCGCGATTCGGTACAACGACGACAACGAGGGCGAACGTCGGCCTGATTCATACTCCACCAGCGCCGCCGGAGTCGTCTGCGCACGTCGGGCAATTTCACGTTTCGACAGCCCTGATATTTGACGCAATCTCTTGACGACCCATTGGCCACTATTGGGCAGAGACTTAGTTGTTTTATCCATCAGTCACCTCAGTTTGGAGTCTTCAAGTGTTACTGAAAACGATAACACCATATTTCGGACTCCACCCCTTCGGCGGTCACATTTTCTTTGGGCAATTACAAACCCAGGGCGGGTTCGAGGCCCATGGTGAGACCAGGTAGGCCAGCAATCTTTTTGCAGGCCAACACCACACCCGGCATAAAACTCACGCGGTCGTAACTGTCTTGGCGAATGGTCAACGTTTGCCCAGCCGAACCCAAGATCACTTCTTGATGCGCAACCATGCCGCGCATTCGCACCGCGTGCAAACGAATATCGGCGGGCCCTTTGCCGCCACGTGCACCAGCGATGACTTCATGAGTTGTCGGATCAGCGGCCCACTCGCTTGATGCTGCAGCCATACGGTTGGCAGTTGCAACTGCAGTTCCACTTGGTGCATCAGCTTTGTTGTCGTGATGCAACTCAATAATTTCAGCAGTCTCAAACCACGGCGATGCCATCTCGGCAAACTTCATCATGAGCACCGCGCTGATGGCAAAGTTGGCAGCAATCATGCAGTTCGACGAAGTGAACGTCGAACGAAAACCAGCAAGATCAGCATCGCTGAATCCAGTTGTGCCAACAACTGCGTGTACACCGTGCAATGCACACCACTGCAAGTTGGTTCGAGAAGCAGCAGCAATGGTGAAGTCGACTGCAACTTGCACTCCAGCATCGGCCATTGCTCGCGGGTCGGCACCAATAGTGATTCCGTGAATCACAGTGCCAGCACATGCTGGATCGACTGCAGCGACTAATTCAAGATCGGGATCGGCCATGACTGCATCACACACCGTGGCACCCATACGTCCGCCGGCGCCAAAGACACCAACGCGGATTTTCTGGGCACCATTAATCGCTTCGCTCATGCACCGATCATAAACCCAAGAACGACACAGGCTCCTGTCTCTTTCGAGATCAGGAGCCTGTGAACACTCAGATTGCTGTTGAACAGCGTGTCAGGTATCAGCGATGACGGCGCGGACCGCGGTCACGACCGCCACGTCCACCACGATCGTCACGACCGCTGCTTCCTTCACCACCAGCTGCTCCACCGGGACCGAGGTCGCCAATTTCGCTACTGATTTCGCTGTCGAATGCATCATCGAAGCTGACGGTCACGGGACCATCGGCTGCGGGTGCAGCGGCACGAGGTGCTGATGCTGGTGCTGACGATGACGCAGCAGGTGCCGGCGGATCGCCAGCAAGAGTCAAGCTGACCTTGCCCTTGTCATCGATGTCTTCAACACGAACTTC
>JBIKYT010000091.1:0-6699 GCA_044355095.1 Ilumatobacteraceae bacterium
GAGTCATATATATCGAAGTTCTTGCTACCAACCGGCGGACGCTGCACGTCTTTCCACGGACACTCTTGGGCATGAGTGTGATCAAGCAGTTCTGGCCAGCCACACGTATGTATATGGTCGGTCGTGATATTCACAATGTCGCCACCCTCGGCAAGCATGTGGGGAATGGCTGCCCGGCCGGTGAGGTACACGCCGCGCAAGTTGACATTGATGACATCATTAAAATCTTGAATCGCACGATCATACGAATCTTTCGTCGGCTGTGTGGGTCGAACAATGCCGGCGTTACTGACAACGATGTCGATGCCATTCATTGCAAGCGCAGCATTATCAACAAATGTCTTCACTTGAGTTGGTTGGCTGACATCGGCAACCTCGGCATACACAACATCGCTCCAGCGACGAAGTTCTTCAGCAACTTCAATCACGTGCGGATCTATGTCGCAGATACCGACAGATGTTCCGGCTTGCGCAAGAGACTTTGCTACTGCATATCCGAGCCCATTGGCGGCGCCAGTGATGATTGCTTTTCGTTGCACAATTGGATTGACCATATATGCGAGATTAGTTTGTAGACATGGTTGTCAAATCAAAAACACCTGCGAAATCAAAGGCGCCGGCGAAACCTGAAAAACGCACTTACGTACGTCGGGCCGACATTGAAGAGCGTCTCGTTGACACTGCGCTCCGCCTTTTGCTCACTCGCGACCCCGAATCATTGACGATTCGCGAAATTGCGGCACGGGCAAAAACTCATCACCGCTACATCCCCGATTATTTTGGAGGTAAAGGCCCACTTTTTGTTGAAGTCTTTCCGCGTGCGAGCGCATCCATTGTTGGCATCGTTGAGGAAGGAACTTTCAAAACCTTTCCGAGTCCTGAACTGGTCCGCATGATCCGACTCGTGAGTTGGTTGGCAGTCAACGAACCGAAATGGTTTAAAACTCGTAAAAACGGAAGGGTTCTTGAAGCTGTTTCTGCGTACTACCAAAATACGTATGGGCTGAATGACGCCAATGCTCGTCATATGGCGCAAAAGTTAGTGGCCGCAGTTGTCGTGTCAGTGTTGTATCCAGAGATCGTCAGTTTCAATCGCGATCAAACGAAAGAATTTTTGGAAAGCGACCGAGCCATTGCTCTTTTTCTTATGAGTCAACAGAAGGCTGCGAAGTCAAAGAAATAGTGATTCGTTATCTAAATAGTCGTTGGGCCGTGAAAGATGTCGCCGTTATTGAAAATGGCGACGCGAGCCGGACACGGCAAATCCACAATGAGATTTTCGGAGAGTGTGATGAATCGTGAAGTCCAACCTTCAGGCATTCGCCGTGGTTTGATTTCGCTGCGTCGTTGATGCAGATGCGATTCAACGGCTTGTGGCAACAAGGTAGAACCTCCTGCAAAATCATCATTGGTATCGATGACTTCAAGAGTTCGGCCGGCAGCGAAAAACACCCGATGACTTTTGAAGACGGGCAAAACGGTGACGCCGTCGAAACCCTTTTCGGGTCGACCTGGACGAGCGACTAAAGCAAAGGTGTGTTCACCAATGTGAGTTGTTTCAACGGGGCCATCATTATCAGCGTTTGGTGGACGGCGAAAGAACGCCGCGTCGTGCTGGCTACGACCAACTCCAGATTTCCTGAAGCCCTCGGGCGCGACGAGCGCTGCGTATTCTTCGGGCGAAATGGGTTCGGTTGACAGCCACACACCGAAAGTTGCGTCATCCATGACTTCGCCGTAGAACTCACAACCGCCGAGGGACCAATTTGCTGACCAACTGGGGTTTCCACCGATCAGATTCGTGATGTCTTCAATGTTCATGCTCAATCTCGCTATTTGCTCATGTACTGAAGTAGCAATTGGGCGATTTCGGGGCCATGGGTGTCTTGTAAGAAGTGCCGGGCACCACCGATTTCATCAAATGTTGAATGGGGAATGAGCGATGACCACTTGCGACCCCATTCGGTGACGAAAACGGGGTCTTCGTTACCCCACATGAAGTGGATGGGGATTTTCAAGGCATTGATTGTCGCGAAATTCTGCTCTTGATTGGCGGCATCGCCCGAAACCATGTCGTGAAAGGGGATGCTCATCGGGAAACGGTATGGCCCAGCGTGGCCTTCGCGACCAAGTCCGGCAAACGGAGCGTCGTATGCACGTTGGACATCTCCGGCTTCACCTTCGTATACGGGAGTCTCACCTTGCAACGCTTTGAAAACTGAATCTTGCGGAGTGATGCGAGCTGTGGCCATTGCCATGAGTCCACCAAGCGTGAACTTCTCGGGAACATTCGCTTCAAATAATCCGCCGGGTGACCATTGTTGAATCCACTGTTGAATGCCGAGCGTGTATTCGTAACCATCGTGATGCAGCCAAGTGTTCATGATGCAGAGCCGTGAAAAACGTTCGGGCATGCGTGCAACTTGTGCGAGACCAATCGGTCCACCCCAATCTTGAACCATGATGGTGACATTGCGAAGATCAAGTCGTTCGACGAACTGCTTCATGTTCTTGGTGTGTCGCGCGATGTTGTACCAACTCGTGTCAACAACTTTGTCTGATCGACCGAATCCAATGTGATCGGGAGCAATGCAGCGGTAACCCTGCGCGACGAGTTCTTTGATGATTGTGCGATAAAGATACGACCATGTCGGCATGCCATGCATCATCAAAACAATCGGTCCATCGGCGGGGCCTTCATCAATGTAATGCATGCGCAATCCGTCAACATCTTCGTCGGCAATTTCGAGGTAATGCGGTTGGTATGAAAAGCCCTCAAGCTCGGTGAAATTGCTCTTGGGGGTGCGAAGAAAACCTGCTGATGTCATAGTTGGCTCAACCTACTCTCGGCTCGCTTTTGGTCACGGACTTTGTGGTCGTGGAGGAAATATTTTGCGGTGGTTGAGGGTTTGGGCAATTTGGTTGAGGGTT
The DNA here is from genome assembly GCA_044355095.1 of Ilumatobacteraceae bacterium. Taxonomy (GTDB): domain Bacteria; phylum Actinomycetota; class Acidimicrobiia; order Acidimicrobiales; family Ilumatobacteraceae; genus Casp-actino8. The sequence goes on from JBIKYT010000091.1 coordinate 2,932, forward strand.
TATCAGGGGAAATGCCAAACCCTCAAGTATTAGTTGATGCCTATTTTTAGTAGGGAAAGTTGAGAAGTGTTACTTTCCCTGATTACTCTTGAAATGTGCGATTGAGCAGGTCTTTTACCGAAAGTAGATATCGCATTTCCCGCGTCTACATTTTCCCCTGCCTCGTAGTGTCGGCAACACTCTTTTCGTTGCTCCCGTTTTCGGTGAACCGGGCGAGTGCATCGGCCGAAATGAATACACGTTGTTCTGAATTGTTTACGACTGATGCAGCGATTCTTGCGATCGATTGTCCGGGTGCGCCAACAAATGTGACTGTGTTACCAGCCGATCAAGGTGTTGAAGTTTCATGGGACGCAACATCAACTGAAACTTCTGTTGATGACACGAACGCAAACACCGTCGCGCAAGATGTCAACGCTGCCACATCATTCCGAGTCACGCTGACACCAGGAGACATCGTCGTCGATGTTGCAGCAACATCGCAGACCGCATCAATCACCGGATTGATGAATGGAAAGGATTACGAAGTCAACGTCGTCGCGATCAACGAGTTTGGTGCGAGCGAAGTTGTTGGCCCGTTATCGGCGACACCAAGGAGTGGACGCGAAGGTGTTGTTGGTCAGATTGTTGTGCAGTACGAAGATGGCGTTGAAGCGACGACCAGTGATGGTGTAGCGACGGGATCACAATCTGTTGACAATGTCGAGATCACTTCGTCGGCCGATCTTGGTGATGGTCTGCACACGGTCGAGTTGAGCGAATCAGTGACTGAGGCAGAAGCTCAAGCGATCATCGATGAGCTCGAATCCGACCCTCGCGTGGCCTGGGCCGAAGTTGACGAGATTTTGGCCACCGCCGATGTGGCGGACCCCGATTACTCGACTCGTCAGTGGAATCTCTGGGGCGAATTCGGAATCGACCGTTCGCTTGGGGTGCCAGAGCCGTCGACCGACCCGATCTCTGGGGCTGATGGGCAGGGGGTCGCGGTCGCTGTCATTGACACTGGTATCGCACCTCACTCCGACTTAGGTCAACAGGTGCTTGAGGGTTACGACTTCGTTTCAGATCGACCCGAACTTGCGGCGGTCCGCGAAACCGAGGGCGACAAGGTTGCCTTTGATGGCGACTACGTCGATCCCGAAACCTTCGGCTCAATGGGGTGGGACGCCAATCCTGCTGACCCGGGCGACTGGCGTGGCGTTGCCCCAGTACGACCTAGTAGTTGGCACGGCACGCATGTCGCCGGAATCATCGGGGCTCAGACCAACAACGGAATCGGAATTGCTGGTGTGGCCTCAGGTGCTCGCATCGTGCCGATTCGTGCCTTGAGTTGGAACGGTGGTCTTTCATCAGACGTAGCAGCAGCAATCATCTGGGCTGCGGGTGGACACATCGCTGGGGTTGACGACAATCAGAATCCGGCACGCATCATCAACTTGTCGATGGCGAGTCGTGCGCAATGCAGTGCAACTCTGCAAACCGCGATTGATACAGCAACCGAACTCGGGAGTGTTGTTGTCGTTGCCGCTGGAAACGCGAATAGTGATGTTCGCGATTATTCACCGGCCAACTGCGAGCAAGTCATTTCTGTCGGAGCCACCGATGCCACGGGTGGGCGGACGATCTATTCAAACTTCGGTGACGGCGTTGATGTGTATGCACCAGGCGGAGACTTCAACGCGAGTGGCGACCTTGGTATCTATTCGCTGTCGAATGCGGGCGTTCGAGAGCCAGACACCGAGGCTTACGCCTATCGCCAAGGCACCTCGATGGCGGCGGCACATATTTCTGGATTGCTCGCTCGACTCATCTCTGCTCAGCCGTCGTTGACTGCAAGTGAATTACGCAGTGCTTTGAAAGCCAACGAAGAGGTAGTTGTCAGCCCAACTGATCCCTGTGAAGTTGACGCGCAGAAATCTTGTGATTCAAGCGTTATCGAAATCGCCGCCGCGCCATCGAGCCCAACTGGTCTCACTCTCTATGCCGAAGCGCGCTCGGTTGCAATGAAGTGGACGCCATCGTCTGACGCGACGGTTACAGGGCTGCGAGTTCAATGGGGAACATCTGCAAGTGCCTTGACAAATCAATTCACCATTGCTGGTCGAACGACTGAAAGTTTTGTCCACTCGGGTAATCCAGTTCGTGTCGTCAATAGGTCGCTAACGACAAACGTCGCAACACTCACTACCGATATCGCGCACGGACTCGAAGTTGGAGACTCTGTATTCATTAGTGGCGTTGACGCAACGTTCAACGGCACCTACAGAGTTAAAACAAAGACAGCAACAACTTTCACGTACGATCGCGTCGCCGCAAACGTGACTGCGGCGGCATTAACAGTTGCTGGATCGGCGCAAAAATCACTTTCTCTTGCGATCGGTCAAACGTATTTTTACCAAGCGGCGTTTATCTACACCGACAACACACAAACGTGTGCTACTGCGTGTCTCAGCGCCTTCTCTGGTCCGGTTTCTGCGCAGACGCAGTTCTCAAAGACCTCGGTGTACTCGTTTACGGGCGGAGTGCAGTCGTATGTCGTGCCAACTGGTGTTACTTCGTTGTCGGTTGATGCGATTGGCGGTGATGGTGGCGCCACAACTTTCGCCGCAGGTTTAGGTGGCCGAATTGAAGCAGTCATTCCAGTGACTCCGGGTGAAGTTTTGTTTGTGTTCGTGGGCGGAAGTAATTCGGCATCAACGGGCGGCTTTAACGGTGGTGGAAATGGAACTGCTCCAGGACTTGGAGGTGGCGGTGGCTCCGATATTCGTCGTGGTACTGCCATTACTTCTGCAGAATTAGTTTCGGGTACAGCAACAATCACGACATCGACAGCGCATGGATATGCAGTAGGCAACTCGGTCGTTGTTGCCGGTGTTGGTGCACCGTTTGATGGCACGTACACCATCGTTGCCGTCCCAAATGCGACGAGATTTACCTACAGCAGAGTTGGCGAAGCAAATACATCAGTCACTGGCATGGGTGGCACGATCCAAACGTTGCCAGCCTCAAGTTGGGCGAAACGAATTCTCGTTGCCGGCGGCGGCGGTGGAGCAACTACCTGGGCAAGTGGTGGCGGTGGCGGCGGTCTCGTTGCGTTAGATGGTGGGACGTACGGCGGCAACGCTGGTGGTGTCGCAGGCACTCAATTGACAGGTAATGCACTGGGACTCGGCGCCGCAGGAGCAGCCAATACTGGCGGCGGAGGCGGTGGCTATTGGGGAGGCCGTGGCGGTGCCATGTATACAGGTGGCGGTGGTGGTTCCTCGTTTACATCAACAGGAAGTTATGGAGTCATCCACACATTGGCTTACGCCGACAATGCGTCAAATGGTTCGATTCGTTTAACTCTTCCTCTGTCAGGCACAGTTCCTGCGCCTTCGCAGTTGGTTGGAACTGGTTGGTCGCGAACAAGCGAGTTGACGTGGGCGACGCCGGGAGTCAACGACATCACGGGCTATCGCGTGAAGTGGGGAACCGATATCGCGAACATCGTGAATCAATTTGATATTGCCGGTGGTTCAACCACCTCATTCACGCATTCAGGAACACCGATCGCGATTACTACTAAGGCGATGACAGCGACGGTTGCTACTTTGACAACTTCAACTGATCACGGATTGGCAGTCGGCCAAGAAGTTGCGGTGACTGGAGTTGATTCAACTTTCAACGGCACGTTCACTGTCGCCTCGGTGCCAACAACGAAAACATTTACGTATGCATTGACAGGTACTGCGGTGACATCAACGGCGGTTACGCCAACCGGACTTG
>JBIKYT010000092.1:0-6684 GCA_044355095.1 Ilumatobacteraceae bacterium
GTGAAATACACCTACCTCAACGGCCAGGTCGTCCATTACAAACTTATCGGTGGTGATCACGGTCTGAGAATCGGCAGCAACACCTCCTATGCGACCGAGGCCAATCAACTCATCGCTACGTTTCTGTTGGGTTAGGAAACTCTGAAACGCCACCGTTTGCAGGGTTCCCGAGACAATGTGACGGTGTGATGAATGTAGGACCACTTGAAGTAGTTAGGAAATGTTTTCGTGAAAAGCAGGTTTTTGTGTCCCAAATCACTGTTCGACATAAATGTTGAACATTCCTCGCTGCTCGGAGGTCTTGAAACTGCGAACTCGGTTTTTAGATAAAAGGCGCTTGCGCGCCTCACAGTTGTTTGTTATATTTTCTAGAAGTTTTTATTTAATGGGGGTTGTGGTGTCTGCTGATGATGTGTGTCGCCTACCTACTACTGGTGGCTCAGCTTTTGTTTTATTCGCTGGCCTTTTTTTATTAGTGTTTGGTGTGATTGTGGCGAGATGGGCGCGTCAGTCATCTGGGCGACTGTCGATCGTGGTGGCACCACTGGTGTTGCTAGGTGGTTTGGCCTTAACGCCTTCGGTCATTGATCCGTGTGTGTCTCCACCAATAACGACGACCGTCCCGTCAGCTTCGTCGACTGTCCCATCAGCGTCGTCGACTGTCCCATCAGCGACAACAACTATCCCATCAGCCACAACGACCGTCCCATCAGCCACAACGACCGTCCCATCAGCCACAACGACCGTCCCATCAGCCACAACAACTACGACAACGACGCCCCAATATGAATTACTGGAAAATACAATTTGGGGAACGGGTTCTGAAGGTGATTCAATTCAAGAGTTTGCCCCCGAAGGAAAAATATTTACAGAAGTTCTTTTTGCCAGTTACGGCACCCCAACGGGCGCTGATGGCCAATTCCAACAAGGTGCGTGTCACGCAGAGAACTCATATCAAATAGTCGCTGATGAATTCATTGGAAACAGTGAGGGAAATTTGACGTTTGACAATTCTACTTTTGGGAACCCGTGTGGCGATACTGCCAAAACGTTCGCAATCGTTCTTGCATACGAAGACGACCCAACCCCCACCACTACGACAACGACAGAAGTACCCACAACAACGACAACGACAGAAGTATCCACAACAACGACAACGACAGAAGTACCCACAACAACGACAACGACAGAAGTACCCACAACAACGACAACAACAGATGTCCCGTCAGGAACAACAACTGTTCCATCAGTGACAACAACAACAACAACAACTACGACAACGACATCGACGACGACAACGACACTTGCGCCTGTTGCTCTATACGCGGTCGGAGATATCGGGCCGAGCGGAGGTAAAATTTTCTATGTAAGTATGAGCCGTGCCGAGGGTTCGCGTTACTTTGAGATGGCTTGCGCTGGCTGGTCTGATGGCATTTGTGGTGGCTCCGACTTGTCCGACCCGCTAGCCATATGGGGCTGTAAAAATAGTTCGATATCTACAGGGGTTGCAATTGGGACCGGTGAAACGAACACGACCGCCATTGTGACTGGTTGTTCGACAAGTAATATCGCAGCCAGGAAGGCAAGTCTATTGGTTTTGGGTGGATACGACGATTGGTTTTTGCCGTCGAAATTAGAATTGAATCAGATATGTGTCAACAGAGGCGTTCTTGGTCTGACGACGTCCTTTGACTTATTAAGTTCTAGTCAACAAAGCAGCACACACGCGCATGCTCAGTATTCGTCCGGTCCGTGCGGGTCGTACACAGCCGCCAAGGACTCTACGACCCGTGTCCGTCCTGTTAGGTCTTTTTAACCGAGTGTTGAAACTTTGTCCCCGCTCGTTGACTATTCAACTGAAGAGCTGAAATATCCTGTTACCAGGTGTTCGGAGATCGAGCAGCCTGAGGGGATTCAGCCGTGAGCCAAGATAGAGAATCAATTCGTTTTGATGGTCAAGTAGTAATTGTGACTGGGGCTGGTCGCAACCTTGGGCGCGAATATGCCCTCGAATTCGCTCGTCGTGGTGCTCAGGTCGTGGTGAACGACCTTGGCGTCGGAATATCTGACACTGACGGCGACGCCGCCGCGCCGACCATCAATCCGGCGGACGAAGTTGTCAATGAGATCATCGCCGCTGGTGGACAGGCCGTGGCCAACTATGACTCAATCGCGACGCCCGAAGGAGGGCGAAGCATCGTTGACACTGCAATCAAGGCGTTCGGGCGCGTTGACGTCGTCGTCAACAATGCTGGCCAAGTTCGTATGGCTCCGTTTGAAGATTTCCCTGAAGAAAGTATTGATGCACTTGTCAATACTCAGTTACGCGGAACGCTCAATGTAAGTCGCCCAGCATGGAAGTGGATGAAGAACAACGGCGGGGGACGATTTATCAATGTGTCGTCTGGTGCGGCGTTCGGTGGCGTTCCGAACGGCACGGTGTATGCGATGGCAAAAATGGGCGTGATCGGCCTGACACGCGGAATGGCTAGCGAAGGAGCGCCGTTCGGTATCTCAACAAACGTCGTGGTTCCTTATGCCAAGACACGGCCCGGTACGGCCTTTGGCCCGATTCCGTGGTCTCCCGAACTTGGCGAATGGCTGAGCCCAGGTCTCGTGGCTCCACTTGTCGTTTGGCTTGGGCACGATTCATGTGCACTCAACGGTGAGACGCTGAGCGTTGGTGCTGGATGGCAGGCAGCGATGTCTATCGCAATGACTGATGGCTATAGCGAACGCGAATTGACTCCTGAGTTGATTGCTCAAAACGAGGCAACAATGATGGTGTCAGAGACTTCGCCGGTGACGGCTTTTGGTTCTCGCGCGGTGAAGAACCTTTTGCGAGGTTTCCGAATTCCAGGAAAGAGCTGATTCACATGTCTCAGACCATCACTCAAATGAACGAACTGGGTTTTTATACCTTGCCCGGCGCACCCAAATCTCCGCGCGATCTCATTCATGAAGTCGAGTCAGCTGAAGAACTCGGCATCGGCGCGTGCTTCATTTCTGAGCGCTTCAACATTAAGGAAGCCGTCACTCTGTCGGGTGCCGTAGGTGCGGTCTCAAAATCAGTCGGAATTGCTACGGCTGCGACCAACCACAACACTCGCCATCCTCTAGTGACTGCATCGTATGCAACAACCATGCACCGCCTCACCGAGGGACGCTTTTGTCTCGGAATTGGCCGGGGTATCGGACCATTATTTGCCGCGTATGGGATGTCCAAAATCACTACTGCGCAAATGGAAGATTTCGCGAATGTGATGAAACGTCTTTTCAAGGGCGAAGTTATTTTTGGACACGATGGTCCTATCGGCAAGTACCCGATTCTCGCTCTTGACCCGACATTCGATGAGAATATTCCACTTGGTATCACGGCCTTTGGTCAGAACACTCTTGAACTCGCTGGACGAGCCTTTGATTGTGTGATCCTGCATACGTTTTTCTCGGATGAAACAACCCAACGTTGCGTGAAGACGGTGAAAGATAGCGCCGAGCGTGCCGGGCGCGACCCCGACAAAGTTCGAGTGTGGTCGTGTTTCGCCACCATTGGCGACCACATTCCCGAAGACATTCGGCTAAAGAAAACAGTTGGGCGTCTCGCTACATATCTCCAGGGATATGGCGACTTGATGGTCACGACCAACAACTGGGATCCTCAAGTTTTGCAACGATTCCGAGAAGATGAATTCATTAAGTCCTTCCGTGGCGCACTTGATGGCATTGCTACTACTGAACAACTTGAACATGTGGCGACTCTCATTCCATCTGAATGGCTAGAGAGCGCTGCTAGTGGCACACCCGAACAGTGTGTCTCCAGCATTCGTGACCAGTTTGATTTGGGATGCGATGGAGTCATCATGCACGGTGCGAGTCCCGATGACCTTGCGCCTATTGTCCACGAATATCGAGCGACTCGCCCAACTGGTGTATTCGATCATCTAGCAGCAAACCCAGGAGGCTGAATTGTCTGTGAATAGAAAGTTCGCACATAACGGAGATCTATCTATTTATTACGAAAGTTTCGGAGACAGATCGCATCCAACGTTGGTATTGATCAATGGTCTCAGCAATCAATGCATCGCCTACCGCGATGAATTTTGCCAATTGTTTGTTGAAGCCGGTTTTCATGTGATCCGATTCGACAATCGCGATGTCGGTCTTTCAAGCGACGGGCCAGAGGGTTACTCATTGAAAGATATGGCAAGTGACGCAGTCGCCGTGCTTGATGATCTCGCCATTAAGAAGGCTCACGTCTTTGGTGTATCACTAGGCGGAATGATTGCCCAAACCTTCGCAATCGAGTTTCCCGAACGAATACTTTCGCTCATCTCGGTCATGTCAACAACTGGGGACTCCGATGTGGGACGCCCAACCGATGAAGCTCGCGAATTGTTGTTGACTCCTGGATCAACGATCAGGGAACAGGCAATTGAGTTGCACCTCGCAGGCAAAAAAGTGTGGGGTAGTCCGGGCCATATTGATGATGAATATGAGCGTCATTTTGCGGGAGAAGTCTTTGACCGAGCCTGTCGACCAGACGGAGTTGGTCGGCAGTACAAAGCATCAAGAGCCGACAGAAGTCGTTCCGATCGTTTGCGTGCCCTAAAGGTTCCGACTTTGGTAATTCATGGCGATCAGGACACTCTGATTGATGTTTCGGGCGGCCGCCGAACCGCCGAGGTGATCCCGCAAGCAGAGTTTTTCGAAGTTGTGGGTATGGGCCACGATTATCCGGAATATTTCTGGTCAATCTTGGTCGCTGCTGTGCGAGAACATTGTCAAAACATCTAAGGTTTTGTCACTATGACTGATACAAAGCCAGTTTCAAATTGGGCCTCAGACTTTGACATTTTTGATGCGCAATACGTCAATGATCCATACAGCATTTGGGCGGTTCTTCGCGATGAATGTCCGATGGCCCATACCGATCGTTGGGGTGGGGCCTGGCTTCCCACGCGCTATGAAGATGTCACGGCGATTGCTCGAGATATCGAGACGTTCCCTTCGGGATTTGGTATCTCCGTCGTTCCGCCTCCTAATCCTGCTGATGCAACTTCTCAACAAGGTTTCTTGCCTTATGGAGTTCCGCCCATTAGTTCTGATCCGCCTTTACACACGTGGACCCGTCGTCTGCTACTTCCATGGATGAGTCCGCAAAGAACTCTTACCTACGAAGCCATGACGAAAGAATTGTGCAATCGTCTCATTGACGGCTTTATCGCCGACGGCAACGCGGATGCTGCGGCAGATTACGCACAGCAGATACCCGTCAGAGTCATCGCTCACATTCTCGGCGTCCCAGAAACAATGAGTGACAGCTTTACCGGTTGGGTTCGTGATGTTTTGGAATTCGCCTATGACGAAGAACGACGGCGTCGTGGGATGACTGGCGTCATCCAATTTTTCATAGGTGCGATTGCTGAACGCAAAGAGAATCCTGGCGACGACCTCATCTCTGAACTACTGCAGGCTGAGGTTGATGGAGAGTCCGTCAATGAAAGTGTGATCCTAGGAATGTGCGGACTTTTACTTATTGCTGGAGTAGATACAACGTGGTCGTCAATCGGATCATCTTTGTGGCATCTCGCGAGCCATCCAAAAGACGCTGAACGGCTCGTTAAGGAACCTGATTTGATGCCGACCGCTATTGAAGAACTGTTGCGGGCGTATTCACCCGTGACGATGGCGCGACGTCTTGGTGAAGATGTTGAGTACAACGGTTGCCCGATGAAAAAAGATGAGCGCATTTTGATGAACTTCCCAGGCGCTAATCGTGATCCAGCCGTTTTCGAAAATCCCGACGAAGTCATTCTTGATCGCCAACTCAATCGACATGTCGCTTTTGGCGCCGGTATCCATCGTTGTGCCGGATCGAACTTGGCACGTATGGAATTGCGAGTAGCTATTGAAACGTGGCTTGAGCGGATTCCTGATTTCGAGATAGCCGATGAATCCAAAGTCACTTGGGCTGGCGGTCAAGTGCGTGGTCCCCGCACCGTTCCAGTTCGCTTTCCGTCACACGGTTAACGATGAGTGCGGGCACAAACTTCATTGTTTCTCCGCTGCAGGGAACAGTTCTGTTTGTGGCTTCTGTAGGTGTTGAGTATTCCAAGGGGTCAGTAGTCATCACCTTGGAATCAATGAAAATGCAGCACGATATTTTTGCTGACGCGGACGGTGCCGTATCAGAGGTGCTTGTGCAAGTTGGTCAGGCGGTCAAAACAGGTGACCGTCTCATTTCATTTGTTTCTCAGAAAATTTCCCTTGACTCTCTGATTGAAGTGTCATCAGAAGTTGAGGCATTAGTTCGCCCTGATCTTGACGAGGTGCATCGGCGTCACCAAATCGGTTTAGATGACGAACGTAAAGAAGCGGTCGCCAAACGTCATGGACAAGGTCGGCTGACGGCCCGTGAAAATATCAATCTTCTGATTGATGAGGGCTCATTGGTTGAGTATGGGCCGACGGTCGTTGCTGCCCAACGGCGTCGACGTTCACTTGACGATCTAATCACCAAGACTCCAGCCGATGGACTCGTCGGTGGACTTGCCTCGATAAACGGCTCGTTGTTCAGTGGTCACGATTCTCGAGTTGTCGTGATGTCATACGACTATGCAGTCTTGGCTGGTACCCAAGGTCAACAGAACCACCGCAAGAAAGATCGCTTATTCGAAGTTGCCG
>JBIKYT010000093.1:0-6612 GCA_044355095.1 Ilumatobacteraceae bacterium
TTGATTGAAGATCAAAAGATTTCCAACGAGGCACGGGCATCACGTCCAGATTTGTCCAATCTTGATGAAGTCGCACTCGTTCAACGCATGCGTTCGTTCACGGCAACTTTGCGGCGCGACTTTCAACACCACCTTGATATGACGGCTGGAACTTCGATTGGACCAGGCGCACTTGGTGCGATTGCGGCTGCATTGGGCGATCCATCGTTGGTGTTGACATTGATAACCGCTATTGGTGACGTGGACTCTGCCGCTCCAAGTCGTGCGATGTGGGAATTATCGCGCTTGGCAAAAGATTCAAGCGAATACGCCGAAAAGTTCGCAGCATTTATCCGTGAATTCGGAAGTCGGGGGCCGAACGAATGGGATATTCGTTCTGAGACTTGGGAAACCAAACCAACTTTGGTGACGTCATTGATTGACACGATGCGTGGAGCGGCCAATAGTGAAAGCCCGGTCATTCGTAATGAGAAGAATGCCGAACTACGCCGGGCCGCCGAAAAACGAGTACGTGAAGCCTTATCTGCTGATCCTGAAGCCTTGGCACAATTTGAAATGGCTTTGAAATCAGCGCACTTGTATTTGGCCGGTCGCGAACGCGCCAAGACCAACATCATCAAAGTTGTGCACGAAGTTCGAATGGCCGCATTCGCATTGGCGGCGCGCACTGGTTTCAGCACATCGCAGATCTGCATGTTGCTTGCTGACGAGCTTGATGCATTCGTTGCTCAACCTGATGAATTTAGGGCTCGACTCGCTCAGCGCGAACGGCAATATCTTGAGCTCTTTCAACTCGAGCCACCATTTATCGTGAATGGTGTTGTTGCGCCGTTGAGTCAATGGGCGCTGAAAGGTGAATCAACTGCTGTTGCCGTGCACGCAGGAGAAGTGTTGACAGGAATGTCTGGCGCCCCAGGAACGTACACGGGTAAGGCGCGAATCATTCTTGACGCTGCCGACCCGATGGCATTAGAACCAGGCGAAGTTTTGGTCGCACCTTTCACCGATCCGGCTTGGACTCCGCTATTCGTTGCCGCGGGAGCTGTCGTCGTCAATGTTGGCGCGGTTGTGAGCCATGCGATCATCGTGAGTCGTGAATTAGGTATTCCGTGTGTTGTTAGCGTCACCGATGCGACTGTGCGAATTCCTGATGGAGCAACGATCACCGTTGATGGCGCGCAAGGAACTGTCACCATCGTGAGCATGCCCTGAAACCAGTTTTCCCATATTTCTATGTCGCCCTCGTGATGGGCATCGCTCTTTCGCTTCTTGGGCCATCGGTTTCGTATCTCGAAGATCGCCTTGGCGTCAGTGCTGGAGTCGTCGGCATTTTGTTTGCCATTATCGCGGCGAGCAATTTTGTGGGTGCGCTAGTTGGTGGTCGTTGGGTGACGCGATGGGGTGGGCATGTTGTGCTCCGCCTTGGCGTTGTCGGATTTTCGCTAGGGGTGCTCTTCATTGCTCTAGCGCCGACTTACCTATATGCGGCTATTGGCGCAATGTTGATTGGAGCAGCAACGGGAATGACCGATGCGTCAATGAACATCATGGTGGTGTGGGCACGTGCCGGTAAATCGGGGCCGGCACTGAACGCCATGCATTTACTTTTTGGAGTCGGAGCGCTACTTGCTCCGCTGATTGTTGATCGAGCGATCGCGTTCACCGATCATTTGTGGCCAGTCTCGATTGTCGTTGGCTTTTTTGCACTGGTTTCCATTGCAATACTTGGCCGTCGTGATTCGCCATTTGAACCAGAACATGCGCCCGATATTCACCGACCCGAGTTGCCAACCAAAGTTGTCGCGCAGGTAGCAGTTTTCTTCTTGCTCTATGTCGGTGGCGAAGTTGGTTTTGCTGGATGGATCCACACTTACGCCGAAGATCAAGGACTGGGTGGCTCGAACCCGGCATTTGTCACCGCAGTTTTTTGGGCCTCGTTTGCCCTGTCGCGGTTAGTGGCTATTCCATTGAGCAAGATATTTAAGCCACTCACAATTGTTGGATGGGCGTGCGGGTTTTCGTTAGAGGGCTTAAGCATCATGATTGTGGGAGATACCAACGCACTTTCAATTTGGTTAGGCGCGGGACTCTTTGGATTCGCTTCGGGTCCGCAATATCCGACCATGATTGCCATGGTTGATGAGAAACTCTCACTCTCGGCTCAAACCACCGCATGGATTGTTGGGGCTGCCGCAATCGGGGGACTGATTGTTCCGGTGTCTATCGGATCTTTGATTGACACGGTTGGGTCAACATCAATGCCAGTCGTAGTGCTCGGTGTCTGTGCAGTTGGATTCGCTTGGGTATTTGTGGTGCAGCGAAGTATTACCCGTGCGAGTGGACTTCATCGCACAGGCGTTCTTCACCAGGCTTGATCTGCCCGGCGCCGATGCCTTCAAGTGCAGCGAATGGTCCGCAGGCTTGCGGGGTAAGCCAGACATGCAACATCGGATTGGGTTGAATCTTGACACCGAACGAACATGGGCCGTCTTCGGAAGTCACTCCAACAACTCGCGTCGATCCTGAAATCTTCGGGTCTTGGTTGAAACACAAGTTGTTGTGGATGTGCCACTGTGTGAGCGGACCACCGACATCGGGAACTGTCTCTAACGTGTATTCGTCGCCAACCATGAACATCGCTGATACCAAGGTGCGGCTTCCACCTGGGCCGACGGCGAAGACCAAACTTTCGGGATAGTTGGGATTGAGTTCATGTTCGTCGTTAATCCACGACCAATTGATGTAGTGCTCAACACCGGTACTTGCATCTTGGATGGAAGTGAATCCGTACTCTTCAGCAATTTCTGGCGTGGCAAACTTCGGCAGAATTGTGCGGGTTTGGTAAATCAATTCTTCGGCGCGGGCTTGTTGTGCCGCAGTTACTCCAGCAAAGCCGGCGAGTGTGATTCGTGCGGCGCCAGTGTCGTTATACGACGGGGCTGTTGTCGCTGTTGCTGCTCCGTTTGTCGACGAACCGTCTGGGTGGGCATGCGATGCGTTACACATATCTACTCGTTCAGCATCGCTGACATCGGCTCGACCAGCGCCAGTGCCTTCAAGCGCGGCGAATGGGCCACAGGGATGCGGGGCGATCCAGACGTGCACCATGGCATTGCCTGCACCAGCTCGCACCGAACCAGGGGGACAGTTGCCATTGGCATCGGTCACTCCACCGATCACAGCCACACCAGCGGCATTGCGTGTCCAGCACAAATTGTCGTGCATGTGCCACTGCATCAAGTTGCCAGCAAAATCAAGCAGTTCCGGGTCATCGATGGCAACTCCGGACTGAGCGATGAACATGGCGGATACAAGCGTGCGCTTGTCGCCATCAACTTTGTACACAAGAGATTCGGGGGCTGAAGGATCAAGGAATTTGTCGTCCTCAATCAGTCGACGATTGACGTAGTGCTCAAAGCCAGTTGATGCATCACCGATTGAATTCCATCCACCCGAGATTGCAGTTGCGGTGTCGGCCCACTGAGGGAGCAGTTTCAAAGACTGTTCAATCAAGTCGCGTGCTCGAAGTTCTTGGTCAACCGAGACCCCGGGAACTCCACTGATGTCAATACCACTTGCTGGATCGTAAGCGCGCGGCCATTGGGCGATGGTTTCGTTCGCAACTTGCGCGACGGACACGTTGGCTTCATCGTGGCCGTGAGGTTGCGATTCGTCGATGATGTTCCCGCTTGCGTCAACCGCGGCTGCGTGGTTGTGTACATGAGCGGCCCCGTTCCACATGGCGGGCAATGTCAGCAACAGAATTGCAAAGGATGGGAACGCAAGACGCACTTGTGGAAGTTCACGTTCGCCGATCAACAATGCAGCGAGTGCAACTGTTGCCGCAACAATTCCGAGACCCGCACATAATGTGTCGGCGATTTGTGGGCTCTCGCGAACCTCAAGGCCGTCAATCCAGGAAATGCCGGCAATACGAGTGAGTGCCCAACCGCCAACGGCTGCACCATTAACAAGAACGCCAACTGGCAAAAGCCAATGTTGGGGTCGCAGCAAAATTGCGACACCCCAAGCCAACTGCAACAAGGTCATCACGATGAAGATGCGGGCCAGTTGTGGATGCTCGGCATGCAGGCCGATTGCGCCACCATGAATGGCGCCAGCAGCGACTGAGGCAAGACCAGCGATTGCGATTCCCGGAAAACGTTTCACGGGCAAAGAGTACTTGTTTTACGGGTTCAATGCCTTCAGCGCAGCATCAGCAAACTCGACGCGACACACCAAGAAGTCGGGGAGCCACAAGGATTCTTGATTGTATTTCAACGGTGAACCGTCGATTCGGCTGACATGTAGTCCCGCGGCCTTGGCGACCGCAGAGGGGGCGGCCGAGTCCCATTGGTACATGCCGCCGTCATGAACATAAATATCGGCCTCGCCCATGACGATGGCCATAGCCTTGGCTCCCGCTGATCCAAGCCGGGCTACATCACATCCGAGGTCGTTGGCAACCATGACGGCGCAGTAGGGATTACGCGAACGAGATGTCACGAGCAGGGGCTTGGCACGCGTCGATGGGGGAACGACTGCGGCGGGGCTGGCATCAAAGGTGATTCCGAGTGTCGGCAGTGCAACAGAGGCAGCGGTCAATTCGCCGGCTTCCCAGAGAGCGATATGAATCGCCCAATCATGACGAGGATGCTCGGCGAATTCGTTCGTCCCATCAATGGGGTCAATGATCCACACCCGTTCGGCGCTGAGACGACGACGATTGTCGGCTGCTTCTTCGGACAAGATCACATCATCGGGACGCGCCGCGGTTAATGCGCTCATGATGTAACGATGCCCAGCAACATCGCCTTCGTCTTTGAGATCCCAATAGTGAGTGCCTACTGCCACTAACTCGTCGCGTAGTTCAACCAGCATGGCGCCGGCTTCGGTGGCTACTCGTGAGGCAAGCTGTTGGTCAGTTTCGCTCACAGTCCTCGACCCAACTGAATTGATGAACGAACGAGTTCTCGTAATTCGCTTTCATCAACTCCGGCTGCGACGAGTTGGGTGATGCGCTGTTCGATGGCCTCGGCTTGAACATCAGAAAACTCAGGGATACGTTTTGTGGCCGTCACGAGAGAAACAACGATCAAGATGATCGCGGCACTTGCTCCACAGACGCCGATGCTTAAGACCCAACCTTCGTTGTTGCCAGCAATTGACGAAATGATCAACCCGGCGATACACATCACAAAGATCACCGCGCAAGCGATGCGAATGGCGCGTACTGCTGGACTGGTATTCATCAACGAGCCAATGGCTTGTACTTGATGCGGTGTGGTTGGTCGGCGGCTGAGCCAATTTCCTTTTTGCGCCAGGCTTCGTATTCGCTGAAGTTGCCTTCAAACCAACGCACTTGACTATCGCCTTCAAACGCCAAAACGTGAGTGGCGATGCGGTCAAGGAACCAGCGATCGTGACTAATCACTACTGCACAGCCAGGAAACGCTTCCAGCGAATCTTCAAGCGCACGCAAGGTGTCAACGTCGAGGTCGTTGGTTGGTTCGTCAAGAAGTAGAACGTTTCCACCGGTCTTCAACAATTTGGCTAAGTGTACGCGGTTACGCTCACCGCCTGAAAGATCGCCAACTTTCTTTTGTTGGTCGCTTCCTTTGAAGTTGAACGAAGCAACGTACGCGCGCCCGTTGATTTCGCGGTTGCCCACTTTCATATGTTCGATGTTGCCGGTGATTTCTTCGTAGACCGTGGCGTTGTCATCGAGCGAATCGCGGCTTTGATCAACGTACGCCAATTGCACAGTATGACCAACCGTGATTTCGCCGGCGCCGGGAGCTTCTTGGCCAGTCAACATTCTGAACAGCGTTGTCTTACCTGCGCCGTTAGGTCCGATGATGCCCACAATTCCTGCGGGTGGCAGCGAGAACGTCAAATCTTCAATCAATAGGCGATCGCCAAAGCCCTTGGTGAGACCTTTGACTTCGATGACAGTGTCGCCAAGGCGTCCACCGGCAGGGATCATGATTTCGAGTTTGCTCGGACCGCGATCAGCGACTTCGGCTTCGGCATGCAATTTCTCGTACGCCGACAAACGCGCTTTACCTTTGGCCTGACGAGCCTTGGGTGACATGCGTACCCATTCGAGTTCGCGCTCAAGAGTGCGGCGACGATTTTCGTTACCTTTTTCTTCGCGGGCAATTCGCTCTTGTTTCTGTTCAAGCCAACTGGTGTAGTTACCTTCAAACGGGAAACCGCGACCGCGATCAAGTTCAAGAATCCATTTCGCGACGTTGTCCAAGAAGTACCGGTCGTGGGTAATCGCGACAACAGTGCCTGGATATTCCTTGAGGAAACGTTCGAGCCAGTCAACGCTTTCGGCGTCAAGGTGGTTGGTGGGTTCGTCAAGCAACAACAAATCGGGACGGCTTAACAGCAGGCGACACAATGCCACGCGGCGGCGTTCACCACCCGACAGCGTGGTGACGTCAGAGTCGTTCGGGGGACAGCGCAATGCGTCCATCGCGATTTCGACGTTGCGATCGAGGCTCCACGCGTCGGCCGCCGCGATCTTGTCTTCAAGATCGGCCTGCAAGGCTCCGACCTTTTCGTAATCGGCGTCGGGGTCACCCCACATCGCCATGACCTCGT
>JBIKYT010000006.1:0-58159 GCA_044355095.1 Ilumatobacteraceae bacterium
CTCGGCATCTGCTTGATTCTCCGGCTTTGCAACGCATCGCATCAGCAGTCTTTACTGATGATGTCGGGACTCCGTTGTCGGCTTTAGGCAATAGTGCGCACGAGATCGCGGCGTGGTTGAAATCTCGAACGGGCGACTATGTCCATGCCGCTGGAACGTGCGCGATGGGAGACCCCCGGCAAGAACAGACCGTGGTTGATACCTCGGGGCGAGTAATTGGTGTTGAGTCCTTGCGGGTGTGCGATGCTTCGATTTTCCCGATGTTGCCGCGTGCCAATACCCATTTCCCAGTCATGATGGCAGCTGAACTCATCGCCGATCGCTGGCAAGTCACCACCTAGGGTCTCGTTTCACTGTGCCATACCCCTTGGGCATGGTTGAGGTATGAACTTCCCGAACCAGCCCCGCCGCACCAAAATCCATCTCGCTCAGCTTTCCCTGGCCTCTCCGGACAGCTCTTCAACGTTGATTGATTGCGGCACGTGCGTGATGCGTGAAACTGATACCTGCGCTGATTGCGTCGTGACTTTCTTGTTCCAAGAGGCTTCAGAAGAGCATGAAAACGATGAATCGGCTCATATTGGTGCCGAGTCAATGGCGGTTGTGTTCGATATCTCAGAAATTCGGGCCATGCGTGCCCTCGCCGAGGCCGGTTTAGTGCCTACGCTTCGTCATCGTGCGCCAAACCAACGGAAATCGGGGTAAACGAACTGGTCCTCCAGTTGATACAACCGACCCTGCGTATCTCGAATCACTCTTACAGTTTGCTCGCGATTTAGGTCTTGATCGAGTAGGAGTCACCGACGCCTCTCCGCTCAGCCGAGCGCGAGTCGCTATTGATGATCGCAACTTGCGTGGCCTCAGCGACACGATGGGTTTTACGTATCGCAATCCGTCTCGCTCAACTGAACCGAACACGGCAGTTGAAGGTGCGCGGTCAATCATTGTGGCGGCGCGCAGTTATCACTCGGAACAACCAGAACATCCAGGAGGAATGGTCGCTCGCGTCGCGCGATACGCACAAGACGATCACTACACGCCGTTGCGACAGGCATTGCAACAGGTGGCTATGCGTTTACGTGCAGATGGCTATCGGGCTGTGGTTTTTGCTGACGAAAACAATGTGGTTGATCGCGAGGTCGCGTATCGAGCGGGCCTTGGTTGGTTTGGAAAGAACGCCAACATATTGCTCCCAGGGGCTGGCAGTTTCTTTAGTTTGGGTTCAGTTGTGACGACCGCTGTATTGACACCAGCTGATCAACCAGCACCAGACGGTTGCGGAACCTGCCGTGCGTGTTATGACGAATGCCCAACTCAGGCCATTGTCGCCGACGGTGTGATCGATGCACGTCGCTGCTTGGCGTGGCTCGTCCAAAAGCCAGGGGTCTTTCCTCGCGAATTTCGCGTGGCACTCGGCGATCGCCTGTACGGCTGTGATGACTGTCAAACCAGTTGCCCGCCGACGGTCAGGTTGCATGCTCGGCATCATTCGCGAACTGCGCCCGTCGCTGGACCTGGCGCATATGTTGATGTCATCGATGTGTTAACGATGTCCAATGAAGGTTTGCTCGACAAATTTGGCAGTTGGTATTTGGCCGATCGCGATCCCCGTTGGTTGCGACGTAACGCATTGATCATCCTGGGAAACATTGCGCCACTGAATGATGCTCAGAGCGAAGATATTTCGTTGATGAGTCCCGTTGAAAAGATGTTGCGCTACTACCTTGTAGATATTGATCCGGTACTACGACTTCATGCTCTCTGGGCCGCCGTTCGTTTAGGTCGCCGCGACCTTGTTGAGTCGCTATCCGTTGATACTGACGAATCGGTACGAGATGAGTATTCGCAGATTGACTCGATTCCCGTTCGGACGGTCACTTCATGAAGCATCTTCTCGTCACAAACGATTTCCCTCCAAAGATTGGCGGGATTCAATCATTGCTGTGGGAATGGTGGCGTCGACTTCCGCCCGATTCTTTTGCAGTTTTAACAAGTCCATACGAAGGCACCGCCGAGTTTGATGCGGCCCAACCCTTTCATATCGAGCGCACCAAAGAGTCAGTACTTCTTCCTCACCCCTGGATGGTGAAGCGCGTCAATGAAATGGCCAAACGAGTCGGCGCTGACCTCATTGTTCTTGACCCAGCAGTTCCGCTTGGAATCATCGGGCCACATCTTGATTTACCGTACGACGTCGTTTTGCACGGAGCCGAAGTGACTGTCCCTGGTCGTATTCCGGGATCGAAGCAAGTTTTGGGACGGGTGCTGCGACATGCGCGTCATGTTGTTGCTGCCGGTGGATACCCAGCGGCTGAAGCTGTGCACGCAGCTGGTCGTGAACTGCCGATGACCATTGTCCCGCCCGGTGTCGATAGCACACGCTTTGTTCCGTTGAATGCACAAGATCGCTCACAGGCTCGACGCGATTTTGGTTTCACTGACGAGACCGAGTTGATCGTGGGCATTAGTCGACTGGTTCCGCGTAAAGGTTTCGATACTGCGATTCGAGCAGTTGCCAAGTTGAAATCAACGCGACCAAATTTGGTTCTTGCGATAGCCGGTTCGGGTCGCGACCGTGAGCGACTCGAAAAGCTTGCTCGTGAACTCGATGCTCCGGTCACATTTTTGGGTCGAGTTGCCCACGACGACTTGCCGAAACTGTACGGTTGCGCCGATATTTACACCATGTTGTGTCGAAATCGTTGGGCCGGCCTCGAACAAGAAGGTTTTGGCATCGTCTTTGTTGAAGCGGCGGCCTGTGGAATTCCACAAATTGCTGGTTCAAGCGGCGGGGCGGCCGAAGCGGTTTCCCACGGCGAAACCGGATTCGTTGTTGAACAATCCGACGACGTTGAACAAGTGGCGCGGTATATGGAGACTTTGCTGAATGATCCTGAATTGCGACAACGTATGGGTGTGGCTTCGCGTGAACGGGCCGTGAATGAATTTTCCTACGAGATGCTGGCTGAGCGTCTTGGCAACGTATTTGGAGTGTGGTCATGAGTGGTCTCAAAATTTTGCAATTCAATATCGGAGCGACTGTTCTCTTTGTGGTGTCCGCCATCACCGCGGCGGTGGTGTTCGAGGGATTCGCCAAGAGCCAAGGTGTTGCAGTTGCATTGGGGCTTTTTACCGTTGGCATTGCGGTGTTTATTTGGGGGTATTGGACCGCAGTGCAACGTAGTCGAGAAGAAGAGATCTCAGTTGCCGAGTTGTACTTTTTGCTGGGCCGCGCGATCCCACAAAAAGTCAAGGTTGTGATGCACTCATGCTTGGCTGCGCAAGTCATCGTTGCCGTGGCAACTGCTATGGCTCGGCCAAACACACTGCAAGAAGGGGCACAAGGTTCGAGCCGCGGTTCAACACTGGCCTTTGGGGTGCTCGTCCCAGTCTTAGGTCTCGGATTGAACGGACTATGGGCCGCGACTTATGGCACTTTTGGGGCTCGTCGCCTGAAAGGTGGACCTTCCTCGGTTGAGAGCCACCCCGACGACCGTCCGATCGGCTAGAACATAGGCATGGCTGACACCGCGTCACTGACGATCACCATTCAAGCTCCGCACGAAACATGTTGGGATATTGCCACTGATTTTGAGCGTTATCCCGAGTGGGCTAAGGATGTGAAATCTGCAATTGTGTTGGCTCGCGATGAGCAAGGTCGCGCGACGCAGGTTGAATTTCGTACTTCGGCACTAGGTCGCAGTACGCATTACACGTTGGCGTATGACTACAGCGCCGCTCCAGCACGATTGTCGTGGCACATGGTGTCAGGCGACATTATGCGGGCAGTTGATGGGGCCTACATGTTCTCGCCAGATAATGCCGGCGGCGTAGTTCTGACCTACAACTTGTCCATCGAACTCGTCGTTCCGCTTCCCGGTTTTGTGAAGCGACGGGCCGAAGTGCGAATTCTCAACACTGTCAAAGAGTTGAAGGTTCAAGCTGAGTCCACTCGCTAAAGACGGCACTATGCCAACCGACAATCGACGTTTCGCCGGAATTGATGTCGGTGGAACAAAATGTTTGGGTGTCGTTTGGCAAGACGACCGCATTATCCGCGAAGTTCGCCGAGATACGCCGCAAGGCGCCGATGACATGATCAGCACATTGGTTGAGATTGTGCGCGAACTCGGCGATGTTGAATCGGTTGGTGTTGGGGTGCCAGGTCTCGTGACTCGTGAAGGGGTTTTGCGGGCTGCTCCTAATTTGGTTGGTGTTTCTGATCTTGCGGTCGGACCGCAGTTGCGAGAGATATTGCAGTGCGATGTCGCAGTTGACAATGACGCAACCTGTGCCGCAGTTGCCGAATGGTCGGTGGGGGCGGCTCGGGGCGTTGACGATGTTGTTGTGGTGACGCTTGGAACGGGAATTGGCGGCGGTCTTGTCTCGGGTGGACGATTGGTGCGCGGTACGAATGGTTTTGCTGGCGAGATCGGTCATATGGTCGTCGAGTCCTCGGGGCCGCAATGTGTGTGCGGGCAAAGCGGATGCTGGGAGCGCTATGCATCGGGTAACGGACTGGGCTATTTGGGACGTTTGGCAGCCGAACAGGGGGCGGCCAAACGAGTTCAAGAACTCGCGGGAAGTGCTGAACAGATTCGGGGCGAACATATTCGCCAAGCCGCGCTGGAAGGAGACAATGAGGCGCTCGTCATTGTTGATTCATTTGCGCGGTGGGTGGCTCTGGGGTTGACAAATCTGACCAATCTTCTTGACCCAGCGATGATTGTTATTGGTGGGGGACTCGCCAGTTCGGGGAATGTATTTCTTGAACCCATGAGGCGTTGGTTTGAAGAATTGTTGTATTCGCCCCAACTTCGTCCGCATCCGCAACTGGTGATGGCAACATTTGCCGAGCAAGCCGGAGCGGTTGGGGCGGCGTTATTGCCGAAGTTTGCGCACATTTCAGACACCTAATGTTGACAGCACGGTCACAACACACTGGTTAGTGTCAGAGCGTGCAAACTTACGTTTTACGGTTGTGGCTTCCTGACATTCCGGGAACTCTTGGTCGGGTGGCGGCCGCAATCGGTGCAGCCAATGGTGATGTCATTGGTATTGAAATTCTTGAACGTGGCGCGGGCATGGCCATTGACGAATTGATTGTGACTTTACCGATTGGTGATGCGGGACACGACGGAGATTTTGATCGCGAAGAATCAGCTCTTGAAGAACTCATTGGTCAGGTCAGTCAAGTCGAAGGCGTCGCAGTCGAGGATGTGCACCGAGTCGCGCAAGATCGACCTGATCAGAGCGTTCTCGCACTAGATACTGCGGCGCGCATTATGGAGACTCCGAAGGTTGATCGAACTGAGGCGACCTGTGAGTTGGTGCGTGACATGCTTGAGGCTGATTGGTGCACAGTTGTTCCAAACGGTGCGCAATCGCCGTTGGCAGTTTCGGGTGATGTTCCTGATTTGCCGTGGGTGATGGCATTCTTGGGTGGGATTAGTCACCTCGCAAGTGATGCGCTATACGAACACACGCCAGCAGACGTCGCATGGGCGCCACTTGATTTGCTTGATGCGGCAATTGTGGTTGGACGTCTACGAGGTGCGTTCCGTTTACGTGAGCGTCAACACCTCACACTGATTGCCCGTATTGTGAGTTCGGCTTTAGTGAGCGAATAATCCGAGTCTTTGGATTTCAGTTATTCAGAGTCGTGTCCGGCCCAATCACGAGAACGGGACACCGCGTTGAGCCATGTCGAGTGCAAAGCATCTGCCAAAACTCTCTCCAATGATTCGGGTTCATGCGGAGTGACGACCAGATCGCTGATCCAGCGTGCGCTTAAAGCTTCGAGCGATGGCCAAGCCCCTTCGGCTAGACCAGCAAGAAAAGCGGCGCCTAAAGCAGTTGTTTCTTGATCAACGGGGCGACGAACGGTAATGCCAAGTTGATCGGCTTGTAGAGAAAGCAGAAGGTCCATCACCGAAGCGCCACCGTCAACGCGTAGTTCGGCGATACGGGTTCCACTTGCCTGTTGCATTGCATCAACGGCATCACGGGTCTGTAACGCCATTGCTTCAACGACAGCCCGCGCAATGTGGGCTCGGGTTGTTCCTCTAGTGATTCCGATCAAGGTTCCGCGGGCGTATGGATCCCACCAGGGACTACCGAGACCAGTAAATGCGGGTACTAAATAAACTCCGCCATTGTCGGGGACTGACTCTGCAAGTGGTCCAATGTCCGATGACGAGGAAATGATGCCGAGGCCATCGCGCAACCATTGAACTGCTGCACCGGTGACAAAGATGGCTCCTTCAAGCGCGTATGTCGTTGAAACGGATCCGTCCGAGTGAGCGATGCTCCAAGCGACCGTCGTCAGCATTCCGTCTGAGGGGGTGGGGCATTCTGATCCAACATTCATCAGGATGAAACTGCCAGTGCCGTAGGTGTTCTTGGCCATTCCTGGCAAAAAACAGGTTTGTCCAAAAAGTGCAGATTGTTGATCGCCAGCGATACCTGAAATAGGAATGCCGATCGGTACTTCGGATGAAGCGGTCAGACCAAACCGACCACTAGATGGGCGCACTTCGGGAAGGCAGTGCAATGGAACTCCGAGAATCTCGCTCATTGTTGGACTCCACGCCAATGAGCGAAGATCAAATAACATCGTGCGACTGGCGTTTGATGGATCAGTTGCGAAGACTTGCCCGGAAGTTAACTTCCAAAGTATCCAACTGTCAATCGTTGCGAGAGCGAGATCGGGAGAATCTGGTACGCCGTGTTCGAGCATCCACGCCATCTTCGTACCAGAGAAATAAGGATCAAGAACGAGGCCAGTGATTGAGCGCACAGTTTCGAGATGGCCTTCGGTGGAGAGTCGTTCACACATGGGTGCGGTACGTCTGTCCTGCCACACAATGGCATGTCCGTACAATTCTCCGGTCGCGCGATTCCAGGCAACTACGGTTTCTCGTTGATTCGTGATGCCAATTGCGATCGGGTTACCGATTTTGCCGACAACTTCATTAAATGTTTCGACAACAGCCCGCCAGATTTCTTCGGCATCGTGTTCAACCCAACCGGGTTCGGGAAAGTACTGCGTGAACTCGCGGTATGCCGCGACTACTTCTTGGCCATCAATAAATACTGCGCGGCACCGGACGCCAGTGGTGCCAGCATCAATAGCCATGATGTAAGACGATTGAGTCACGTTTATCGCTTCGTGCGTTTATTTGAACGATGTTGCGATGGCCCAGTGGTCGTTCGGCTCGTAGGAGCTGGCCGAACTTTGGTTGGTGATGATTGCTGTGATGTGCTGCCCCGTGATCGACGAGAAGCTCGAGGTGTCCGCACGGGGGTGGAGCGACGTAGATCGGTCAGGGTTTTGCGCTGATAGCCGAATTTGGCGAGCGCACCTCCGAAAATGAGATACATCGGGAAAGATGCTGCGAGACCGGCGATTGATCCTGCGGAAACATTGTCACGGAGGAAAATCACAAAGACTCCCGCCATCACTACCGCATACACAAGCCATTCACGAATCAGTCGCGCCCAGTTAACAGTTCTTGTTGAGTCCCAACCCATCCCTTCATTGTTTCATGTCTAGGCTGAGTGAGTGCGCATCGGAATCATGACAGGCGGGGGAGATTGCCCAGGGTTGAACGCTGTCATTAGAGCCGTCGTTCGCAAAGGTGTCTCTGCCTACAAGGATGAATTCCTGGGTTTCTTTGACTCATGGGACGGTGTCATGGAGCAGCGCTACATGACATTAGGTGAAAGTGACGTTCGGGGATTGTTGCCCCGGGGCGGCACGATTTTGGGCACTCGTCGCGGTAGTCCTTATGACTCGAGCGATGGAATAGAGCGAGTCAAAAAATGTTTTGCTGATCAGCACCTTGACGGACTCATCGTCATTGGCGGTAATGGTTCATTGACTGTTTCCTCCCTGATATTTACCGAGACCGGATTGCCAATAATTGGAGTTCCAAAGACGATTGATAACGACGTGTACGGAACTGATCTCACGTTTGGTTTTCATACGGCAGTTCAAATTGCAACTGATGCGATTGATCGATTGCACACAACTGCTGAAAGTCACGATCGAGTCATGGTTGTTGAACTCATGGGTCGAGACACCGGCTGGATTGCTCTATACGCCGGAATCGCTGGTGGAGCGACTGCCATTTTGGTTCCCGAAGAACCTTTCGATATTGCCGAGGTGTGTGAACAGGTGGCCAATCGCCACCGCAGTGGACGTTACGCCTCAATCGTGGTTGTGGCGGAAGGTGCGCAGCCGATACCGGGAACCTTGACATTGCCAGAATACGAACGTGATCAGATCGGTCGTCCGCGATACGGCGGTATTTGCGTGTCTATTGCCGAAGAAATTGAAAAGCGAACCGGGTATGAATCGCGAGTTGTGCAAATCGGACATGTGCAACGAGGTGGCACGCCAACAGCGTATGACCGAATCCTGTCAACTCGATTTGGGTTAGCAGCCGTTGATGCATTGCACGACGGGGCAGTAGGCCACATGGTTGCGCTGCGATCATCTCAAGTCACAACAGTTCCATTGAGCGAAGTTGTCAACCAAAAGCGTCCCGTTGACATGAAGTTGTTTCATGAAATTGGTTCAGTTTTTTTCGGTTAATCACAAGAATGGGCAGTTACTCTGCCTGAACTTTAATGATTGCCGGAAAAGCTGGTTGGCTGCTGATCGCTCGTCCTGGAAAATCAAAGGCGGTTAACGGTTGTGAAGTTAAAGACCCGTCACCTTTGGGCCATTCGTTGACTTGGCCATTGACCACAATGATGACCCGCTGAATTCCAGGTATATCGCACAACGATAAAACAATTTGCGCGACCGATGAAACAAGATCATCGCCAGTCGCCTGGAAGATCTCTGAGGTGAGATCAACTCGGACTAGGTCTGAGGCGACATAACGGGCCGAGAGTAATTCTGTTGAAGCAGGTATTGCACTGCGGAGTCCGGCGTCCTGTTCGGCTTCGATGGGACCGTTGAGCAATACCTGAACGACATCAAACGGGTCAGTGGAGAGGTTGCGTTGCACTCCAGTAAGAATTGAGCCGCCAGTGCTTTCGGTGCGCTGTAAATACACCCTTCCAAGCCCACTGCCTATTTCGTCAGACGAAGTAGTTTCTTCCAATTTTTGTTGTTGAGATTCTGGGATCACTTGTGACGTGTTCTCAGGTCCAAACGAACAGCCAACGGTGAGCGTCACTAAAATCGCGAGGACGAAAGTGTTCTTTGCTCGAACCGCAAAATACTTTGGCATCACGACACTCTCTCGGCTGGAAGTTCAATGATGAAACATGCGCCATCAAGGCCGTCATGGCGATCTTCAACCCAAACTCGTCCACGATGAAGTTTGATATGTTCGTCAACGAGGGCGAGTCCGAGCCCGGCGCCTTCAGATCCGCTGCGTCGTCCAGCGATTGATCCACGAGCAAATCTTTCGAAAATAAGATCGCGTTCTTCCAAGGGGACACCCGGACCGTGATCTTCAACCGTGATCCAAATTTGCGAAGGTGGATCTTCATCATCGGGAACGAAAACTGAGATTTCCAATTCTCCGCCGCCGTACGCACGGCCGTTGTCAATCAGGTTGGCAACAACTCGCGCAAGGCGACGGCGATCGCCAGTGATCAACATTTCCTCGGCGATCTCAGATACCAAGATCACTGTTTCGGGAGCACTGCTGATTGCAACAGCCTGACGAACGAATTCTCCGACGAGAAGTTCATCAACATTGAGGCGAATGCCGCCGGCATCAAATCGAGAAATCTCCAGCAAGTCTTCAACCAAGCCTTGAAAACGTGAGACGTCCGCGACGAGCAGATCGAGAGCGACTTGAGCTCGTTCGGGCATCTCGTCACGCCGAGCCTGCATCACCTCGACTGAAGCAGCCAAGGTCATGAGCGGGGATCTCAATTCATGGCTGACATCAGAAGTGAATCGTGTGTCGCGTTCAACGCGTAACTGCAATGCGCTGGCCATGTCGTTGAATGACGAGGTCAGTACTGCAAGGTCGGGATCTTCGGTTTCTGCAAGACGAGTATCGAGTCGACCGCCAGCAATCGCTTGAGCCGCTTGGCTTGCAGCAGTGAGTGGACGCACGGCTCGTGATGCGGCAATGGCGCCGAGGATGATTCCGAGGAGAGTAGTGATGCCAGCCGCGAGAATCAGTGCGAGATTGACGCTATTGAGGGTTGAGCGCACATCGTTGATGGAAGGAAACTCAAAATAGGCCGCATCAACTGAATCAAGTGGAACGCCAACTGCCAATACGAGTTCGTTGTCAACTTCAACACGCATCGTGGAGGGTCGACGATTCTGTATGACTGAAGTCAAAAGAGAGAGTGGAATCACCGACGAGGAAAACCGTGCATCATTTCCGGTCCAAGTTCCGCGGAAATAGACCAACGGGCGATCTGCTCCGAGTCGTTCAAGGACTGTTTGAATATTGGGGGGATTTGAACGCAGATCTACTGCAAGACGGGAAGCATTTGCGTACGTCTGGTCAATGGCACTTCCCGTTCGTTCTTCAACCAAATTGGAACGGGTGAAGTTAAAGGTTGCGAGTGCCAAAAAAAGCGACAATGCCAAACTGCCGAGGCCAAATGTCAGAAGAATTCGACTCCGCAGACCTAGCGGTCCAAAGCGCCATCGTCGACTCTGACGTTTTGGTATTGAAGATCGCCCCGAAGGCTCGCCTCCTTCGATCAGGTCTTGTTCGATCATGTCTGGTTCGTTTGACACCAACGATCAAGCCTGTAATCGGTAACCCAAGCCACGAACCGTCACAACATGGCGCGGGTTGGCCGAGTCACTTTCAACTTTTGTGCGCAAGCGGCGAATATGAACATCAACGAGTCGACCATCGCCGAAATATCCGTAGCCCCACACTGAGTCAAGTAAATGTTCACGGCTGAACACTCGTCCAGGGTTTTGGGCGAGTTCGCACAGGAGTCTGAACTCGGTCTTGGTCAAGTGAAGTTCGGTGCCTGAGCGCAAGACCTTTCCCTCATCGGGAATGATTTCTAGGTCGCCGAAAACGAGTTTCGGGTGCGCCGGGTGAGCGGGACGAGCGCGACGTAGCAATGCTCGAATGCGCGCCGAAAGCTCTTTTGGAGCGAAGGGCTTGGTGAGGTAGTCATCGGCGCCGGCTTCAAGTCCAGCGACAACGTCGTGGGTATCTGAACGTGCTGTCACCATCACAATGGGGACGTCGCTCGCTCGGCGGATCGTGCGACACAACTCAAATCCGTCAATGCCTGGGAGCATGATGTCAATCAACACAACATCGGCGGGCTGACGAAGAAACAAAATGACTGCTTCTTCACCACTTGCGGCCTCGTCGACGGTCCAGCCTTCGTCTTCAAGCGCCAACTTGACAGCGGCGCGAATTCGTTCATCATCTTCAACAGCAAGGATTCTTGTTCCCACGACTACATCTTGCCTTATGTCGAGGGCGCGGCGGGGACAAGCGTGTCGATTCTTTGTCTTCGGGTCATAAAAGTTTGAGCAAGTCACCATGGATACGCGGTGATGCCACAAGAACCTCAGAAGGAGTAATGGTTTCGCCGACAAAATTAGAGAGTGTGGCACCGGCTTCACTGGCGATCAATTGTCCAGCGGCAAGATCCCACGCTTGAAGTCCTTCTTCAAAATAGGCATCAAGTCGACCGGCGGCAACGAAACACAAGTCGGCAGCAGCAGCGCCAAGACGTCGAATATCTCGAACTCGTGGCAACAATCGAGCGATGCGTTGACCCTGCAGATCACGCCGAGATGCGCTGTATGAGAATCCGGTGGCCACGAGCGCGGTTTCGATTGACTCACATGATGAGACCTGAAGGCGGGTGGATCCGAGCCAGGATCCATGTCCCTTGGCTGCGACAAAAAGCTCGCGGGTGGCGGGGAGAAAGACCGCCGCCGCAACTGGATCGGCGTCGATACAAGCAGCGATAGAAATGGCGTAGCCGCTGAGGTTGTACAAGAAATTCGTGGTGCCGTCGATGGGGTCAATCAACCATGTGTACGGGGTCGTGCCCTGTACTTGTCCGCCTTCTTCGCCGATGATCGAATCGTGGGGGCGCAGTTTGCGGAGTTGTTCAACGACGAAATGTTCGCTCGCAGTGTCCCACTGAGTCACCATGTCGGTTGCCGACGACTTGGTCAGCACTTTGCCGGCACCGTTTCGGCGACCCGAGAACACTAGGTCGCCGGCATTGCGAGCAATGCCGGCCGTGACGTTCATGAGTTCAACAAACTCTGCTGATGATGGATTCATGATGAGCGAGAGTCGCTGAGATCGCGCCATTCTCCAGTCGCCCGCAGGACGAGTACAGCGATGATTGCGGTGCCTCCCGCACTGATGATCGATCCGATCAAAAGTCCGAGGCCAAGGGGTGTCGTGCTGGTGCCATCGTATTGAATGTCGACCAAGGTGTAGCCGATCAGTGCTCCTGCCAAACCGCCGAGGAGGACAGAAACAAAGGCGATGATCCGAGCCAAAGGCGATGGAAGGGCCGAGAGTGGACGTTCATTGGTCACCACTACATCGTAGGCTCGTGGGGTGATGCAAGGTTCGGTTGTCAGCGAAGTTATTCCTCCACGGAAAGTGGTCGTGGTCATCCCGACCTTTAACGAAGCGGGCAATATTGAAGCAGTAATCACTGGCGTGATCGCCGCTTTGCCCGATGCCTCAATTTTGGTTGTTGATGACAACAGCCCCGATGGCACCGCCGATTTAGTGGAAAGATACGCCGAACAACTCCCCAAAACTTTTGTTGGCTTTGTACAGGTGCATCGGCGTCAGACCAAAGCCGGGCTTGGCGCTGCTTATCGTGATGGTTTCGCCAGGGCTCTTGAAGTGGGCGCCACTATTTGTGTGCAAATGGACGCTGATCTTTCGCATCACCCAATGTATTTGCCAGCAATTGTTTCGGTGGTCGATATGGGCGCTGACGCATCGTTGGGTAGTCGCTACATCCCGGGAGGGCGAATTGAAAATTGGCCGCCGTTACGTCGCTTCTTATCGCGTTGGGGTAACAGATTTGCCGCGGGCATGTTGGGTCTCGCGATCAATGATGCGACGAGTGGCTATCGGGCCTATTCGCGCTCGATCCTTGAACGCATGGATTATGCAAGTGTTCAAGCCGAGGGCTACGGCTTTCAAGTTGAGATGTCACATCGTGCCGTTCGATGTGGGGGTCGCATTGTTGAGGTGCCGATCTTGTTTACTGATCGAGTGGTCGGCGAATCGAAATTAACGCACCACATCATTGGCGAGGCGTTCGGTCTTGTGGTCAAGTTGTGGTTCAAAGAACGTGTATTACGGCGTGTTCGACGCCGATGACTCAAGTTCGCGGATTGATTGATGGCTGAGTATCGCACGATCCTGCACGTTGACATGGATGCTTTTTTCGTCTCTGTTGAAATGAGGCGTCATCCAGAACTCATCGGCCAACCAGTTGTCGTTGGTGGGGCAGGATCCCGTGGAGTCGTGGCTGCTGCCAACTATGAAGCCCGTCGGTACGGAGTGTTTTCCGCGATGTCATCCTCAAAGGCGCGTCGGCTGTGCCCGCAGGCAGTTTTCTTATCTGGTGACTACGGCGAATACGCGAAAGTCAGTACGCAAGTACACGCGATCTTTATGCAGTTCACCCCGTTTATTGAACCCATTGCTCTCGATGAAGCTTTCTTAGATGTCACTGGTTCAACTCATCTGTTTGGAGACGGCACCGTGATCGGCTGGAAAATTAAGGAGCAAATTCACAACGAACTTGAACTGCCTTGTTCGGTTGGTGTGGCAACTTCAAAGTTCATTGCCAAACTTGCATCAAAAAAGGCGAAGCCCATTCCGACGAGTGGCGGAATTGATCAGGGCCATGGAGTACTAAGAATCGAGCCTGGCGAAGAGTTGTCTTTTTTGCATCCCCTACCAGTGCAATCGTTGTGGGGAGTCGGTCCCGCGACGTTGGTCAAACTGGAGCGACTTGGAGTGAGTCAAGTAGGCGATCTGGTCGCGTTGGGTGAAGAGACACTCGTTCGGGCCGTGGGCAAGGCTCACGGACGCCACCTTTTTGCGTTAGCCAATGGCATCGACGAGCGGTCGGTGAAGACTGAACGAGATCTCAAGTCAATTGGTCATGAAGAAACCTTCTCCCACGACATCACCGATCGCGAATCAATGCGTCGAGAAATAGTTCGATTGGCTGATGCGGTTTCATCACGACTGCGAGCGCACGAGAGCGCGGCGCGAACCTTGCAGCTCAAAATTCGCTATTCAAATTTTGAAACCATCACCCGTTCAATCACACCGGGTAGCCCGATTGCGAGCGCCCCAGCAATGGTGAAGGCTTTAGATCCATTGCTCGAGAAAATCGACCCAACAATTGGAGTACGGCTCATTGGAGTCAGTGTTTCGGGTTTCGTTGAGCCTGTTGAGCAACTATCGCTGCTTGATTTTGGTGGGGACGGTAGTGACGAATTTGGGAACGCCAACCGAACGACCGCTGACTTGGAACGCGACTGGAGTCCAGCGAGTCAAGCAGTTGATGAGATCCGTGAAAAATTCGGTCGCGGCGCAATTAGCCCGGCAAGTTCATTGTCGGTGAATGGTCGTCGCGAATTAGGTCATTCGCCGTGGGGTCCGGGTGAAGAAAAATCGGGGCATGCTTTGCCTTAGGTCGTGCAGTCTGTGAGACTAAGAGCCAGCAAGGAAAGTAGGAGGTGAAACCATGGCATTGTCCGAAGACGAACAGCGCATATTGCGCCAAATCGAGCAAGAGTTAGAAAACGACTCCAAGTTTGCCCAGGCGGTATCGCCCTCAGGCTTGTACACCCATTCTGCGAAAACGGTGCGTTGGGCCGCGGTCGGCCTAGTGGGTTGTCTGGTTTTGTTAGTCGTGTTATTGCAGGTTCATTACCTAGCCGCTTTTGCTGCGTTTGTCGGAATGCTGGCATTGCTTGCGGTCATTGAGCGCAACGCTCGCGCCATGGGTAAAGCCGGTATTCAAGATGTGGCTGGGGCGATTCGCAAAGCGCGATCAACCGCCGGTCGTCGCCTTCAATAACTTGTCTTTGTCTTTGTCTTTGTCTATGTCTATGTCTTTGTCTATATCTATGTCTACGTGTTAGGCGGGTGTGCCGCCAGCGAGTTTCCAAGCGAGTCGCAGGCTGATCCTGCGCAGTACCTGAACTTTCAACGGCAACTGTGCATTGTGTGATTTCACGAAAGCGACCAGTGTTTCGGGGGCGATCGGGTCGACCAGGTGTGGAGCAAATAAGAGTTTGCTCATGTCGTCGACGAGTTCTGTAATGACTTGTGGATCGTCCCACTGTTTGGCGATGAACGATTGGCCGATTTCGTAGACGGTGAACTGTTTCGGTAGTCGCCCATGAACTGTTTCAAATTGCGCAACCGCGATTCTCCAGTTGACGAGAATTGCGTTGCTTTCTCGGCTTTGAACGAGAGAGCGAATCACAATCGGGAGAGCGATAGCCCATAGTGCAACCAGGGCGAGGACGACAACGAGAATCGTCAACCACTGAGCAGTTGTGTCAGTTCTGGCGCTTGTATTCGGAGTAATAGATGTGTCTGAGCCACTGGGCGTCGTCGTTGGTGCCACCACGGTTGTTGTCGGGATTGGGTCGGGAGTCGTCGTGGTGGATGCCGTCGGAGCGGGGAGAGAGTTGTCTTGTGCGGGGTCCACATTTGTATAGTCAGCCGATGGAGCGCCTCGGCCGGGCGTCGGTTCAAAAAGAACCCAACCGATTCCATCGAACCAAACCTCGGGCCACGCGTGAGCGTGCTGGCTTCTCACGTTGAAGAGCCTGACATTTGATGTTCCGATTGGTGTCTCTTCGCCTGGTGTGAAGCCGATAACAACCCGTGATGGTA
This sequence comes from Ilumatobacteraceae bacterium, assembly GCA_044355095.1. Taxonomy (GTDB): domain Bacteria; phylum Actinomycetota; class Acidimicrobiia; order Acidimicrobiales; family Ilumatobacteraceae; genus Casp-actino8. The sequence goes on from JBIKYT010000006.1 coordinate 15,879, forward strand.
AGCCGATCAAGCGGGCGAATAGGGCAAATGTTGAGGAGAACTGTTCGCAATATCCGCTTTGGCGAGCCAGAAAATCGAGAGTTGCTGAGGTTGATGTGCTGGCTGGAACATCCAGCGAATATGCAAAGTTGTCGCGAAAATAACTTTGCAGGGCCAAGAGTTTTTCGTAGTTTCCGCTCAGTCCTTGAATGATTTCATCAACGACTTTTCGCAGTGCGGGGATTTCGTCATTCTCGGGAACTTGTAAATACTGAGTTCCAGGCGGTGAACTTGATTGGGAGAATCGCAATGTGTCAGAAGACGGCACGACCACTGCTGACACAACTTGATAAATGTCGTTTTGCTGCAGGCCGTCTTTACTGACGAGCAAGGTCCCACTTTCGGGTTCGTAGAACAAACTTCGTGTGGCGGACCGCAATTGAATTGGCCGTTCGGCAACTGGGGCAAAATTTCCGGCGAGGCTCTGAATAGTGACGAGTTGTGTCACTTCAGTTGTTGCGACACCTACCTCAGTAATTGATGCGGTGCTCGCAAGTTGGCCGCCGGCAGTATTTAAAAGATCTTGCGACACGGTCCACTTATTCCCATCGAAATCAGGAAGAGAAGTGATGCGCCAATAAGAAGGAAACTCAGCAGCGACGCTAAAGAGAACTTCATCAGAGGGATTGCTCAATCGGCCCCTGATGTCGACGAGAGGATCGAGTTGTGGTCCTGATTCTCCTGAGCGAGACGAAAGCCAAGCTTCTTCCGATGCTCCTGGAAGGCGAGGACCAACAACGAGGGCAATGAGGCTGGCGACGATTGCCAAACTTGCGATGTAAGTCGCCGAGACGATGGTCGTGCGGCCAGGGCGATATCCAAAGAGTTTGCTGCTGCGGGTGAGTTGATTTCGCAACCGTAAAACCGCCACGGAAATGATTGCAGTTGCTATCCAAAGACCGGTGATCAAGGTTCGGTTTCGGTCAATGCCCACACTTGACAGCACGATGAAAACGATGGTGGACGGAATCAATGACTCCACTCGACCTGCAAATCGAAAGGCGAAAGAGTCAGACAAAAACGCGATCAGACCGATGCTGATGAGACCAACGAAACCAAATCCTGATTGAAGTGGCAGGGGAGGAATAGCTTCGCCAAGGAGTTGCCACGATTGAGAAAGTTCACTCCAATTGAAAGACCAAGTTTCCTTGAGCGGTAAGCCATAGGTGAGGGTGTCGTGGGCTTGGAAGTATGACGCAATGAGGTAGGTGGTGAGCAATACCGTGACAAATGAAGGGAGAAATGCAACTCTCCATCGCCGCAAGGCATACGCCGTTAGATGAGCCAACGTCGCGACGATGACGTACGACGGTAAGAATCCCCAACCTTGAAAAATTCGGCAGAAAGATATTGCCGTGACAAGCGTGAGGATCCACAGTGTGACGACGCCAAGTAAATCGCGTATCGTGCGATCGTAAGCGAGACCTTGAGATGTCACGGGCGTCGTTTCAGAAGATGTGTTCATGAGATTGAACAGTCGTTTGGATACAAAGTTGCTTCCAGTCTTCGGCGAATTGCTCAAGTTGTTGGCAGGAAAGCACAAACCAATGCGGTGGAAGGGCAAACGGCGTTGCGGTTTCATCACAGAGCACAACAACGACGATGCGGGCCGAACCCAGTTGTTTCCATGTTGATTCAACCCATGACGGTTGTTCTTTGCCCGTGATGATGATGTCAACTTTGATACGGCCTGGTTCGCGTTGAATTGAAAGAGGGGATTGGTCGCCGTTTGGAGAAAGGCTGGCGAGATACTTCAATGCCTCAAGTGACTCTTTGTCGGCGGTGCATTGAAAACTTTGCCCGCCGAGCCAAACGCCAAGCGACTGCGAAACGTCATCTCCTTGTCGTTCAATTGATCGAACGAGTGACGTAGCGACCGATACCGCGCGTTCAAATCCCTCTGTCGAATAAGCCTTCGGGTTGGTGTTCAGAGCGACGTAAGTATCTATGTTGACTTCTGTTGCGTATTCATTGACGACAAGATCTTCTCGTTTGGCGCTCGCCCTCCAATTGATCCGTCGGGGGTCATCGCCAGACGTGTATTCGCGAATTGCTTGAAATTCTGAACTTGTGGGTTGATAGCGAATCACCCGTCGGATGGCATCAATGAGTTCCCCTTGACACGTGTTGGGGTCGGGAAGATCAATAGCGACTGAGCGCGGGAAAATGGTGATGTTGGTGGCGCGACCAAGGCTTTTTGAACGGCGTGATAATCCGAGGGGATCGGCCACCTCGACCAATGATGGACCGAGAGCCAAGAGGCCGCGTTGTTGAGCAACGAGTTGGTAATTTGCCCGCGCCACTTGCCCTGCTGGAAGTGGGGCTAGAGCGATGTGAATGTGGCTGCCCTCAGCGAGTGATTCATAGACATCGCAAGCGGGAACGCGCGAACTCGTCAAAAGGCTCAGCCCAACCTGAATCGTTTGGCCAACTTCTGGTTCGGTCGGAGTGGTGGAGCGTCCAATTTCAATATGGGGGCGCTGGGTTGTGACAATAAATATGGCGACGGCAACGCAAGTGACCAGGGCGGTGCCCATGATGAATAGTTCAATCAGACCAAAGAGTCGACCGGCTGCAATAGTGAGCAGCCCACCGATCAAAAAGATTGCTGATTGGCGTGACAGCATGCTCAGCGGCCAGCTGGTACTGGAACTGTCGTCAAAATTTCTTGGATGACATCGCTTGAAGTCATCTGACGACTTCGGTTGGTATGACGCAATACCAGCCGATGAGCCAATACTGGAACTGCGAGTTCTTTCACATCGTCGGGTGTTGAGTAGTCGCGACCACGAGATGCGGCAAGAGCGCGAACTGCACGGGCAAGTTGCACCATGGCTCGTGGTGATAGTCCGAGGGAAACTTGGGGGTGCTTGCGACTTGCGTGAGCAATATCAATGACGTAGTTCTTTAAGGGTTCAACCATGGACACTTGTGATGCGACCGCAATCATGTCTTGAATATCGCGTGCACTCACGACGGGTGAAAGTTGATGAGTTGCCTCGGCACCAGTACCGGGTTCAAGAATGTCCAATTCGGCCTGGCGATTTGGATAACCGATTTCCATACGAATCAAGAAGCGATCTAACTGACTTTCTGGCAACTTGTATGTTCCATCATGTTCAATCGGATTCTGCGTGGCGATAACAAGAAACGGATGCGGTAAGGGTCGCGTCACGCCATCAACCGATATCTGTCGTTCCTCCATTGCTTCAAGAAGGGCCGATTGGGTCTTCGGTGACGCGCGATTGATTTCGTCGGCGAGCACGATGTTGGCGAATAAAGGTCCTTCTTGGAATTCAAAGATCTCCCGTTGCTTACTCCAAATTGAGACACCAATAAGGTCAGATGGCAAGAGATCGGGAGTGAACTGAACGCGCTTCCATGTGCAATCAATTGACGCTGACAATGCTTTAGCAAGGCTGGTCTTGCCAACACCTGGCACATCCTCGATCAGTAAGTGACCGTCAGCAAGGAGGCACACGACCGCAAGTTCAATCGGGTTCTTCTTCCCTTTGAGAACGAGTCCAACATTGTTCACGATGGACTCATACATGCGGGCGAATGAGCGAGAGGAAGTTGATCCAGAAGTAGAAGACACGCTGTCACGCTAGACGCTAGATACCGTGAGAGATATGGCAACGACCTCAGGAATTCTCGCGGTAGATATCGGTGGGACCAAATTGGCAGCGGCCGTCGTCACTGCGCAGGGTGACATTATTCGGCGCGACCGCGTGGCAACGCCGAATCGTGGCCCGTGGGTGACGCTGGCGGCGCTCATTAAGCGCATTCAGGCGGCGGCTTCAGATATTGAATTAGTTGCCTGTGGTGTGGCGTGCGGGGGACCGATGAAGAATGGCGGAACTGAGGTTTCGCCGTTACATATTCCGACGTGGGTGGACTTTCCTCTTTTAAGTTCTATTTCCGAACTCACTGGATTGCGAACATTCATTGACAACGATGCCAAGGCCCTTGCTCTTGCTGAAGGCTGGCTTGGGGCGACGCGGGACTGTGCGAATTTTCTTGCAGTAGTGATTGGTACCGGTGTCGGTGGTGGTCTTGTTGAAGGAAATCGACTGGCAGTCGGGCGGACCGGAAATGCTGGACATTTTGGTCACATAGTCGTCGGATCAGATGATCGCCCGTGCCGTTGTGGGGGACGGGGTTGCCTTGAGGCTTATATTTCTGGTCCAGCGATCGAACGTGAAACTGGGCGCGATCCGATGTACGCGCCGATGAACTTAAAAGTACGCAACGGAATTTTGTTGGGACGAGCGGTGGCTTCGGTCGCTGCTGTCGCGGACATTCAACGGGTTGTCGTTGGCGGAAGCGTTGCCTTGGGATGGGGCGAGTCTTTTTTTCAGGCAGCCAATGATGAACTTCATTCGCGCTCAAAATTGCAGTTCACATCGGGAGTCTCGATCGTGCCGCTAGGTCTTGGTGAGTCATCGGCATTAATTGGGGCCGCAGCAGTTGCTTTGACCAGTATCACCGAGAGAACCGCAAGCGAGTAGGTTCACACTCATGCGTCCGATGTACGACCCAGAGGTAGATGTCTTTCGAAGCCAAGTGCAGTCGTTTCTGGCAAAAAACCTTCCCGCCGATTGGCAGGGAATTGGTATGTTGCCAGCCGTTGAAGCGCATGCGTGGGTCATGGAGTGGCGCAAGATTTTGCATCGTGAGCGTTACCTAGCGCCGGGTTGGCCAGCCGAGTACGGCGGTGGTGGAATGTCCGCTCTCGAGCAAGTGATATTGGCTGAAGAATTCGCCAAAGCGGGCGTGCCGACAGGTGGACCGAATGACGGTTTCGGGATCACGATGCTCGGAAACACGTTGTTGACATGGGGAACCGAAGAGCAAAAGAAGTACTACCTCCCTCGGATCCTTTCCAACGAAGATGTGTGGTGTCAGGGGTACAGCGAGCCGAACGCTGGTAGCGACTTGGGAAGTCTGGGTTTGAAGGCAACTCTTGATGGTGATCAGTGGATTTTGAATGGACAAAAGATTTGGACTTCCGCGGGGCACCTTGCCGATCACATTTTTACTTTGGCGCGAACCGACCCTGATAGTCCGAAACATAAAGGTATTTCGTTCCTGCTTGTTGATATGCGCCAACCAGGAATTGAAGTCCGCCCAATCAAAATGATCAACGGCGAGAGCGAGTTCAACGAAGTTTTCTATACCGATGCCGAATGTCCGAAAGACAATGTCATTGGTGGTCTTAACAATGGATGGGCAGTAGCGATGACCCTGCTTGGTTATGAGCGGGGAGAAGGTGCAGCAACTGTTCCTGTGCGGTTCCAAGCTGAACTTGATCGCTTACTTCTCTTGGCCAAAGAATGCGGTGTTGATAAAGATCCGAATATTCGGCAAAAACTCGCGTGGGCCTATTCGAAAGTTCAAATCATGCGCTATCTCGGTCTGCGCACTTTGACAAAGTTCTTGGCTGGCGGTCACCCCGGTCCAGACGGCGGAATATTCAAACGCTATTGGAGTGAATATCACCAAGCCGTCACCGAGATTTCTTTGGATATCTTGGGGGCTGCAGCGATGTGTCAAGAGGGTCGGCCGCCGTTGAACTCATTCCAGCCCGATGATCGAAGTGCTCCAAATACAAGTGGAAGTTGGACCGGGGCATTCCTCAATGCTCGCGCCGGAACTATTTATGCAGGTTCGTCGCAGATTCAATCAAATATCATCGGCGAGATGGTGCTCGGACTTCCGAAGGAACCGCGCTAACTCATGAGTCGCATTCGCCGTGCATTCACGATGTTGTTCATTGTGTTCGGTGTAGCAATTCGTCCGCGTTATTGGTTGGTGGGTTTACGGGTGGCGCGGCGAATGGTGCCGACGCGTTGGTGGACGCAGCGGCCGTATTTGCCGATGCCTCGTCACGACTATGTGCAGTTTCGTCTCGAGACTCAGTACGGAGGCGGATCCCCTCAGGCCTCTTTGCCAGACGTGTTGAAATATTTGCGATGGGTTCAACAATGGGACTCTGCGTCATGACGAACCAGATTTCACTACGGATTAGGTGACGGCAAATGAGGAGCGCGCTGGTACTGAATGCAACGTATGAGCCGCTCAGCGTCGTGCCTTCACGACGAGCGATTTGTTTGGTCTTGAGCGATAAAGCTGAAATGGTTGAATCTGACGGCGAATTTATACGAAGCGAGCGGATGTCGTTCCCGTCGCCACTAGTGATTCGTCTGCGATATGTCGTCAAAGTTCCGTATCACCGCAAGACATCGCTCTCGCGACGTGCTGTTTTTGCTCGAGATAACCATCGGTGTCAGTACTGCGGCGGAGTCGCCGAATCAATTGATCATGTGATGCCGCGTTCTCGTGGTGGACTTCACGCGTGGGACAACGTTGTGGCGGCGTGTCGAAAGTGCAATCTTGGCAAGCGCGACCGCACTCCCGACGAGGCAGGTATGCGGTTAGCAACGTTGCCGATGACCCCACGCGAACTAGCGTGGGTGACTGTTGAAGCGGGCACCGTGCCAGATGCATGGAAGCCGTATCTGTTGAAAGCATCGTGACCCATTTGCCACCTCGTATCAGCAAAATGACTGGTTCATGTGAAGAGTTTCATCATCGGGAGTTCCCTCAGGGTAAGGACCCGATGGTTTCACTGTTTACCCCAATAAGGGACGCCATCGTTTTGGGTTCAACTCAAGAGCGTTCATTGCTGAATGAAGCAGCCTGTTTGTCACATGATGTGGAAATTGTGAAGCGTCGTAGCGGAGGAGGGTTAGTGCTGCTCTCCGCTGACTCAACTTTATGGGTTGATGTAGAAATCCCCAGCGACCATTCGTTGTGGCTGAATGATGTCGGTTCTTCGTCGCTATGGCTTGGTCAGGTTTTTGTCCAAGTTCTGACTGCTCTCGGTCAAGAGAATCTTGAATTACATCGCGGTGCCTTGATGAAAAGTACTTGGTCATCGCTGATTTGTTTTGCGGGCAAAGGTCCAGGGGAAGTCTTTGCGGCTGACGGAAGCAAAATTGTGGGCATCAGTCAACGTCGAACCCGTGACTGGGCGAGGTTTCAGTGTGCTGTGTCACTGAAGTGGAGACCAGAGTTGCTCCGTGAGTTGTTACATGAACCACGTCCATCGCTCGGCGAGATTTCTGGATGTGGATCAAATCTCACCTTGGACGCTGATTCAACAGCGACCAAGGTTCTTGCGGCGATTCAAGAAGCCCTGAATTAGGCGCCTGGTGTCGACGGCGGTGTCGTCGCCGGAGTTGTCGTTGTCGTTGCTGGCGTTGTTGTTGGCGGTGTTGTGCTCTTGCAAGCGTCAAGGGGTTTGATGACGGGAAATGGATTGACCGCTGCGCCACCACCTGGGTGATATTCAAAATGTAAGTGGGGGGTCGAACTGCTGCCCGTACTTCCGACGTAGCCAATCACTTGGCCGGCTACGACGGTGGCGCCGAGTCCGGCGCCGTCGGCAAATGTAGACAAGTGGGCATAGTGAAAATATGTTCCATCGGCTGCGGTGAGTCGCACCGCATTTCCGCCGAGTGAACCAGGTCGATCAAGAAAAATTCTTGTGATCGTTCCATTTGCTACCGCATACAGGGGAGTTCCCGATTTGGCGATGATGTCGACTCCTTCGTGGCGTCGACCTCCTGAACGCGGGGCCTGCCAAGTGTCGGCAAACCAACATGGGCCGAGTACTGGAAACACCGTGGGGAGTGTTGCCGAAGCACTAGGAACAGTGGTTGGCGCCGTTGGGTTTGTTGTTGTGGTAGTTGACGGGTTCGTATTCGGCGTCGTTAATCCTGCAACAAAACCGACGTAGATAGCGCTGCGGAGGTCAAGGACGCCAGTGGCGTTAAGTCCCTGAGCTTTTTGAAATGCTGTGATTGAGTTTTTTGTGGCTGCTCCGAATCTTCCATCGGCGCCTCCTTTAACTGTCACTCCGGCAGTGAGCAAAGCATTTTGTAATGCCTTCACGGCGTCGCCGGTGTCTCCCATTTTTGGAAGAGCTGGAGCGGGGGACAGGCCAAGTAGTTGAGCAGTGAGTTGATCAACGACGCCCGTTGCCGCGATGCGCATGTTTTGTTGAAATGTGGTGACTGCGGCAGTTGTGCCAGGACCGAAGCGTCCATCAGCGCCACCTCGAACAGTGACGCCTGCAGCAATGAGGGATTTTTGCAGAGTTTTCACTGCCTCGTTGACATCACCGACGACGGGGAATTGACCCGTTGTCGTTGGTGCTGTCGTTGTTACTGGTGTTGTCGTTGTTACTGGTGCTGGCGTTGTCGTCGTTGCACTTCCATCAACAATGCCGAGGGCAATTGCAGTTGTGATATCAACAATGCCAGTTGCCGTTAGTCCACGGTTGGTCTGAAACGTTGTCACTGCAGCAGTTGTACCCGCTCCAAAGATTCCGTCAACTCCGCCGCGCACTGTGATGGAGGCTCGGGTCAATGCTTGTTGCAACGTGGTGACGAGCGCCCCACGTTGGCCTCGCGCCGGGAGGATAGGCGATGGTGCAAGACCGAGAAGGAATGCAGTTGTGGAGTTGACTTCGCCAGAGGCGATGAGTCCCTTTGACGATTGAAAAGTTTTGACTGCATTCAGAGTTCCCTGACCGAAGACCCCGTCGACACCACCCCTCACCGTGATGCCCTGGTTGGTGAGGGCTTGTTGGAGAGAGCGCACTGCTTGACCCTTATCGCCAAGTCGCGGCAGGCTCGATGTCTTCTTTGCGGAGGAGAAAGTCTGGTCAGCGGAAGGTTTGGGTGTTGCGTGCGCTACGGACACACCGCCGACGGTGGGTACAACCAAAGCTACGAAAACTGCGCCGACGGATAGGGCGGTCCGAGTCCAGTTCCGCTGGTTGACACCAGGCTGCGATGGGCGGTTGACGATGAGCACCTTTGGGTATCGGCGCGCCACCGCCCCCAACTTGAGGACTTCGTCAAGATTTTTGGGTGAAGCGGGGTCCGGGCGGCCAAAGAAAAAGGTCAGAGGACAAAAAAGTTTCAAAAAAGTGGTGAAAAAAGGGGGCAGGTGGTTGACAGAGGGGGTCTTTGGGGTGCAAAGTGGAGGACATAGGGGAAATGTGGAGGCAGAAACCACATTTCGTCGCACGTTTATCGAAGGCAGAAGGGCAGATCAGTGGAAGGTTTCGTTGGAAGGTATGAGCGTCAGCTCGACCCCAAGGGTCGAGTCGCGCTGCCAGCGACCTTCCGAAACCGTCTGGAACCCCGCTGTTATTTGGTCCTTGGGCAGGACAAATGCATCAGCGTGGTCACTGTCGCCGAGTCGTTGGCCTGGGCTGAAGAAATGACTCAGGCCGTCAAACGCGGCGAAAAGACTCGAGCCGAATTGCGGGCGATGGCTGCCAACATGGTTGAAGTCCAAGTTGACGGTCAAGGTCGAATCACTCTGGACGAAAATCTGCGCCAATTCGCTGGTCTTAGCGCTGGCTCAAAGGTCGTTGTCTCGGGTGCTTTTGACTCGGTCGAAATTTGGGAGCCGTCTCGCTTCGCCCGGATGTTGGCAACCGGTGAAGGCGTGATCGCTGGAGATGACGCGTAATGTCCACGGCGCCCGCGACGTTCTCGCACGACCCAGTGATGGTTCGTGAAATCACCGAACTTTTTGCCAACATCCCAGATGGTGTTGTACTTGACGCGACACTAGGTGGCGCTGGGCATACCACGGCCCTACTGAATGCGCATCCCGGATTGCGCGTGCTTGGTCTTGACCGAGACCCAGCGGCGCTTGAAGCATCGCGCGCTCGATTGGCGCCGTACGGAGATCGTGCGATGTTGCAGCATCGTCGATTCGATGATCTTGATGCGGCGATGTCAGAGGCTGGCATCGATGAGTTGTCGGGTGCTCTATTTGATCTTGGCGTCTCATCACATCAATTCGATAGTGGTGAACGGGGATTTTCGTATCGTCATGATGCTCCGCTCGATATGCGGATGGACACGACCGAACCTACGACGGCGGCCGACGTTGTGAACCAAGCATCAGAAGGTGAAATCGCCCATCTATTGCGTGAATACTCTGATGAGAAGTTTGCTGGTCGCATCGCCCGCGCGATTGTGTCGGCCCGCCCCATTCACACAACTGCTGAACTTGCTGACATCGTTGCCTCGGCAATTCCTGCTCCAGCGCGTCGCCGTGGTGGACATCCAGCAAAGCGCACCTTTCAGGCATTGCGGATATCGCTCAACAAAGAATTAGAGATTCTCCCGAATGCCATTGATTCGGCAGTGCGCCGCACGCGCAGAGGCGGCCGAGTAGCGGTTTTGTCGTATCACTCTGGCGAGGATCGAATTGTTAAGGCCCGTTTCAAGCAACACGCCACCGGTGGTTGTGAATGTCCAAGTCATCTTCCATGTGGATGTGGCGCACTCAGCACGGTGCGTTTGGTGCGAGTGGCATCAAAGCCCTCAGCCGAAGAGCAATTAAGCAATCCGCGCAGCACGTCAGCTCGCCTTCGCGTAGCCGAGGTGATTTGATGGCTCGCTCAGTCAAGATTGCTCGTTCGGCTGCACCAGTAAATGTTGCTCCACAACGCAAGAAGGTGACGACACGCACCGCTCAGCAACGTCGCGTTCAGGGCTCGCCAAAGGTTCGGGCTGTCCCACAGGTAGCAGTGAGCACACGAAGTCGTCGTTTGGTTCTTGCTGGGCTAGTGATTTCATTCTTGGCGATCGCCATGATGATGTTGGTCGTCGTCTTCCAAACTCGTATCGCTGAGACACAACTCAATATTGATGAAATTGAGTCGCAGATCGCCGCTGAACGTGATCGTTACGACGCCTTGCGACTTGAACGATCAAGTCTTCGTGAGCCTTCGCGTTTGGTATCTGAGGCAACAGCGATGGGCATGGTTCCTGGTAATGGCACCGATTTCATTTCGGTCGACCCGTTGACCGTTGCTCAAGTGTTGGTTTCAACAGGTGGGGTAGACCCCGAACTCCTTTCAGTGTCACATGATCCGCTCGTCAACTATGGAGCCGTGAAGTCAACGATTGGAGATCGCCCATGACCCCGCGCAAGCCAGCTCCGAGTCGAACGAAACGCACATCAACGGCAAAAAACCCATCGGCCTCGTCCCGTCGTGCATCATCACCCCGTCCTGCTGCATCACGCTCATCACGTTCAAGTACGTCACGTTCAACTACTTCACGTTCAACGCGTTCAACTACTTCACGTTCAACTGCTTCACGTTCGTCGAAGTCAACGGCATCGCGCCAGCGGAAGAAAACTGGTTCATCGTTTTTATCATCACGTCTGGCGCCACAAGATGCGCATCAGGCCAAGGTGTGGCGCATTGGCGCAGTGCGCCGGCGCTTTCGTTGGTTTGCCGGAATAACGGCGTCATTGTTGGTGGCATTAATTGCCTGGAGCGTCAGCGTGCAAGTTGTTAAGGGCAGCAAACTGCGCGCTTACGGCGTAGATCAGCGTGAGTCAAATATCAAGATTCCTGCTGCCCGAGGAACCATTTTTGATCGCGATGGAAATGAAATGGCGATTACCGTTCCGGCGTTGTCGCTATACGCCGACCCACGTGCAGTGATTGACCCAACGGCAACGGCTCACGTCCTTGGTCAGATGCTTGGATTTGATGCCAGCGCCGAAGCCGAATTGGCCACGAAGTTGGCGAATCAAAAGCAATCGTTTGTGTACATCCAGCGTTTTGTTGATCAAGATGTTGCGGACGCAGTTCTCTCCTTAAACCTTTCTGGGGTTGACGGAGTGAGCGAACCGAAGCGAGTTCAAGTTGCCGGTGGTTTGGCTGCAAACATCATTGGTCGCACCGATCCATTCGGCATGGGAGCGACCGGTCTCGAACTGCAGTACGACAAAGTGCTGACCGGTACCGATGGCGAAATGGTTAAACAAGCATCACGTGGTCGCAGCCTGCCTGGAACAAGTCACATCATTTCGCAGGCTCGACCTGGTACCGACCTTGTTCTAACGGTTGATCGCTCAATGCAATTCCAAACCGAACAAGCTCTTCTGTCCCGCGTCAACGAACTGTCCGCAAAGGGCGGTAACGCAATCATTCTTGATTCAAAAACTGGAGAGGTTTTATCAATCGCGAGTGTGCAACGCGGTGACGATGGAGTAGCGGCAATCACGTCGGGTAACTTGGCCGCAGTAGAAGCCTATGAGCCCGGATCGGTTGCAAAAGTTTTCAGTGTCGCGGCCACGATTGATTCTGGTATTGCTACCCCCGAGCGGGTGTATGAAGTTGCGGGCACGCACACTTTTGATAAAGACACAAAATTTGAATACACAATTCAAGACGCGTTCCCCCACGATCTTGAGCCAATGACTCTGCGAAGCATCTTGGTTCGATCCTCAAATATCGGAACAATGATGGCTGCGGGCGAGTTGGGGTCACCCAAGCTGCACGAATACTTGTCAAGTTTCGGATTTGGAAAGTTGTCTGAACTTGAATTCCCTGGTGAAAGTGCTGGAATTCTGAAAGCTCCCCAGGATTGGAAGGGTTCGCAGAACGGCACCATTGCCTATGGCTATGGGTTCTCATCAACGTCGTTGCAATTGGTGTCGGCAGTGAACGCTGTCGCCAATGGTGGGGTATATGTGTCGCCAAAATTTGTGCGAGCAACGATTGATGAAAAAGGTTCGAAGTGGGAAACTCCATCTGGCGCATCGCACCGTGTGATCTCTGAAGAATCAGCTGCGACGATGACAGAAATGTTGACTGGTGTGGTGTGCGAAGGTACCGGATCACGCGCTCAAGTCGGCGGTATTTCGGTTGCTGGAAAAACTGGAACTGGTTACAAGATTCAGGCGAACGGAACCTATAAGAGCGATGACGGACTGCGTTCGTATTTCGCGACCTTCGTTGGGTATTTCCCAGCAAAAGATCCCGCGGTGACCATTCTTGTTTCAATCGACGAACCAGACCGTTCAAGCCGCGACCGCTTTGGTGGTACGGCAGCGGCGCCAGTTTTTGCAAGTTTGGCGGAAGTGGCTATTCAAGAACTCTCAATTCAGCCAACACCGGGTGACACTGGCTGTCCCGTAGGCGGCTGATGATGTCTCAGCGTCGGGTAGGAGAGATGATGAGCGCGTGTGCGGCTTCCGCTCCCCGTTTGTTGAACGGCGATGCTGATGTTGTGGTGAGTTCGCTCACTCACGACTCTCGCCAGGTACGCGTCGGTTCACTGTTTTGTTGTATCAAGGGCGAAAAGTTCGATGGGCATGACTTTGCGGCGGCAGCGGTCGAACGCGGTGCAGTGGCCTTGCTCGTTCAGCATGAAATTTCCAATATACCGAAAACGATTCCTCAAATTATTGTGGATGATCCCCGAGCCTGTGTCGGCTTTGCAGCGACAGAGTTGTATGGCAACCCTTCACGTCATTTGTCGTTAGTGGGGATTACTGGCACAAACGGCAAGACGACGACAGCACATTTGCTGGCATCAATTATGAAAGCTTCGGGTATGCAAACTGAAGTGATAGGTACATTGAGTGGTACCTTCACCACCCCTGAAGCGCCAGACCTGCAACGCAGTTTCTCCGAGATGGTTGCGCATGGCACGCGTGCTGTAGCAATGGAAGTTTCATCTCACGCACTGGCACTCGGTCGAGTCAATGGGACTCGATTTGCAGCAAGTGTGTTTACCAACTTGGGTCGTGATCATTTAGATTTTCACGGTTCAGAAGAAAACTACTTTCAATCTAAGTCACGGCTGTTTACTCACGACTTCACATCAGTCGGTGTCATAAATGCTGATGATGTTTACGGGCAGAGACTTTTGAACGAGTCAACCATACCCATGACTTCATTTTCAAAAGATGATGTTGACGCCCTGCAGGTCTCTGCGACAACTCACCAGTATTCATGGATGGGTCGCACGATTCGCGTGGGAATCGGCGGCACGGTCAATGTGATGAATTCATTGGCTGCGGCCACTGCCGCGCGCGAAATTGGCATCAGTATTGATGACATCGTGCTTGGTCTTGAATCGGCTCCAGCAGTGCCAGGACGTTTTGAAAATTTGGAAGCCGGTCAAGATTTCGTCGTGCTCGTTGACTTTGCGCACACTCCTGACGGACTTGCTGAAGTTTTGCGATCGGTGCGGGCTTCGTCGCCTGATTCGCGCGTCATCTTGGTCTTTGGCTGTGGTGGAGACCGCGACAAGATGAAACGTCCTTTAATGGGCGAAATAGCGGTGTCTTTAGCAGATGTTGTCATCGTGACATCGGACAATCCCCGATCTGAAGACCCCGAGGCGATTATGTCTTCAATTATCGCCGGCATTCCTGATCACATGCGTCATCGCTTGTTGTCTACTGATGTTGATCGTCGACGAGCTATTCAGCGAGCAATCAATATTGCGCGTACAGGAGATGTTGTTTTGATCGCAGGTAAAGGCCATGAAGTGACTCAGACCATCGGTGCTGAGAGCTATCCGTTTGATGATCGCATGGTCGCTTTAGAAATGTTGAGGAGTGTCGCATGATCGCCGTCATGATTGCTGGAGCAACAGCCATGTTCTTCTCATTGTTGGGAAGCCGATTTCTGATTTCGTTCTTCCGTGATCGCGGAAAAGGTCAACCAATTCTGGGCAAAGAAGACCATGGCCCAGAACATCACCAAAAGAAGTCAGGAACACCCACGATGGGTGGATTGGCGATTGTGTCTGCAGCAATGATTGGTTGGGTTGTTGCTCACCTGCGCGACGGATTGGCATTTTCAAACCAGGCCCTGATTATCTGGGTTGGAATTCTGGTGATGGCTGGCATGGGTCTCTTAGACGATGTCATCAAAGTCAATAAAGGTCATAACCGCGGAATCTTCTGGAAGAAGAAGGGCTACATCACATTTGCCATGGCGTGTGGCATCACGTGGTGGCTCGCCGCGGCGACGGACATTTCGGAAACTCTTTCATTCACTCGTTTTGATTTACCAGGTTGGCAAATTCCTTGGTGGCTGTGGGTGGTGTGGACTGCGTGCATGATGTGGGCAACGACAAATGCCGTGAATGTCACCGACGGACTTGATGGTTTGGCAGGAGGATCAGCGCTTTTCGGATTCTTGGTCTTCACAATCATCGGTTATTGGTCTTTTCGAAACCCCGAGTTGTACGGAGTACTTGCCGGCGGAACCGTAAATCCCCTTGACTTGGCAGTACTTTCAGCAGCATTCGCCGGAGCTTGTGGCGGGTTTTTGTGGTGGAACGCGGCCCCCGCCAAAATCTTCATGGGAGATGTCGGTGCACTCGGAATTGGAGCCGCACTTGGACTGCTGGCAGTAGCAACGAATACCCACTTCTTGCTGCCGCTGATTTGTGGCGTCAACGTCATGGAGGCTGGCTCGGTCGCCATTCAAATGGTGATCTTCAAAGCCTCTGGTCGTACGCGCCGTTTCTTCCGAATGACTCCGATCCATCATCACTTTGAGTTGATCGGCTGGCCCGAGACGACAGTCATCATTCGCTTTTGGATTATCGGTGGAATTTGTGTGGCTGGCTCACTGGCGCTCTTTATTGGTGATTTCACCCGGATGAGTGACGCGCTCCGCTGATGACTCAACCAGTTCTTGTTTACGGCGTTGGGGTTACGGGAATCGCAACAATCAATTTTCTGCTACGCCGAAATATTGATGTCATCGCGGCCGATGATCGCATCAACGAGGTGCGACAAGCAGAACTGCGCAAACTCGGTATTGATGTTGTCATTGCTCCCGTGAGTCACGAGTTACGGGACCTGGTGGAGCGTTCACAGTATGTTGCTCCAGCACCTGGAATTCCCGAATCACACCCCGTCATCAAAGCAGCGTTATCGAAACAGAAAAGTCTGAAGACTGAACTCGATATTGCGTACGAATGGGAAGCCGAACGAGTTGGTGGGGCGCGTCCGATGGTTGCAGTCACTGGGACCGACGGAAAAACGACAACCGTGTTGATGGCTGAAGCAATTTTGCAGGCTGCTGGACGCAAGACCATTGCTTGTGGCAATACTGAAATCCCATTAGTTGAGGCGCTTGACATGGATGTTGATTCCTTTGTCGTCGAGGCCACCTCATTTCGCTTGGCATTTATCGAGAGTTTTCGTGCCGAGGCTTCGGCTTGGTTGAACTTTGACTCAGATCATCTCGACTGGCACGAATCAATGAGCACCTACGAGGCTGCAAAAGCTCGTCTGTGGCGCAATGTCCGACCAACCGATATCGCGATCGGTGTCTCCGGAGAGCTCGCTGTATTGAAACATCTACAAAATGCTCAGTGTCGCCGCCGCGTTGTTGGTGGCTCCGGCGATTACCGCGTCCATGATGCAATGTTGGTCGGACCCCAGGGCGAAATCATGTCAACTTCTGATTTGCGTCGAGCCTTGCCGCATGACGTCTCTAACGCTTTAGTGGCGAGTGCTTTGTGTATCGAAGCAGGTTTAGCGACAACGGCTCAAGCCGCAATGGCATTGAGTAACTTTGTCGCACCTCATCACCGCATTGAATTCATTGCTGAAAGCAATGGTGTGCGCTGGTTTGATGACTCTAAAGCGACAACCCCGCACGCTGTGGTGACAGCGTTGCGTGGATTCGAATCAGTTGTCCTGATTGCAGGTGGTCGCAATAAGGACCTAGATCTTGCGCAAATGGCAATTGAGTCTGGGCGCATCAAGTCAGTCGTCGCAATAGGCGAATCAGCGGAAATGATTTCGCAGGTATTCGCTGGCAAAAAGCCGGTTGCTATTGCTTCATCAATGCAAGAAGCAGTTGAACAGGCCGCACGTGTCTCTGTCGCTGGAGACGTAGTTCTGCTTTCGCCCGGTTGTACCAGTTTTGATTGGTACGGAGGATACGCCGAACGTGGCGATCACTTTGCCGGACTTGTTCGCCAGTTTATTTCTGAAGATCGTTCATAAGGAGTTATCTCATGACTGTTGCCATTCAACGCCAGAATCGTCGACCGAAGGAAATTTCTGATCGTCGACGAGTGGCATACGAACGCGCCCTTCTTGCCCGAGCTGGTCAGGGAAGAATTCGCTCACGTTTTCGCGAAGATGTCGGCCGCGATCCGAAGCCGTTGGGGTTTTACATGATCGTTGCGGTGTCTTTAACGCTGGTTCTCTTTGGTTTGGTTATGGTGCTTTCGGCATCGTCAATTACTTCTTTCCACAAGGGTGGATCACCTTGGAAGATGTTTATTGAACAAGCCTCAATGGCGGCTCTCGGCGGTGCTGGAATGTTTGCGGCCTACGTGTTTCGGTTGGATTATCTGCGACACCTGGCCAGATTTCTTCCCTGGATCGGCATTGGTCTGATGTTGATGGCTTTCATTCCAAAATTCGGTGTCACTTTTAACGGTGCTCGTGCATGGATTGAAATTGCCGGGCGCAGGTTCCAGCCTTCAGAATTCACCAAATTGTTCATCATCATCTTCGGTGCTGATTTGTTGGCACGTCGTGAAAAGGAAATGGGCAACCTGAAACGAACGATGCTTCCTTTCTTGTTGGTCGTGGGAGTTGCCGCAGCTGTTTCAGTTGTTCAAAGTGACATTGGCTCATGCATCGTCATCGTGGGAATTGCCGCTGCAGTTCTTTTCTTGGCAGGAGCGCCACTTCGACCAATGGCGGGAATTGGACTGGCCGCTGGATTCTTAGGATTTTTGTTCATCCGTTCAAGCCCAGAAAAAATGGCTCGCTTCACGTCGTTCTTGCACCTTGAAGAACTCCGAGAGAGTGATAGTTACCAGGTGTATCAAGCGATGATTAGTTTGTCGAATGGCGGAGTGACTGGAACTGGAATCGGTGCTGGTAGCGGCAAATGGGGTTACGTGCCCTTGGCCCATAGCGACTTTATCTTTTCAATTTTGGCAGAAGAGATGGGGCTTCTAGGAGTATTTGGATTGCTGACCTTGTTCGCGTTCTTGATCTATTTCGGTTTGCAGGTCGCCTTGTCGTGCCGTCATCGGTTCGGCATGCTTTTGGCCGGCGGAATCTCGGCATGGTTCCTGATTCAGATTGTGATCAATATCGGCGGCGTCATCGGAATGATCCCCGTGACAGGTTTGACCTTGCCATTCATTTCTTATGGCGGTTCATCGCTTATTGTCTCAATGGTGGCTTGCGGATTATTGATGAACGTAGCTCGCCGTCCGCGATGACGACGTTTGCAGTCATCGCAGGCGGGGGAACTTCTGGACATGTTCTGCCAGCAATTGCGATTGCTGAGGCCTTGACCGATAGCGGGGTAGATCTCGCGCAGGTTTATTACACGGGTGCCAAACGAGGAGTTGAAACTGAACTCGTTCCGCCCACCGGAATCCGTCATAGGTTTTTTGACGTTGTCGGGCTAAAACGAAGTATTTCTCTTGCATCGTTGAAATCAAATCTGGTGTTTGTGCCGAAGTTGTTGAAGGCTCGGCGAGAAGCGATCAAACTTTTCGCGGCTGAACGACCACAAGTTGTGGTCAGTGTGGGCGGGTACGCGAGTTTGCCAGCAGTGCTGGCCGCGCGAAAACTAGATATTCCCGTTGTCGTGGTGAGTTATGACCGAATTCCAGGGCGATCGAGCAAACTCACGTCGCGTTTTGCTCAGGCGACAGCCGTGGCGTTTCCATCGAGTGATCTGCCTAGGGCGGTCACCACAGGAGCGCCAGTTCGGCGAGTGGTTCGTAACGTTGACCGAAGACTCCATCGAGAAGATGCTCGCCGCCGTTTAGGAATTTCTCAAGAATCTTTTTTCATTGGTGTCATTGGAGGATCGCTCGGTTCACTAATGCTGAATACTGCTATCAGCGAGTTCGTGAAACAATTTCAGGGTGATCCACATTTGGCGATACGACATGTTGTGGGTCCGCGCTTCATGAAATCGTATTCAAGTCCAATTGTTGATGCCGATGCCGCCATCACCTACCAAGTCGTGGCCTACGAGGACAACATGGCCGATATTTACGCCGGAGTCGATGTGTTGATCGGGCGCGGCGGAGCGGGCACGATTGCCGACGTCGCGACGACTGGGGTGCCTGCAATTTTGATTCCATGGAAAGATGCGGCTGATGATCACCAATCCGCGAATGTTCGATATCTCTCTGACGATGGCGCCGCAATTTTGGTAAATGAAGAAGATGTCGCAAGCACGTTGGTGAAGATCATTGTGAATCTTCGAGCGCATCCAGACGAACTTGAGAAGATCTCCCATCAGGCTTATGAAATGGGCGCTGTCAATCGCCAAGGGAAAATTGCTGAGGTCATCAAAGATGTCGCGAATAGGCACGTTGCATGAACGGCACTCTTGATCTGCGCCGTCGCCTCCGACTGCATGTCGTTGGCGTAGGTGGCCCGGGAATGAGTGCGATTGCTACTTGTCTGGCTCAAATGGGTCACGAGGTTTCAGGGAGCGATATCAAGAGTTCAGAACTGATTGAACGGCTTGTTGAATTGGGCATCCGAGTCAACATCGGTCACGACAGCTCAGTCGTACATGATTGCGACGCGGTAACTGCCTCAACTGCGATACCCCGCACAAACATCGAGTTAGTCAAATCTGAACAAAGTCGTGTGCCCGTTCTTAATCGCGCCGCGATGCTGGCGTCAATCTGTGCGATGAGTCCATCAATCGGAGTTGCAGGAACGCATGGCAAGACAACGACGACATCGCTACTCGTACGTATTTTTACCGAAGCAGGTTTAGATCCCAATTTTGTCGTCGGAGGAGAATTGCTCGACGAGGGAGTCGGTGCTCGTTGGACTGGTGCAGAGTGGACAATTGTTGAAGCAGACGAGAGTGATGGAACTCACCTTGAGTTACCGCTTTCGGCGACAATTCTGACCAACATTGATTCTGATCACCTTGATCACTACGGAGATCTTCAGGGAATTACCAACAGTTTTCAGAAGTATGTTCTCGGAATTGATGGGCCAGTCGTGATGTGTGTTGATGATCCGACTATTGCTGGTTTGGTCAGACCACAACAGTGCGTGACATATGGTTTTTCAGACGACGCTCAATTCCGTTGCCACTCTGTTGAGTCAAGCAACGGTCTCACGAGTTTCGCTATTTCCAAAACCGACGAAACGTCCGCTGTGGTCGACATGACTGTTCAGATGTCATTACGTGGCCGACACAATGTCTTGAACGTGACCGCCGCAATTGCGATGGCGGTGAGTTGTGGCATTGATCCTCAAGTGGCTGTTTCGGCAGTGGCTAAGTTTGGGGGAGTTGGACGTCGGTTCGAAATCATTGGTGAGGTGGATGGCATCACTTTTGTTGATGATTATGCACACTTGCCGCGTGAAATCGCCGCTGTAATGTCGGCTGCAAAGACAAGCGATGATCATTGGGAAAGAGTTGTTGCTGTCTTTCAGCCGAACCGCTACAACCGTATGGCAGTGATGTCTCACGAATATGTCAATGCATTTGTTGATGCTGATGTAGTGGTCATTACTGACATTTACGCTTCTGGCACACAAAAGATTGAGGGAATTACTGGTCGTCTAGTAGTTGAGGCGGTGTTGCAAGCGCACCCGCACGCTCAGGTGTTTTGGCATGCCGAGCGCGACTCGCTCGCCGAATTCGTGAATCAACTTGTTCAACCTCGAGATGTTTGTATTTCAATGGGCTGTGGCGATATTGAGTATTTGCCCCAGGAATTAGTCTCGTTGCGGTCCGATGGAGCAGCGATATGAACTCGTCTATTGATGAAGTAGCCGAAGCGCTTGGCGAATTGGGTCAACGCCATTATCCAGTGGCGTCGCTAACGACTTACAAAGTTGGCGGAACAGCAGCCTTGTTTTGTCGGGTTGATGATGTGGAGAGCTTGATGAGGGTCGCTCAAATTGCGGGCGATTCGTCGACGCCATTGGTGGTCCTTGGTCGGGGGAGCAACAGCCTTTTTGCCGATTCAGAATTTGCCGGAGTAGTCGTGCAACTCGGTGATTTTGCGCAACAACTAGTACTACCAGAGCAAAATCAAAACAGCGTTGTGATCGCTGGCTCGGCGGTAGCGCTTCCAGTGATGGCCCGCCGTACAGCCGTCGCTGGACTGCGCGGATTTGAATGGGCAGTTGGCGTGCCCGGAACTGTTGGCGGGGCAATCAAAATGAATGCCGGGGGCCACGGTTCAGATATCGCTGAGTCTTTGGTGAGTGCGCGAGTCTTTTCGTGCCGATCTGGAGAAGTTCGTGACATTGAGAAGGCGGAATTTTGTTTGCGTTTTCGAGGATCGGCAATTCCGGATGATGATGTGATCATTGACGCAACTTTCCAGTTGACGTGGGGCGACAGCAATGTAGCGCTCGGCATTATTGACGACATTGTGAAGTGGCGTCGCGAAAATCAACCCGGCGGGCAAAATGCGGGTTCAGTATTTGTGAATCCCGTCCCTGGCGAAATCGCGGCTGGTGAGTTGATTGATCAATGCGGACTGCGGGGTTTTCGTATTGGCTCAGCTGAGGTGTCCGTGAAACACGCAAACTTTATTCAGGCGGACCCAGGTGGTCGAGCGAGTGACGTTGTTGCAGTTATGGATCATGTCCAAGCAGTCGTGCAACAAAAATTTGGATTCAACCTTCGTTCCGAAGTTCGTTTGATCGGTTGGGCACACGAGATAAGTACCAGAGGTTCTGATGAGTGACAAGTTTTCAATTCTGAGGCGACTCAGCCAAAAGGTTCGGCCCCAAGATTTTGACGCAACCGATGATTTGGCGAGCGTGAAAAAGACTCCGCAAACCAAAGTTGACAGCTCCGGAAAGAAAAGGGTCGTTATCTCTGATGACTCTGAAGTGATTGATCGGAAAATTCCTCGTCAATCCGATAACGGTGCTTCACGTTTTCGGTTACGCCGAATTGCAGTTCAACGACAAGAAGGTCGGCGACGTTTGCGCTGGTTTACGGTGGTGGGACTCGTTGTGGCTGCGGTCATCATGATTTTGTTGTTGTTGACGAGTCCAATTCTTTCGGTCAGACAAGTAGATGTTGAAGGAGTGGTCTATGCCGACCCTCAGCAGATCGCGGCAATCGTCGACAGTATTGACGGCGAACCCATCTTGACTGTTGACCTTGACGTGGCTGAGACAAAACTTTTGGCAATTCCTTGGGTCCGACTGGCCCGAGTTTCAATGCATCTGCCAGCGCGAGTATCAATTGAAGTTGTTGAACGTACCCCCATTGCCTTCTTTCGCGCCGTGGATGGATTCAACCGGGTGATTGATCGTGATGGGCGAGTGCTTGACGTCATTGAGGGCGACCCAACTGATTACATCCGAATTATTGGCACTGGACCAAATCTTTCTGCTGGGCAAATGACTGAACAGCCGTTACTCGGTGCTGCCGAGTTGATCAACGCCTTGCCAAGCGATCTTCGTATCCGACTGCTGTCGCTCACCGTCAGCCCAGAGGGTGAGGTATCGCTTTCACTCACGAACGATGTTGAGGTCATTTTTGGTCGTCCCGATGATTTTCAGGTGAAACTCGTCGCCGTTGTGAACGAAATTAAGCGGCAAGGGACTAATCGCTACGCCGTGATCGACGTATCTAGCGGACAACCGAGCGTTCGCTGACGGGGGTATCCCCCCATTAGCGATTCGGAAGTGCGAGACTAATCACCGAATTACTGGTTATTTTCAACTCAACGTCGGCTTGCCGACACCCGAAAAGAGGAGTCTCCCGACATGGTTGGTGGACAAAACAATTACATCTGCCAGATCAAGGTTGTTGGCGTCGGTGGCGGTGGCGTCAACGCAATTAACCGAATGATCGAGCGAAATCTACGTGGGGTCGAATTTATAGCGATCAACACCGACATTCAGGCTTTGATGACGAGTGACGCCGAGCTCAAGCTTGATGTGGGTCGCGAGTTGACTCGTGGTCTTGGCGCTGGAAGTGACCCGGAAGTTGGTCGCCAGGCCGCTGAAGCTCACCGCGATGAAATCGAAGACGCGCTGAAAGGCGCCGACATGGTTTTCATCGCAGCCGGTGAAGGCGGAGGTACCGGAACGGGTGCCGCGCCAGTCGTGGCAGAAATTGCCAAGGCTGCTGGAGCGCTCACTATCGGTATCGTTACCCGTCCCTTCTCGTTTGAAGGTCGTCGTCGTGCAGTGCAAGCCGATGCGGGTATCGCCAAGCTCAAGGAAAAAGTTGACACCTTGATTGTTGTTCCTAACGATCGGTTGTTATCAGTTGTTGATGCGCGAGATACCGTCATGGAGGCTTTCGCTCGAGCCGATGAGGTTCTGTACAGCGGTGTTTCTGGAATTTCCGAATTGATCACGAATCCTGGTTTGATCAACACCGACTTTGCTGACGTCAAGATGACGCTGCAGAACGCTGGTTCAGCATTGATGGGTATTGGATCTGCGAGTGGTGATAGTCGTGCCCGTGATGCTGCTTTGAAAGCGCTTTCAAGCAATTTGCTGGAGGCATCAATCGAAGGTGCTCGCGGTGTCCTGCTCAATGTCACCGGCCCATCAACGATGACGTTGATGGAAATGAACGAGGCCGCCGAGATTATTCATGGCATTGCTCATCAAGATGCAAACATCATTTTCGGAACCGTCATCAATGATGACATGGGTGATGAAGTGCGCGTGACAGTGATAGCCGCTGGTTTTGATCGATGGGATGGCGCTCCGCAGGTTCGCCCGACTGGCCGTCCAGCTGCCCGTCCAAATCAAACTGGTGGAACGGCACGCCCTGCTGCTCCAGCGAAGGACATTTTTGCGTCTGATCCCGTGTCAACCGACGACGGTGATGACGACTTCGATGTCCCGTCGTTCCTGAAGTGAGATTGCGGGCCCATGCCCGCTTTCGTCCAACTTCCTGGTATTTTGACAGTCAGTTTTGTGGTCTCCCATCGATCCGATGGCGATTTCAATAGCGATGTTGTCAATGGGACATTGCTGAGTTCACGTCGTCAAGAGTTAGTTGCTTTGCCCTGGACGCAATTAAACGAGGTTCACGGGTCGGACTCGCAGTGGGTTGAAACTCCGGGGTCACGCGACGGTGAGATTGGTGATGTCATCGGAACCGATGTGGATAACGCGGTCCTTGGGATTTGGGTTGGTGACTGCGCCCCAGTTTTTCTGATTGGTGAACATTCACTCGTTGCCGTGCACGCTGGTTGGAAAGGCCTTCGTGATGGGGTGTTGGCGCATGCTCATGCCCTCATGCGCACACATGATGATGTCGCCATTCACGGTTTCGTCGGCCCGCATATTGGACAATGTTGTTATGAATTCGGCGAATCTGACTTACGCGTGATGGCTGACCTGTTCGGATCAAATGCTCGCGGCGTTGACCAATTCGGTCGCCCAGCATTGAACGTGGCCGCGTGCATTCGCAGTTTTTTCACGTCTCATGACATTCCCCTCACTGAACTCGGAGAATGCACGGGTTGCCGAGCAGAACAGTATTTTTCACACCGTGTCCGTGGCGAACGAGAACGACAGATCGTCGGAGCATGGCGAACAACATGATACGGCGATCAACATGATACGGAGAACGTCATGAATAGTCATGATGAGACTTTTGCTGCTCAGCGAATCAAAGAAAATTATGAATTGATCGTGAACCGTGTGCATAAATATGGCGGCGAACGAGTTCGAGTTGTTGCGGTGACAAAAACATTTCCCGCTAGTGCTGTGAACGCAGTGATGGTCGCCGGTTGTTCAATGATCGGTGAAAATTACGCGCAAGATCTACTTGAAAAATGGCCGGGAGTCGATTCAGTCCATCGGCCCGAAGTTCATTTCATCGGTCGTTTGCAGTCCAATAAGGTACGTTCGTTGAGTCCGATCGTTGATGTTTGGCAATCAGTTGATCGTGGTTCAATCGTTGATGAAATTGCGCGTCGGGCCCCGCAATCACGAATCATGTTGCAGGTCAATGCGACCGGTGAAGCAGACAAAGGTGGTTGTGAAGTCAGTGGGCTGGGCGAGCTTTATTCCCGTGCGGTAGACCTTGGTCTTGAAGTTGTCGGATTGATGACAGTTGGACCAACGAATGGAGATATCGCGATCACTCGACGGGCTTTTGAGACGACGGCTCGACTGGCCAATGAATTGGGCGTCCCCGAGGTGTCGATGGGCATGACCGCCGACCTTGAACTGGCCATCGAGTGTGGCTCAACCATGGTTCGAATCGGGTCGGCCATCTTTGGTGACCGTCCACCCATGGCCCATCAATAGCGACTATTCTTTCCGTGATGTCAATTTTTAGACGAGCGATGGACTACCTCGGCCTCGGTGAGGACGATGCGTACGACGATTACGACGACCACGATCAGGCCGATCGTTCGGGCGGCGTTTCGCGTACTGCCGATCCTCGGGGTGGTTTCGACGACTCGCGACCCGTTGCACGCCAAGTGTCGCCCCGCGACACCGACCCGGTCCCGACACCGCGTCGTCCACAGTTTGACGATTCGTCAGTGCAGCCTCGTCCAATTTCGGCACGTCAGGGATCTTCTGTTCGAACTTTGGGGGGACCAGTGCAAGGTGAAACCCACACAGTGAAGGCCATTCGCTTTAATGACATTCAAGAAGTGGCCAATCGTTTCCGCGATGGAAACCCAGTGATTTTGAATACCGAAGGATGCGACGATGAAGTGGCCCGTCGCATGATCGATTTTTCAAGCGGTCTGTGTTATGCACTGCATGGCAAGATTGAAAAAGTTGCTCGTGGCGTCTATCTCTTGAAGCCAGATACGCGCGCTGCGAATCCCGAATACTGAGGTCGTGACCATGCTCGGGACGTTAATCAATCTGTATACCCTCGTACTTCTGTTGCGAGTTGTGATGTCGTGGTTCCCGCCGTCATCATCGCAAAGCCCAATGGCCTCAGTTCAATCGTGGTTGTACAAGATGACCGAGCCGGTTTTGGCCCCAATTCGGCGGGCCTTGCCATCAATGGGTGGCTTGGATTTGTCTCCGATGCTTCTTCTGATTGCGTTGCAGATACTCGGTAATGCATTGGCTTAGTGCCGATATCCTTGCTCAATCGTTGATTTTCTGATTGAGACTGACTAATTATGACCGAGCGCCGTTATCCACCCGTTGAATCTCAGCCATCATTTCCAGCGATTGAAGCGACCGTCCTAGATCGGTGGAAGCTTGAGCGCACCTTTGAAGAATCGGTCAATCAGCGTTCGGCCGGTGCTGATGGTGCCAATGAATTTGTCTTCTACGATGGCCCGCCATTCGCCAACGGATTACCGCACTACGGACATTTGTTAACTGGCTTTGTGAAAGATGCGATTCCGCGTTATCGCACCATGAAGGGTGAACGGGTAGATCGACGATTCGGTTGGGACTGTCATGGTTTACCCGCAGAGGTTGAAGCTGAAAAGCAATTAGGAATCTCTGGTCACCCTGAAGTCACCGAATTCGGAATTGAAAAATTCAATGACTATTGCCGAACCAGTGTGTTGCGTTACACCAACGAATGGGAACGCTATGTCAATCGTCAGGCCCGCTGGGTTGATTTTGAAAACGACTACAAGACCCTCGACCTTCCGTACATGGAAAGTGTTATGTGGGCATTCAAGACTTTGCATGACAAAGGATTGATTTATGAGGGCTTTCGAGTTTTGGCGTATTGCTGGCGTTGTGAAACCCCGTTGAGCAATACCGAAACGCGAATGGATGATGTCTATCGCGATCGTCAAGACCCCGCACTGACCGTAAAGTTTTCGTTGTCAACTGGCGAAAAGATTTTGGCGTGGACGACGACGCCATGGACACTGCCGTCAAACTTGGCATTGGCGGTTAATCCTGACATCGACTACGCAGTCGTGGAATTGAATGGCGAGAAAATCATTTTGGCTGAAGCTCGCCTAGCTTCATATGAACGCGAACTTGGTGATGCGGTACGAGTTGGGACCTTGAAGGGCTCTGAGTTGATCGGACGCACCTATACGCCACTCTTTGATTACTTCTCGGATACACCTTCAGCATTCCAAGTACTTGGTGCCGAGTTCGTGACGACCGAGGACGGAACCGGCGTCGTGCACATGGCTCCTGGATTTGGTGAAGATGACCAGATCGCTTGTCTCGCGGCCGGAATTGAAACTATTTGTCCGATGGACAGCCACGGTTGCTACACCGCGGAAGTTTCCGACTGGGTCGGAATTCATGTTTTTGAAGCGAATCCGTTAGTCATTAAGCACCTGAAGCAGACTGGCGTTGTCATTCGACACGACAGTTACGATCACTCGTATCCGCACTGCTGGCGCTGTGCCGAACCTTTGGTGTATCGCGCGATTTCGTCGTGGTTTGTCGAAGTCACCGCGATTAAAGCTCGCATGCTTGAACTTAACCAACAGATCACTTGGGTTCCTGAACATCTCAAAGAGGGTTCATTCGGTAAATGGCTCGCCAATGCGCGCGATTGGTCAATTAGTCGAAATCGCTTCTGGGGTTCGCCCATTCCCGTCTGGAAGAGCGACGACCCCATGTATCCGCGTCTCGACGTGTACGGAAGTATCGCCGAAATTGAACGCGACTTTGGTGTGACAGTGACTGATCTGCATCGTCCAGTTGTTGATGATCTCGTGCGTCCTAATCCTGATGATCCGACTGGTCAGTCGATGATGCGTCGAGTGCCAGAAGTTCTTGACTGCTGGTTTGAGAGTGGATCAATGCCGTTCGCTCAAGTGCACTATCCATTTGAGAATACGACGTGGTTTGAACAGCATTACCCCGGTGACTTCATTGTTGAGTACATCGGCCAAACACGTGGTTGGTTCTACACATTGCATGTTCTTGCTACTGCATTGTTTGATCGTCCGGCTTTTTCAACTTGCGTGAGTCACGGCATTGTCCTCGGTGACGATGGGCAGAAAATGTCCAAGAGTTTGCGCAACTATCCCGACCCAATGGTTGTCTTTGACACCTACGGCGCTGACGCAATGCGCTGGTATTTGTTGTCATCAGCTATTTTGCGGGGCTCGGACTTCTCGGTTACCGAATCAGGAATTCGTGAAACTGTTCGACAGGTTCTTTTACCAATGTGGAACTCCTGGTATTTCTTGAGTTTGTACGCCAATGCCGAAGGCGTGTCAGGAACTTTCCGCACTGATTCAACGAACATTCTTGACCGTTATATTTTGGCCAAATCGGCACAAATGGTCGAACGAGTCACGCATGATCTTGATGCATACGATCTCTTTTCAGCATGCTCGGGCGTTCGTGACTTCTTAGATGTCTTGACCAACTGGTACATCCGTCGTTCACGCGATCGTTTCTGGGAAGGCGATCAAGACGCAATCGACACGCTGCATACAGTTCTCGAAGTTTTGTGTCGAGTCTCCGCACCGTTATTGCCGCTTTTGTCAGACACCATTTATACAGGCTTGACCGGAGGTCGTTCGGTCCACCTCACTGACTGGCCGACGAACACGGCCTTGCCACATGATGTTGAATTGGTTCGCTCGATGGACCGAGTTCGAGAAGTGTGTTCGGTAGCATTGTCGATTCGTAAAGCCCACAGTCGTCGCGTTCGTCTTCCGTTGAGTGAGCTTGCAGTTTCACATCCCGATTCGGCTGAGTTGTCGTCGTTCGTTGACATCATCGCTGATGAGGTCAACGTTAAAAAAGTGACCCTAGGGACCGAAGTATCAGGGGCAGCCGCGGCTGTTTTACAGGTGATTCCGGGGGCTCTTGGACCGCGACTTGGCGGTAGAACCCAAGATGTCATCAAAGCCGTTAAATCGGGTAATTGGCGTCAAGAGGGCGAACAGGTTTTTGCCGGAGATATTGAACTTTTTGCGGGTGAGTACACCCTCAAAATGGTTGCGGCGGAAGGTGCGGCAAGTAGTGCGTTAGGTGATGGCCTCGGAATGGTGACACTTGATATTGAGGTCACCCCTGAACTTGCGGCTGAAGGTACAGCGCGAGATCTCATTCGATTAGTCCAACAGGCTCGTCGCGAAGCTGGTCTTGAAGTCAGTGACCGTATCGAAATCACGCTCGGTGTGTCTGAATCGGTACGGCGCCAGATTCAGCCATTTATTGACGAACTAGCGAGTGAAACTTTGGCTCAATCTGTCCAATGGGGGCAGGGGGCTATGAACGCCATTTTGGATGACGAGGACATATATATCGGTGTTGTTCGTATAGATATGCCCCCGAGATAGGTCGATTTGCAGGTATCCTGCCCAACCACACGAGTGAAAAGGACATAAGCGATGGCTAGCAAAACGGTTAAGAAGCCTGCTCCTGCCAAGAAGTCGACTGCTCAAAAAGCTCCGGCCAAGAAGGCTGCACCTGCGAAGAAAGCAACTCCAGCCAAGAAGGCTGCTCCGGCGAAGAAGGCCGCGCCCGCCAAGAAAGCAACTCCTGCGAAGAAGGCTGCTCCTGCGAAGAAGGCCGCTTCTGCAAAAAAGGCTGCTCCGGCGAAGAAAGTAACTCCAGCCAAGAAGGCTGCTCCGGCGAAGAAGGCTGCTCCTGCGAAGAAAGCCGCTCCCGCCAAGAAAGTAACTCCAGCCAAGAAGGCTGCTCCGGCGAAGAAAGCCGCGCCCGCCAAGAAAGCCGCTCCTGCGAAAAAGGCCGCTCCAGTTAAGGCGCCTGCTCCAGCCAAGAAGCCAATACCTGCAAAGCCTGTAACTGCAAAGCCAGTCGCACCAGTTGCTCCGGCCCCGGTCAAGGCTCCTCCCGCTCCCAAGAAAGTAGCCAAGCCAGTTTTTGTCAAGCCACCTGTTCCCGGCAAGAAGGCTGTGTCAAAAGACGGAATCATTGCCAACAAAGATTTTGACTTGACATTCCTTCGTAGTCAGCGGGCTTTGTTGATTGAACAGCGTGATCGTTTGTTGGGTCGTGCAGTCAGCCTTGAGAACGAATTAGAAAAGCTCATTGAAGAAGCCGGCATGGGCGACGATCAATTCGACGAAGATGGTGGCGAAGGTGACACCATGGCCGTTGAACGTGAGCGAGATCGCGTTTTGTCCGATCAGGCGCGTCAGACCATCGAAGAAATTGATGGTGCACTTTTGCGCATCGAAACTGGCGACTATGGCTACAGCACCGTTTCAACCCGCCCGATTCCGCGAGAGCGCCTCGAAGTTATTCCGTGGGCAATTGAACTCGTTGAAGAACGAGTCGGCTGGAGATAAGTGACTCAAAGTCAGCGCAGAATTCCAAGTCTGTCGTTGTTGGTCGCGGCAGTTGTTGTCGGTTTAGATCAACTCAGCAAACATTGGGCGGTTTCGCAACTCAATGACGGGCACACCGTCCATGTGTTGTGGACCCTGCAATTCAATTTGGCTTTTAATAGTGGCATGGCCTTTGGCAGTGGTCAGGGTTTGGGTCCGTTTATCGGAGTCATTGCCGTCGTCGTCGTCGTCTTTTTGCTTCTTTCGTTGCGGCAAGCATCGGGCAAGTTGTCAGTGGTCGCAATTGGTCTCATCGTTGGTGGTGCCATGGGCAACATCGTCGACCGTCTTTTTCGTGAAGACGCGTGGTTGCATGGCAGGGTCGTTGATTTCATTGACTTCCAGTGGTTTCCGATATTCAACATCGCCGATATGTGCGTCAATGTTGGCGGGGGACTGCTCATCGTGAGCTATCTGTTTTTCCAACCGAAAGTCGACCATGTCTGAGATCATCACCGAGGAAATACCTGATTCGTTAGCCGGTGAGCGACTTGACAGGATCGTGTCTTTGATGGCCGAAATCAGCCGCGCGGACGCAACGACAACGATTGCTAACGGTGCCGTGGAACTGGATGGAGTGGTTGCCCCAACTGGGAAAGTCCGCTTGAAGGTTGGACAGATCGTTGCCGTTGACATTTCTAAAATTCCTCAACCTGTATTGCCGGGACCAGATCCAACAGTTGTGGTTGATGTCGTGTATTCAGATGAGCACATCATCGTGGTCAATAAGTCCGCTGGAGTCGTTGTGCACCCAGGTGCTGGCAACAACGACCACACGTTAGTTAATGGTCTTCTCGCTCGGTTTCCTGAAATTGCTGGAGTCGGCGAAGAACACCGTCCCGGAATTGTGCATCGACTTGATATCGGAACGACCGGCTTGTTGATCGTCGCTCGAACCCAAGAGGCGTATGAAGAACTTGTTGCGATGATGTCATTGCGCGAGGTCAAGCGTCATTACACCGCTTTGGTCTGGGGTCACCCCTCAGCGCCCGTCGGAACAATTGATGCACCGATCGGACGCGATCCTCGTAACCCGTTGTGTATGGCGGTGGTCGCGAGCGGCAAACCAGCACGTACCAATTACGAAGTTCTAGAAACGATGGCAGATCCTGATGTTTCCTTGGTTGCGTGTGAACTTGAAACTGGACGCACGCATCAGATCAGAGTCCACCTTCAAGCAACGGGTCACTCAGTTGTCGGTGACCCGCAATACGGTGGGGCGCGGATGCCTCTGGTGATCGGGCGACCGTTCTTGCACGCTGGGCGTTTGGTATTCGACCACCCGTTGACGGGCGAACCACTTGAATTCACCTCCGAGTTACCAGCCGACCTTCAAGAGGTGCTTGAGCGCTGTCGCGGCGAACAATGACCTGCTAGGGTAGGTCCAACCGTGAAGTGAGTCCCGTGAGGCTCATACGGAGGACAACATGACACTTTTTTCGGGTTCTCACCCAGACACATCTCAGACTGCTACGTCGAACCTGGTGCAGGTTCTTGGACTAGCCGATGTGAATCGTGCAATCACTCGTATTGCTCACGAAATTATTGAACGCAATCGTGGTCTTGATGGAATCATCATCGTTGGTTTGCAACGAGGTGGTGTCTGGTTGGCCGAACGTCTCGTGGCCACCATCAATCAGATTGAAGGCGAAACCAGTCGGCCTATCCCGCTCGGAAAGTTAGACGTCTCACTGTTTCGCGATGACATCAATTTGCGGCCGGTGACTCCCGTGGCGGTGACTGAAATTCCAACAGATCTCACTGGATCAAAAGTTGTCCTCGTCGACGACGTTCTATTTACCGGTCGCACTGTTCGCGCCGCACTTGACGCGTTGAACCAGTATGGACGCCCCTCGTCGGTGCAATTGGCAGTCATGATCGATCGCGGTCACCGTGAATTACCGATTCGGCCGGATTATGTTGGCAAAAACCTTCCGACTGGCCGTGACGAAGACGTGCAGGTGCAACCCGACGGTGTGACGTTGTCGAAAAGGGCGAACCCGTGAAGCATCTGCGCAGTATTCCTGAATTAGGAGTCGATGGAATCGTGCGAATCTTGGGTTTGGCCACGCATATGGCCGAGGTCAATCGACGCCCCGTGCCCAAGGTTCCGGCGCTCAATGGCCGCACCGTTGTGAGTCTGTTTTTTGAAGACTCGACTCGTACCCGTATCAGTTTTGAAACTGCTGCTAAGCGTTTGTCGGCAGACACGATGACGTTTAGCGTGTCGACTTCAAGTGTGAATAAGGGTGAGAGTCTCAAAGACACCATTGAGACAGTAAGTGCGATGGGCGTTGCTGCTTTCGTTGTGCGTCACAAAACAAGCGGAATTCCTTGGCAACTGAGCGATTGGACGGATGCATCTATCATTAATGCGGGTGATGGATGGCATCAGCATCCGACTCAAGCATTACTTGACAGTTTTACGATCATGTCAACACTTGAACGAACTCCAAGTGTTGATTGCCTCAGTGGTCTGACGATCGGAATAGTTGGCGATATTCGCCACAGTCGCGTTGCTCGCAGTGATATCCAAGCGTTCACTGCCCTCGGTGCCAAAGTGGTTGTTGTTGCGCCGCGTACGTTGCTGCCACCAGAAATTGAAGGTTGGCCAGTTGAGGTTTCGTCGTCACTTGATGATGTCATCAGCGAGCTTGACGTTCTCTACATGCTGCGTATGCAACGTGAACGAATGAATGAGGCTTTGGTGCCGAACTTGGGGGAGTATTCGGCTCGTTTCGGTCTTGATGATCGTCGGGCACAAATGTTGTCACAAGACGCATTGTTGATGCATCCGGGCCCGATGAATCGTGGCGTTGAAATGTTGATTGACCCAGCATCGCTGCCAAACAACTTGATCACGCAACAGGTCGCCAATGGTGTCTCGGTACGCATGGCGGTTTTGTTTGATGTTTTAGGTGGATCCGAAACCGGAGCAGGAGTGGTGTCATGAGGGAAGAGCAGACGATCAATATTCGTGGGGGCCGGATTCTTGATGAAACGACTGACGCACAAGGTCGTCTGGCCGATGTTCATGTATCGGGTGGAGTGATTGCTGAAGTCGTAGAAGCTGGGTCGAACTTGCCAAAAGCAGATTTCGATCTCGATGCAACGGGTTGCATTGTTTCGCCTGGTTTTGTTGATCTGCATGTGCATTTGCGTGAACCAGGTCGCGAAGAATCTGAAACCGTCGAAACTGGAAGTAGGGCCGCTGCTTTGGGTGGGTTTACTGCGGTAGTCGCAATGCCCAATACCGAACCTTCTCAAGATTCACGAATTGTTGTGGAGTTTGTGCGATCACAAGGAGCGCGCGCAGGGCTGTGCGAAGTTGTTCCGTCAGGTTGCATAACAGTCGGGCGCGCTGGACAAGCGTTGGCGCCGTATAGCGAGCTGCGCGATGCCGGAGTCACATTGTTTACTGATGATGGCAATGGTGTGCAAGATCCATTGCTTATGCGCCGAGCGCTTGAATATGCTCGCGATCTCGATATCACACTCGCGCAACATTGCGAAGTGAGCAGTTTGACCGCCGGTGCAGTCATGCACGAGGGATCATGCTGTAGTCATCTCGGTTTACCCGGTTGGCCAGCACTCGCCGAAGAACTGATGGTTCATCGAGACATTGAACTTGTCCGCCTGACCGGATCGCGGATTCACTTCTTGCACTTGTCGACAGAACGCAGTGTTGAAATGGTGCGCCAGGCCAAGGCCGAAGGATTGCCAGTCACCGCTGAGGCGACTCCGCACCACTTCACTTTGACTGATGAGGCTCTTCGCAGTTTTGATCCAGTTTTTAAAGTGAACCCACCGTTGCGAACGCCCGCTGATATCGCTGCTCTCAAAGAGGGTTTGCGTGACGGAACGATTGACGCGATTGCTACCGACCATGCCCCGCATGCGAGTCATCTCAAAGAACAGCCCCTTGATCAGGCCCCACCAGGAATGCTTGGACTTGAGACCGCATTGGCTCTGTCTTTGTCGGAATTAGATATGGAAATTCAGGCAGTTCTCGCGGCGCTGAGTTGGAATCCGGCCCGCATTGCCGGAATCGGCGATCGCCATGGTCGCCCCATTGCTGTCGGCGAACCCGCCAACATTGCGATCTTTGATCCGACTTCGGAATGGGTGGTAGATCGAGAAGTGGTGGCAAGCAAGAGCAAAAACACGCCGTACCACGGCCGAAAGGTGCGCGGACAAGTGCGACACACGATCTTTGCGGGCCAACTCGTGGTCCGTGATGGGGTGGCCCAACGATGATGTGGCGAAACACTAATAATACACTAGAGTGCATAATTATGCAGAACAGGG
Organism: Ilumatobacteraceae bacterium; assembly: GCA_044355095.1. GTDB lineage: Bacteria > Actinomycetota > Acidimicrobiia > Acidimicrobiales > Ilumatobacteraceae > Casp-actino8. Next base: position 50,324 of record JBIKYT010000006.1, read on the forward strand.
ATGATGATGACAATTCGTGAAGCGGCGTTAGTTCTCGCTGATGGAAGTGTTTTTGAAGGTGAAGCCATCGGCGCTGATGCGCCATCGGGCATATCGACGGGCGAAGTCGTTTTTAACACCGTGTTAAGTGGCTACCAAGAGGTGGTGACTGACCCGAGTTATGCCGGACAGATCATCACATTCACCTATCCCCACATCGGTAATTACGGAGCGAACGTTGCTGATGATGAATCTCGTCGGCCCTATTGCCGCGGCGTCATCGTTCGTGATCTGGCCCGTCGTCATAGCAACTATCGGGCCGAACAAAGTCTCAATGAGTTGTTGAAGAAGAGCGCTATTGCCGGAATCGCCGGCATTGACACGCGACGTTTGACGCGAATTTTGCGTGACACTGGAGCGATGCCGGGAGCTTTCGGGACGGCGTCACACAGTGCACTACTGGCCGCAGCTCAAGCCGAAAAAGGAACCGACGGAGTTGATCTCGTTGCGACCGTGACGACTGATAAGTCGTACTCATTCGGCAATGGCCCACTGAAAGTTGTGGCGTACGACTTTGGTATCAAAACCACCATCTTGCGTTGCCTATCCGAGATCGCCACGATTGAAGTTGTTCCGGCGTCAACGACAGCCGCTGAAGTATTGGCTCGTCAGCCTCACGGAGTGTTCCTATCAAACGGTCCAGGAGACCCGGCCGCTGTTCCTTACGCGGTTGACGCAATCCGCGAATTGGTTGGACAGGTGCCACTGTTCGGCATCTGTCTGGGCCATCAATTGTTAAGTCGTGCGCTGGGCGGATCAACATACAAGTTGCCATTCGGACATCATGGTGGAAATCATCCGGTGCAGCATCTCGCATCTGGTCATGTGGAGATCACGAGTCAAAACCACAACTTCTGTGTCGATTCCGAAAGTTTGGGTGGGCGAGTAGCAGTGACGCACCTCAACCTCAACGATCAAACCAATGAAGGAATGCGCGTTCTCGATGCGCCAGCTTTCAGCGTGCAGTACCACCCTGAGGCTGGACCAGGACCGCATGACAGTCGCTATCTCTTTGAACAATTTGCACAACTGATGCAGAACGGAACCTTCTGACATGCCCAAGCGCACTGATATCCATTCAATTTTGATTATCGGCTCTGGTCCCATCGTGATCGGTCAGGCATGCGAGTTTGACTATTCCGGAACTCAGGCCTGTCGCGTTCTCAAAGAAGAGGGCTATCGCGTTATTTTGGCGAACTCGAATCCAGCCACGATCATGACCGATCCCGATTTTGCTGATCGTACGTACATCGAACCACTGACGTGGGAGGTTGTTGCGAAAATTATCGAGCGTGAAAAGCCCGATGCAGTTCTTCCTACACTTGGCGGACAAACCGGTCTGAACTTGGCGATGGCTTTGTTTGAACGTGGTCTCGTAGGAGTGCCAGGAACCCCTGAACTGATTGGTGCGAATGCCGAATCAATTTCGACGGCGGAAGATCGCGACAAGTTCAAGAAGGCCATGATTGAAATTGGTTTGAATGTTCCCGAAAGTGGAATTGCCCACTCAATGGAAGATGCACTTGAAGTCATCAAGACCATCGGACTTCCCGCCATTATTCGACCCGCGTACATTTTGGGTGGCCGCGGAACCGGCATTGCCAAGACTGCCGAAGAGTTCGCACACTTGGCTGCCAATGGACTTGATGCCAGTCCGATTCGCGAGATCTTGATTGAAAAGAGCATTGCGGGTTGGAAAGAATACGAACTCGAAGTCATGCGTGATACTGCCGACAACTGCGTCATTATTTGTTCAATTGAAAACTTTGACCCAATGGGTGTGCACACTGGCGACTCCATCACAGTTGCGCCCGCGCAAACACTGAGTGATGTTGAATACCAAATCATGCGTGATGCGGCCTTGGCTTGTATTCGCCGTGTTGGTGTTGAAACTGGTGGTTCCAATGTGCAGTTTGCAGTGAACCCTGCCAACGGTGAATTAGTTGTGATCGAAATGAATCCTCGAGTTTCACGGTCAAGTGCGCTGGCTTCAAAGGCAACTGGATTCCCCATTGCCAAAATTGCGGCAAAGTTGGCAGTGGGTTACACCCTTGATGAAATCCCTAACGACATCACCAAGGCAACGCCGGCCAGTTTTGAACCGACGATTGATTATGTCGTCACCAAGATTCCGCGCTGGGCTTTCGAAAAGTTGCCCGGCACAAGTGGAGTTCTGGGAACTCAAATGCAAAGTGTCGGCGAAGTGATGGCGATTGGTCGGACCTTCCCCGAAAGTTTGCAGAAGGCGCTGCGTTCTCTTGAACAGGGGCGCATGGGTCTCAATTGCGATCCAGCCGAAAAGCAGCTCGCCGAAGTTTCGACTGAGGAGTTGATGCGACTCGTTGACATCCCGACGCCCGAGCGAATCTTCATCATCGGTGAACTGTTGTTCCGTGGAATTTCAGTTGATGATGTGCACACGGCCTGCAAAGTTGATCCTTGGTTCTTGGATCAAATGTTGATCATCATTGAAGAGCGTGATGCTGTGAAGGGATCAAGTCCATGGGCGATGACTAAGGCTGCATGGAAGCGCGTGAAGCGAGTTGGTTTCAGCGATGCCCAGTTGGCGTATCTTTGGGGTAGCACCGAATCAGAAGTACGAGATGCGCGAGTATCTGCGGGCGTGATTCCTACGTATAAGACAGTTGACACATGTTCAGCTGAGTTTGCGGCGCTGACGCCATATCACTACTCAACATACGAAGATGAAAATGAGGTCCGTGAATCTGATCGCCAACGAGTGATCATTCTGGGTTCTGGTCCTAACCGAATTGGTCAAGGAATCGAGTTCGACTATTGCTGTGTTCACGCCTCATTTGCGTTGCGTGATGCCGGATTTGAAACTGTCATGGTCAACTGCAACCCTGAAACAGTTTCAACTGACTACGACACGTCAGACCGTCTGTATTTTGAGCCGCTCACCAAAGAAGACGTTCTGAATGTCATTGCCGCAGAAACGGCTGCTGCGGGTGGTAAAAAACCTAAGGTCATTGTTTCCTTGGGTGGACAAACTCCGTTGAAATTGTCTGGTCAAATTCCTGTTGATCTCATTGCTGGTACGTCGCCGGCTTCGATTGACCTTGCGGAAGACCGCGAGAAGTGGAATGAACTGTGTGAGTCACTCAGCATTCCGCAACCGCCAGGTGGCACGGCGGTCACTCTTGAGCAAGCCATGACCATTGTGGATCGTGTCGGATTCCCGGTTCTAGTGCGGCCGAGTTACGTCTTGGGTGGTCGAGGAATGCAGATCGTGCATGATCGCGATCACTTAACCCGAGCCATGGCAGAACTATCTGGGTTCGGCAGTCTGGGCAAAGAGGGCGGACTTTCGGCAGAACGTCCAGTTTTGATTGATCGATTCCTTGAGGATGCAACCGAAGTTGACGTTGATGCGATTCGTGACCACACCGGTGAAGTTCTCATTGGTGGAGTCATGGAACATGTTGAGGAAGCCGGTGTGCACTCTGGTGACTCTGCTTGTGCAATTCCTCCACAGACACTTCCCGCTTGGGTCGTTGAAGTGATTGAGTCGTACACGACTGCGATTGCGACTGCGCTCGATGTACGTGGACTGATCAATGTGCAGTTTGCGGTAGCGGGAACCAATGTGTACGTCATTGAAGCGAACCCACGAGCGAGTCGTACGGTTCCGTTTGTGGCCAAAGCAACCGGAGTTCCGTTGGCCAAAGTGGCGACGCGCGTGATGCTTGGCGCAACCTTGGCTGAATTGCGTACTGAAGGTTTACTCACTCGTTCAGTGCTGCTTGATTCACCCGACACCGTTGCGGTGAAAGAAGCAGTGTTGCCATTTAGTCGCTTCCCTGAAGTTGACACTGCGCTCGGACCGGAAATGCGCTCAACCGGTGAAGTCATGGGTATCGATGTGACCTTCGGGCGCGCGTTCTACAAAGCAGAGTTAGCTGCTGGAACGGTTTTGCCAACGAGCGGAACAGTGTTCTTGTCGTTGGCCGATGGTGATAAGCCCGCGGGCATTGTTGTCGCCAAGCGATTGCGCGCACTCGGATTCGGCATCATGGCCACACCTGGCACTGCTGATTACCTCAGTCGTTTTGGTTACATGGTCGACGCAGTTGTTGGCAAGGTAAGCGAAGGCTCAAAAATCACTGCCGTCAATCTCATTGCGAGTGGCGAAATTTCCTTCGTGATCAACACACCACAAGGTCGTGGTGGTCGTACCGATGGCGAAGCAATTCGCAAAGCCGCCAACGTACATCGGGTGAGTTCGGTGACAACAGTTGAAGCCGCATTGGCTGCAGTTCAAGGCATGGCTGAGCAACTTGATCATCCTCTTGAAGTGAAGAGCCTGCAGGAATATCACGGAAGATGAGATCTGTATCGTGATGTCACAGGTGCGAGTTGGTTCAGTTGAGTTAACCCATCCGGTTATGGCTGCGTCAGGTACGGCTGGGCACGGAGCAGAACTTGCCGCCTACGGCGAACTCAATTCAATTGGTGCCGTCGTTGTGAAATCAATTGCGGCGACCGAGTGGGCAGGAAACCCCGCTCCACGTGTTCATCCGATTCCGCAAGGCATGATCAACGCCGTTGGTTTGCAAGGACTTGGGGTTCAACATTGGATCGAACACGATTTGCCAGCGATGGCTGAAGTAAACGCAACTGCAGTCGTCAGCATTTGGGGTCGATCGGTTGATGAATATCAACAAGCGGCCCAACTTCTGCAAGATGGGTTAAGCAGTTCGCCTTATCGTTCAACTGTCGTTGCCGTTGAAGTCAATTTGTCGTGTCCAAATATGCATGGTCACGGAATTTTCGCCCATGACATCAACATGTCGGCCGAAGTCATGGCCGTGTGCATGGGTCTTGAACTTCCGTTGTGGGCCAAGCTCAGTCCGAATACCGATCGAGTGATCGCGGTGGCGCGCGCCGTTCACGAAGCAGGTGCTGAGGCGGTGACCCTGATCAACACAGTGGTTGGTATGGTGCTCGATCCCGAAACTGGGAGACCGGCCCTTGGTAACGGCGGTGGGGGTATTTCAGGACGGGCGATTCACCCAGTTGCTGTGCGCACGGTCTTTGATGTTCATGCCGCCATTCCCGAGTTGCCCATCATCGGAGTCGGGGGAGTGACATCGGGCTGGGAAGCCGCCGAACTCATGTTGGCGGGGGCCAGTGCCGTTCAAGTAGGTACGGCGACTTTCGCTGACCCGCGCGCCTGCTTCAAAATTGCCGCCGAACTCTCTGAGTGGGCCACTCGTCATGGATTGTCTGACATCGGGAGCCTGACCGGCCTTGCTCATCATGGTGGTTTAGCCCAGTTGTAGGCGGACGAATTGGGCTGGTATCCACCTATTGAACGCTTGTGATAGGTACGGTTTGCCCATGGCTACTCCTCCGATACTCACACCAGAACAGCGTGCTGCAGCCCTCGCCAAGGCGGCCGAAGCTCGGACTGCGCGTGCCGCAATCAAGGTCGAGCTCAAGCAGGGCACCATGACGGTTGCTGCGGCTCTCGAATCTGCTGACCCCAATGTTGGCAAGCTTAAAGTCATTGCCATGCTTGAAAGCCTGCCTGGTTTGGGCAAGGTCAAAGCGCGCAAGATCATGGAAGAAGTCGGCATTGCCGACAATCGCAAAATCCAGGGTCTCGGCACGCAGCAGAAAAAAACACTTCTCGAACACTTAGCCAAGTGAACGAGCGGGCACAACCGCCCGCCTCATCGTCGAGTGCTTCTTCGCCGATCAAGCCATTGATCGTGATCGTTTCAGGTCCAGGCGGAGTTGGCAAAGGCACCATCGTGGATGCCTTGTTGCGTCGAGATACCACTTTGCTCCTCAGTCGGTCGTGGACAACCCGCGAACAGAGGCCAGGTGAGCATGATGAGGCGTATGTTTTCACTACTCGCGAAGCCTTTGAACGGCATCGCCAAAATGACGGGTTTTTAGAGTGGACCGAATTCCTCGGTAACTACTATGGCACCCCGGTCCCAGAATTCTCGTCTGGCCGTGACATCGTGCTCGAAATTGAAGTCGATGGAGCGCAGCAGGTCAAGGTGCGCCACCCCGAGTCGGTGTTGCTCTTTATTTTGCCCCCGTCTCGAGATGAGCAACGCCGGCGTCTCATTGGTCGGGGCGATCCCGACCACAAGGTGGTTGAACGTTTACGCAAAGCCGAAGAAGAAGAGCCAGTTGGCCTGGCTTTGGCCGACTACACGTTCGTCAATGACGATCTCGACGAGACCGTTGACGAGATGTTGGGCCTGATTAACCGCTTACGTGCCGAGTCAGGGCGCTGAATCGGTCCAAATTGGGTTAGGCTCAATCGCTGAACTATTTGGCGTTAGCCCTCTCAAAGGACCAGATCTACTATGGCCGCAACCAACGACTCAATGATGACCCCACAACTTGAGGTTCTTCTCGGCAAAGTTGATTCAAAGTTCAGTTTGGTGACACTGGCTGCGAGCCGTGCCCGTGAGTTGCAGCAGTACTACGCCAAGATGGGCTCAGTGAGCTCGAAGGTTGTTCCTCCGCAGGTGGCATCATTGCGCAAGCCACTCAGCATGGGCTTTGAAGAAATTGCCGCCGACAAAATTGTGCGCGTGTCCGCTGAAGAAATGGCTGAACGCCGCGAAGCTGAAGAAGCAGCGCAAGCCGATGCCGCCGCTTTGTTCGCAAGCTCGCAAGAATCAGCAAGCGAAGAAGTAGTTGAAGCAGCAGTCGTTGAAGCAGTTATCGAAGACAGCGTTGTTGACGCTGAATCCGGCGACGCCTGATTGATCATGGCCGATCTGGCCGGTAAGCGAATTGTTGTTGGCGTTTGTGGTGGCATTGCCGCGTACAAAGCCGTTGAAGTCATCCGTCGATTAGTAGATGCGGGTGCGCACGTCATTCCTGTGATGACCAAAGGTGCTGAACATTTCATTGGCCGAACCACACTGTCAGCGTTATCGAGCGAACCCGTGCAAACATCGTTGTGGGACGAGGCTTCGCCGATTCCGCACACAAAACTTGGTCAAGGGGCCGATTTAGTTCTCATTGCTCCTGCGACTGCTCGTTTACTCGGTGCGTACGCCAACGGTTTATCAACCGACCTCATGACCAATGTCTTGATTGCCACGCGTGCGCCAGTCATCGTGTGTCCGGCTATGCATACCGAAATGTGGGAGCACCCCGCTATTCAACAAAATGTTGCCACGCTGGCATCGCGCGGTGTGCACATCGTTGAACCCGAAGCCGGACGTTTGGCGGGAGGCGATTCGGGCAAGGGTCGTTTGGCGTCGCCCGATGCGATCGTTGCAGCCGTGCATCAGGTGCTCGGACCTAAAGATCTCGCCGGAGTCAAAGTGGTCGTGAGCGCTGGTGGAACCCGTGAACCCATCGATTCCGTGCGAGTTATCGCTAACCGCTCAAGTGGCAAGCAGGGGTACGCGGTCGCCGCTGAAGCCGCTTCGCGAGGCGCCGATGTGACACTTATTTCGACAGTTGAGCTACCTGTGCCTTCGGGCGTGCAAGTTGTCAACGTCGAAACAGCTGCGCAGATGCAGGCCGCGATCGAAGCGGTGTGGCCGACGAGTGACGTCGTGGTCATGAGTGCGGCGGTGGCTGACTTCCGGCCAGTCTCGTGTGCCGCGCAAAAGATCAAAAAAGACGGGGGAATCCCGCAGATTGTGCTCGAGGCAACCCCCGATATTTTGGCCGGTCTCGGAGCCTCAAAGCGCCCTGGTCAGGTACTGGTTGGGTTTGCTGCCGAGACGTCAGACTTGGTTGCCAACGCTCAAAGCAAGCTTGAACGCAAGAACCTTGACCTGATTGTGGCCA
>JBIKYT010000035.1:0-21363 GCA_044355095.1 Ilumatobacteraceae bacterium
ACGGTTCGAGTCCATCGACCCAAGAACGTCACTGACGCCCGCCCTTGCGTGTATTGGATGCACGGTGGTGGCCTTGTCATCGGTGACAACAAAATGGATGATGCCCGTTTCGACAATTGGTGCAACAAGTACGGCATCGTCGGGGTCTCGGTTGATTATCGGTTAGCCCCAGAGCATCCATACCCAACTCCACTCGACGATTGCTACGCCGGTTTGGCTTGGGTGATTGCACAAGCAGGTGAACTTGGTGTCGATACAAACCGTCTCGGTATTGGTGGTGCAAGCGCAGGCGCTGGCTTGGCAGCTGGACTCGCACTGCTTGCCCGCGACCGTGGCGAATACTCAGTCGCCTTTCAACTCTTGATCTACCCAATGATTGATGATCGTCAAATCACCGTTTCAAGCACTTGGTCGGACCCTATTTGGTCGCCTTCAGCAAACACCTTCGGATGGACCGCATACCTTGGCGCAAAAAAGGGAACTGCCGATGTTGAACCATATGCAGCAGCTTCGCGAGCTACCAACCTCGTTGGGCTTCCACCAACATTGATTGCAGTCGGTGCACTTGATGGATTCTCAGATGAAGACATCGATTACGCCGTTCGACTTCGCCATGCAGGAGTCGTTACCGAATTACATGTTTACCCAGGCGCACCACATGGTTTTGATACTTTCGGTGATTTCACTGCAGTGTCACGACAAGCAAATCGAGATATTGATGAATGGCTTGAGCGCCACATCAAATAGTCGGTAGTCGAAAGACAATTCATGAGTCTCAAACTGCATTGGTTTCTTCCCACGTCTGGCGACAGTCGTACAGTGACACCCTTTGGTCCCGATGGCCACTTTCGTCCGCCAACTCTTGATTACATCGCCCAAGTTGCGCGGGCCGCAGATCAACTTGGTTTTGATGGAGTACTTACACCAACTGGCACGCCGTGTGAAGACGCTTGGTTAATGACAGCAGCGCTTATTCGTGAAACTGAACGACTCAAATTCTTAGTTGCGTTTCGACCCAATGCATTAACGCCAACACTCGCTGCACAGAAAGCCGCAACATTTCAGCGCATCTCCGATGGTCGTTTGCTACTTAATGTTGTGACGGGCGGAGACGATGACGAACAACAACGTTTTGGTGATTGGCTCGATCATGATCAGCGTTACGCCCGCACTGATCAGTTCATGACAGTTTTGCGAGGCGCGCTGTCGGGTCAACCATTTGATTTCGCAGGAGATCATTTCAAAGTTGCCGGAGCAACAGTGAGTCAAGCCCCTGACCCGCAACCAAAGTTGTATTTCGGTGGGGCCTCTGCTGCCGCAGAACAAATTGCGGCGAAGCATGTTGATGTGTACCTCATGTGGGGCGAACCACCATCAATGATTGCTCCGCGTATCGCACGCATGCGTCAATTGGCCGCCGATCAAGGTCGAACGCTTACGTTCGGTATTCGTCTACACACCATCACCCGAGATCATGCCGATGATGCATGGAAAGAGACGCAGCGGTTTCTTGATCTTGTTGACGACAATCGTATGGCCGAGTCACAAGATCAATTCGCTCGCACGACATCGGTTGGTCAACAACGTATGGCATCACTGCATAAAGGCTCGAAAGAAAACTTGGTGATTGCGCCAAACTTGTGGGCTGGTTACGGGCTTGTACGTAGCGGAGCTGCGACTGCACTTGTTGGTAATCACTCCGAAGTGGCTGATCGCATTGAGGAATACCACTCACTAGGTATTGACGAGTTCATCCTGTCGGGTCATCCTCATATCGAAGAGGCTTACTGGGTCGGCGAAGGTGTGATGCCCGAATTACGTCGACGAGGATTGCTCGCACCAAACCCGGCTCTGATCTCCCGGAACACGGGCAAAGAAATCATCTATCCCAATACCGCCGGACGGTAGTAGTTCACGCACCCAAATGTTCGCGGATACTCGCGAGTGACGGGTTGGTCATCGCGGTGCCATCGCTGAAAATGACAGTAGGAACCGTCTGATTTCCGTTATTGGCTTTTTCGACAAGCTCGGCTGCGCCCGGAACTTGCTCGATATCAACTTCTTCAAAATCAATTCCGACATCACGCAAGTCGCGCTTAAGTCGCTGACAGTAGCCGCACCATTTTGTTGAGTACATCGTGAAATTCATGCTGATTCCTCTAATCAAGTTCTTTCATTGCCGTGTCAAGCGTATCTCTGACTATTGATGCGAATACTGACACCTTCTCAACCGTGCTAAAGCTCTCTGGACTTCGATTCGGGGCCACTGGCGCCTCTTTTATTGATATTGAAGGCATCTCAATCAATACAGATTGTTGCCCTGGCACGACTGCGTTCTGCCCTTGCCAAAGAAATGCAGTCTCGGGCGGGTTGGAGCCCGATGTATACAACACATCCATTCCCAACGCACTCACAAGTTGCGAACCGAATTTCTGGGCGAGCGAACCATTGAAATACCCAATCCAATTGAGTGGAGAATGCAGATATACGGTGAGGTCAGGAGCCACTATTTCAGTCAAGGCCATCAGGGCCTGGGTTTCAGGTGCGCTTTGTGCGAGACCATCTCGATTGAGATCTACCCCACTCCCGTTGGTTCGCCTACCAAGGAAGTGCCCCTCGGGATTCAAAGTCGGAATCAGCCACAATCCATAATTTTCGGGTGGTCGTTGGCGCAATTCATTGACGACAAAAGCTGGAGCACATTCATCACCATGAACCTGACCGACCACCAAGACCTGCGGACCCGAGGTTGGACCCCAACGCTCCGCAACGATGGGGAGATTCCCATCAGACTTTCCAATGAGCACAACTGAATCCGGCTTGTTCGGCGACTGATTGCTGAATCCCATTGAACCCTCAGTCATGAAATCACATATTCCAACAGGTACTTCTAATTCTTCGGTAACTGGTTGCGTTGAAATTGTGGCAATTGGCTGCGACGTCGTTGGGGCAATAAGTTCCATCACCTGAATTGGATTCTCAGAAGTTGAAGGAGTCGATGTCGCGGTCTGCACTGACGGGTTCTGAGATGTGCAACTCAATGACACAGCACCAAACAATGTGGCCAAAAAATGGAACCTAAGTGGCATCTGGACCCATTAATGCCAGTTTGATTGCTTCAGCAATCTGTGGGGCACGGTAGCGCGCAAACTGATCTGAAATATGGTTGTAGTCGCGGTAAACGATCCGACCCGCAATCGCCCCTGGGCACAGGTCTGCGGTGCAGAACCAGTCGACGGGGTTCACATAGATTGCCGAATGTTCCGCTGCCGCATCTGAAATGTATTTGATGCGCTCAAGAAACTCCGCTTTGCTCCGTGGATTCGCGCATTTTGAAATATCGCTTTTGTGTTTAGACAGGCAACTCGGAATATCTTCGCCATTCGTCTTGGGTGTTTCGCCCAAAACCAAAACCTTGGTTCCTACGCCGGCTACTGCTGAAATTGACTTCCCTAGTCCAGCACTAAAGGCAGCAATCCCTCCGCTATTCACCAAACGAAAGCGTGACAAAACAGGAAAGATCACTAAATCAGGTTGAAGTTCACGAATAGCCGCATGAGCACGTTTATGGAATTCATCACATTCGGGATACAGCAACTCCTCACCATCGGGCAGTGCGTCTCGTCGGCGATAGGTAGGCACATCGGCTACCGGACATGAAGACTTCGTCATCGAGACCAATTTCCAGTGATTGGTTCGGGCGGCAACTTCCAGCGCGCCAAACCACTGAGCCGCATGACTATCGCCAGTAAAAACGATAACGACATCACTTTCAAGATCACCGAACTCACAAATGACCGGATCAATCGCTGCCGTTGAGGCATGACAACCGTTGTCATACATAGGTGACTTGCTCGCGGCCTTTGCACCAAGGGCAAAATTCTCGGGCAACGGACCTAATACGGCCGCTTCTGCTACATCGGCGAACTCACCCGATATTTGAATCGGCGCCAAAGTTGTTGTGGTTGTCGTTGAAGTGGTGCTTGATGTCGTCGTCGAAGTTAAGGTCGATGTGGTTACGAGCACAGTAGTGGTCGTTTCTTCGGCAGCCGACGAGACACTTCCACAGGCAGATACAACTAAAAGACCACCAAGGATCAAAAGTCGCGTGCGCATGGCGAAAGTTTATCCCTGTCATCGAATTGCCTTGCTGGCCTGGCCACGAACTAGTGCCGTTATGCAAAATAGTTGTACCGTACAAAGTTGAGATGTTGACCCGACTGCTGAAAGACAAATTGATCCCGTACCGGCATCTGCTCGTCATTGTCATTGTCTTTCAAGCAATTCAGTCCGTCGCTGGCTTATACCTCCCGACTCTTAACGCGGACATCATTGATAAGGGGATATCCAAAGGCGATACGGGATACATCTGGCGAATCGGTCTCATCATGCTGATCGTCACCCTCATCCAAGTTGTGATGTCGGTTGCCGCTGTCTTCTTCGGTTCTCGGGCGGCCATGGGGTTTGGACGGGATACTCGCGCCGCTCTCTTTCACCAAGTAAATAACTTCTCCTCCCGAGAAGTCGCCCACTTTGGGTCACCATCACTGATCACCCGAATTACCAACGATGTCACGCAAGTACAAATGTTGGTCTTGATGACCTGCACACTTTTACTTGCAGCACCGTTCACTGCAATCGGCGGTCTCATACTCGCTCTCCAACAAGATATTGCGTTGTCGTGGATCATCGTTGTCTCGGTTCCACTGGTCGCCGCGATCCTCGGAACCGTTGTCGCCAAGATGGTCCCGACATTTCGTTTGATGCAACAGCGAATTGACCGCATCAATGAAGTCCTTCGCGAACAACTTTCTGGCATTCGAGTCGTCCGCGCATTTGTCAGAGAACCTGAAGAGATCGCGCGGTTTCGGCTCGGCAACAGCGATGTCACAGCCACTGCACTTCGCGGTGGACGGCTCATGAGCTTGATGTTCCCGACTGCCACATTGATCGTCAATCTTTCCAGTGTCGCGGTGGTGTGGTTTGGCGCTACTCGAATCAACGATGGGAAAATGAATCTTGGGGCAATGGTTGCTTTTCTGACCTACCTTGCTCAAATCCTGATGTCGGTCATGATGGCAACATTTATGGCTGCCTTGTGGCCACGAGCATCAGTGAGTGCCGAGCGCATCCAAGAAGTACTTGACACTGATTCATCTGTTGTCATCAGCAGTGAACCAACTCAACTCATTCAGACTTTGCCATCACTTGAACTCAAAAATGTTGGATTCAGATATCCCGGAGCAGCGCAACCCGTATTGCAAAACATCTCTTTTAGTGTCAAGGCCGGTGAAAGCCTCGCAATCATCGGAAGTACCGGGTCAGGAAAAACCACCTTGGTTAATCTCATCGTCCGTCTGATTGACGCAACTGAAGGAGAAGTACTCCTGAACGGAGTCAATATTCGTGACGTGTCGCCCGAAGAACTGTGGACACGAATTGGTTTAGTACCTCAAAAGCCCTACCTATTTTCGGGTTCCGTGGCGAGCAATCTGCGGTACGGAAAAAGCGATGCCACCGATACCGAGATGTGGAATGCATTGTCTATTGCTCAAGCCGATACTTTTGTGCGGCAAATGCCCGATTCTCTCAATGCGAATATCGCGCAAGGTGGAACGAATGTTTCAGGAGGGCAGCGTCAACGATTAGCTATCGCCCGAGCAGTCATTCGCCAGCCTGATGTTTACATCTTTGATGATTCATTTTCGGCGCTTGATCTAACCACCGATGCCAAGTTGCGATCGGCCCTGATTCCACAAGTTGCAAACTCGGTGGCTGTCATCGTTGGTCAGCGGATTTCAACTGTTCGTCATGCCAATCAAATATTGGTTCTCGAAGACGGCCAAATAGTGGGTCTAGGAACACACCAACAACTCAGCCAAACCTGTTCGACCTACCAAGAGATTGTCGCATCTCAAGTATCTGAGGAAGAGGATGAATCATGACTTCAGACGCATCCAAAACTGGATCATCCGAGAATAAAGCACCAGTCGGAAATGTTGCGGAGTTGCGCGCCGGACGTATGAGTTCAGTCGGTGTCCCTGCAGAGAAGTCAAAGAATTTCAGCCTGACCGCAAAACGTCTTGCTCAACGAATGGGCCGCGAAACATGGTTGGTGCTTCTGATTCTGCTCATGGCAGTCGTCAGTGTGGCATTGATTGTTTCTGGTCCACGAATACTTGGACGAGGAACCGACATCATTTTTGACGGCCTGACGCATAGCAACGGCGTGACGGGCGTTGACTTCGGGCAATTACACCGCACCCTTGAACTCGCAATTGGCGTTTATCTCCTCTCATACATACTTGCCTACGGACAATCTTTTCTTCTCGCAGGAGTTGTTCAACGAACCATGTTCAAGATGCGGCGCGATGTTGAAGCCAAAATCCATCGTCTGCCACTTAGGTACATTGACAAGCATTCAAGGGGTGACCTCCTCAGTCGAGTCACCAATGACATTGACAATATTGCTCAAAGCTTGCAGCAGTCTTTAAGTCAACTTGTGCTTTCACTCCTCACAATCATTGGTGTTGTGATCATGATGTTCACGGTTTCACCCGTTCTTGCGCTGATCGCCCTCACCGTCATTCCTTTGACATTGCTCACCATGTCCCAGATCGCCAAGCGTTCACGAGAAAAGTTCATTGCGCAGTGGCGTTACACAGGTCAACTCAATGGATTAGTTGAAGAGGCTTTTACGGGCCATGCAATTGTCAAAGTCTTTGGCCGTCAGCAAGAAGTTGAAGATCGTTTCCAGAAAATCAATGATGAACTTTACGAAGCTGCGAACTCGGCACAGTTCATGTCCGGCGCAATTCAACCAGCGACCATGTTCCTTGGCAATCTCAACTACGTTGCTATTGCAGTTGTCGGTGGACTCCGTGTGGCATCGGGGACAATGAGTATCGGTGATGTACAAGCTTTCGTGCAGTACTCACGGCAGTTCACTCAACCCATGACTCAAGCAGCTTCAATGGCAAATGTTTTGCAATCGGGCGTCGCGTCCGCTGAACGAGTTTTCGAATTACTTGATGCTGAAGAACAGACGCCAGATATTGGTGTCACAGATCCAACACCCACCTTGGGTCGAGTCGAGTTTGACCAAGTCACCTTTTCCTATGACTCCGACAAATCTTTGATTACTAATCTCTCATTTGTTGCTGAACCTGGAACGACAGTGGCAATTGTCGGCCCAACCGGTGCTGGAAAGACCACTCTCGTCAATCTCATCATGCGGTTCTATGAATTGAATAGTGGTCACATTCTTTTAGACGGACGCGACATTGCTGAAATGCCTCGTCACGAGTTGCGCTCCAAGATCGGCATGGTTCTCCAAGACACCTGGCTTTTCAACGGATCAATTCGCGAAAACATCGCTTACGGAAATCCCAGTGCCTCTGAAGAAGACATTCGCACGGCAGCAAAAGCAACTTATGTCGACCGTTTCGTGCGCACTCTCCCCGATGGATACGACACGGTCTTGACTGGCGAGTCGGGGGCCGTGAGTGCAGGCGAAAAGCAGTTACTCACTATTGCCCGCGCTTTCTTGGCTGATCCAGCCATCTTGATTCTGGACGAAGCGACAAGTTCGGTTGATACGCGGACCGAAGTACTGATTCAAAAAGCGATGAATGCGCTTCGACATGGCCGCACAAGTTTCGTGATCGCCCATCGTCTATCAACAATCCAGGATGCGGACATTATTTTGGTGATGGAAAATGGGGCAATCGTCGAACAAGGTTCGCACGTTGATTTGTTGGCTGCACAAGGCGCTTATTACCGTTTGTATCAATCGCAGTTTTCAGCACCGGCAGCCGATCTTGGCTGAGCAA
This sequence comes from Ilumatobacteraceae bacterium, assembly GCA_044355095.1. Taxonomy (GTDB): domain Bacteria; phylum Actinomycetota; class Acidimicrobiia; order Acidimicrobiales; family Ilumatobacteraceae; genus Casp-actino8. The sequence goes on from JBIKYT010000035.1 coordinate 7,833, forward strand.
ATCAATTAATTGTTTGGGCGCACATCACTAAGCAGATAAAACCGCGAAGCGTCCACGAGATAGTTCGGGGCCAATTGGTCGCCACTAGTTTTTTGCCAATCTGGCTTGACGGTTTACTAATCATCTTCTCATGCAACGGGACCGAGAGAAAAACGGTTGAGCCCAACGAAATTGCCAGAAGAAAAGCGCCAACCCACGGCAACCACCACGTCACTTGATCGGGTCGAGAAACGAGAAGCACCAAAGTACTGACTCCTTCAACTGCCATCGGGAGTCCGACTACTTGCGAGGTTCGACGCTGGTGTACATGACCTACAGATTTCTGATCTTTAACATCAACTTGAGCAAGCAATGGATAGTGGACCCGTTGCACAAACCATATAAGGCCCACCATAAACAATGTGCCTGCGGTATTCGCCAACAGCGTGATTTCGCTCATTCGCAAACCGTATCCGTAGTTGACCATTGGTGCGATGCTCAGCCCCGAGAACATTCCCCGCTTAGAATATTGCCGTGGCCAAACAAGATGAAATTGATTACATCGGTCGCCTTGGAGACATCGGCAAAAAGCATGCACTTGACAAGCCGTGGTCCGACGAATTACGTGGTCTCTATTTACAAGAGATGGGGGCGTTGATCTCGCTGCTGCCGGCACCTCCTGCCAAGATTCTTGATATTGGCGCGGGCAGTGGTTGGACAAGTTGTTTCTATGCCTTAAGTGGCTACGAAGTGACGGCCACAGACATCGCACCCGAGATGGTGGAGCTCGCCAAAATCAATGCCGCCCGTTACAACGTTGGCCTTGATGCAGTGGTCAGCGATTTTGAATCGCTTCCCTTTGAAAATCAGTTTGATGCGGTCATCTTCTATGACTGTCTTCACCACGCCGAAGATGAAGTGCTGGCGTTGCGGAGTGCTTATCGAGCATTAAAAACGGGTGGGATTTGCATCACTCTTGAACCAGGTTCTGGTCACGCGAAGAGTGCGGTTTCAGTTCAGGCAATGAAAGATCTCGGCGTCACCGAACGTGACATGCCACCAAAAGTCATCATTTCCGCAGCGACAAAAATAGGCTTTTCCTCAGCCCAGGTTTTTGCTCGACCCGTTCTACCTTTGCAGTTGTCACACCGAACTCTGCCGCGCTGGAAAACAGTCGTCAAACTGCTTCAACGATTAGTCACTCGGTCAACTCCAATCGCCCTACAGCGCAGTCAGTACGTCGTTCTTCAAAAGTAGAACCAGAACCACTCCGGCGTTTGAGTCTCACCGAAGATGCGCAATATTCTCTTCAGTCTCACAAGATTCTCGTCGCTGTTTTATGCACGATGACGCAGTACACGATTGTGCTCACCACATCAATCGCCACAACCCATCGAGCGCGCACATTCTGTGCACCCGCCCACATCAAATGCCGGCCAATAGGACGTAAGGCCAAGAGTCCGATCGCCACTGTCTTGTGATGCGTGCCCGGCTTAGCAATCCAACGACCAATTCGACCCAACTTCATCATCTGCTTGGGGCCATGACGGCGACCAAGTAAAAAGTGAAAAGGATCCGTCACGGACAAGCGCAAAGAAGCAAGTAAGACAAATGGAATAAGCGACATTTGCCCCGCCGCCAAACCCATGAAGATGATTCGGGGACTGAGCAACATCAATGCCAAGGGATTTCCTAACAACAAGGGTGTGCACGCAGTGCCGATAAACGAAACACCAGACATCGCCACGATTGGTAAGGCCGTGCGATCAATTCTCTTGATCAGTGTCGTGTTCACGTAGCGAAAGTTTCGCAAGCACAACTTTCGGGAGAGCAAAGTTCAACGCTCTAACTGGCAAACAAATTCTGAACAAACTACGCATGTTGGTCTGAAGTATTGATGAGAAAAGTGTGAGATTTCAGTGATTGCGCCCTCTCAGAGGTATGACCGCAACTGCCAACCCCGATCTGTCTGAAATTGATGAAACCACGTTGAGACGTCTGCGAATCATGAGTTCACTATCGGTCGCCATTTTCGGGTTGATCGGCCTCGGGTTTTTTCTCATCTTTCGTGGCGGTGAAAGTATTTCTGAAAAGGCACAACATCGCCAGAACATCCTCCTCGGAGCCAGTGGAATCACCCTTCTAGCAGGGGGTATTCTCCTTCTGGCCATCACTTTTTGGCGCTCTTCGCGGTCCCTCAGCGCCGCCTAAAGAAGTGGTCTTTGCTAATTCAGTTGACTTTGTCATTTCAAAGTGATTGCCTATGAAGCGTTATGTCTCTCCAGAACACCCCGTTGATCTCCATGATCTCATGGCCAGTGATCTCATGGCCAGTGTTCTCCTTCGCGTCTGCAAACACGTTCGCCGTTAAGCACGCAGGCATGAAGCATGCAGCCGCCAAGACTGCCTATATGGCAGCCGGCTTCGCAGCGGTGAATACCAAGCGTTCACCCCAGCGGCTCAGGGAGTCACTCACGTAGGTCACACACCAACGTCGAGAATCCTCACTGAGGCCGCTGGGAAATCCCAGCGGCCTTTTTCGTTTTCCCGACACCAAACCATCTATCCACAACAACACCACGAAGAAAGAGAACCACCATGACCATGATCCTTGAAGCCCCAATTGAAGAAATCGTCGCTCCCCTTTTCATCAAGCAAACAGCCCGTTGCGCCGATGGCAATGGCACGCTGACTCCTCTGTTCTTCAGCGACGAAAACATTGACATAGCTCGAGCAAAAGCAATCTGCACCCGCTGTGCCTTATCTGCCTCGTGCCTAGATGGTGCTCTTGAACGCGAAGAACCCTGGGGCGTCTGGGGAGGTGAACTCATTGAAAATGGACGCATCGTGGTTGACCGCCGACCCCGCGGGAGACCCTCAGTTTTACCCAAGCCCATTTTGGTGATTGACGAAGATCGCACAATTCGCAGCATCTTGAGCGTTAGTGATCAGAAGAGCTACGAGGTGGCCATCCGCGTCGCCTGATCTTTGCAAATTCATCCATTTCACATACAACTCGGTGGTGGGCAACGCTTGACGACCCCATCACTGCACCGGGAGATCCCGGCCGCAGTATCCCCCCAAACTGCGGCCGGGCATCCCTGACCCAATCCCATCTCAGCCCCGATTCACCTGAGCCCCGATCAGATGGATGGCAACTAACCTGAGACTGTGGCAATGAAGTTTTCACTACGGCGGCTGAACCCGTTTTTCATTGCCTTACTCGCCGGTGTTGCTGCTTCGGCAATCGCCATCGTCATTGTTGCTTCGAACCAGTCGGACTCCAACAAGTCTGATGTAGTGCTTGATCAACCCGGCGTCTATCAAGAGCCTGGTATCGGTACCAATGCCCCAGTCGTAGGTAAGCAACTAAAACCAGCCGACGTTCGTGATCTCAACAACAAAGTTGTCAATACGGCAAGCCTCTTTACTGATGGAAAACCAGCGCTCATCAACTATTGGTTCTCAAACTGTCAACCTTGCAAAAGAGAAATGCCCGCGTTGCAAGAAGCATTTGCAAAATATGGTGCGCAGGTCAACTTCGTCGGCATCAACACTCAGGACTCTTCCGAGGTCGCAACTTCATTCATTGAGGATCTCGGTATTGATTATGAAATTTTGCGCGACCCGAATGGAGAATCCGTCGTCGCGAATGGCGTCTCAACTTTTCCTACTACGTTCTTCGTCAATGCTGCTGGCACGATCATCAAGCAGATTGCCGGCGAACTCACCACTGATGACATCACATCAGCATTGAAAGAACTAGGTATCTCATGATCGCTAACTCTGATCGCTTGTGGTTAAGTTTTGGTAGCGGTTTGCTCGCTGCAGTCAATCCATGCGGATTTGTTTTGCTTCCGACATATCTCATGTACTTTCTCGGTGTCAGTGGCCGACCCGGTACTCAACGGGCCACGGTCCGTCGTGCACTCCTAGTCAGTGCCGCACTATCTGCTGGCTTCATGACTATCTTCATCATTGTTGGCAGTGTCAGTCGACTCTTCACTGATTGGCTCAATCAGAATGCGAAATATGTTTCGCTATTAATTGGTGTCGCCTTGGTCATTTTGGGTATCGCAATGTTGTTTGGCTATCGCCTCCCATTTTCAACCCCCAAACTTGAAACTGGAAAACGTGACCAAACCGTTGCTTCAATGTATGTTTTCGGCTTGGCTTATGCCATCGCTTCAATTGGTTGCACCATTGGACCATTTTCGGCAACTGTTCTTGGCACTATTGATACTGACGGTTTCTTCCAAGGAATCATTGCCATCGTTCTCTATGGCCTCGCAATGTCATTGCTCATTACCACATTGACCGTCACGCTCGCGTTGGCACAAGGTGGATTGTTGAAGTCACTCCGAATCGGGATGACCTACGTTGAAATCGCTTCAGCAGTCATCATGATTCTCTCGGGTCTGTACCTCACCTGGTATTGGTTCAACGATATTCGTGATAAATACGATGACGATTTCACTGGCCAGGTATTGAACTGGCAGGAACGGATCGCCCAAATCATTGACGACAACCGACTCGTTCTGGCAATCGTCTTTGCTGTCATCGTTGGAGTCGCGCTCACCTACACCTTCGTCTCGCGACGACGCGAGATTCATCAAGGTTCGTAATCGCCAATGTTTCGTGAACTTTTAGATCATCCTGATGTTGAAGAGGTCATTACTCTACGCGGGCAAGATCTTCCTCTCGACCAACGCATCGGATTCATGGCCTATCACGGTGGTGGCCTCGAAGAAATGACTGAAGTCATCGCCATGCGAGCTGCTGAACGCAGCGGAACGAGTTATTACGGAGTCCACCAGCCGAAGGGAATGGAACGACACATTCCCTCAATTGAAGTGTCCCCCGAGTCCTCAACTCATCTCAAGAATTTCATTGATCATGTTCACACTGTCATCACAATTCACGGTTTCGGTCGACAGGGTTTTTACTCGTCATTGTTATTGGGCGGACAACATCGAACCTTCGCTCAACATGTCGGTTCGCACTTGCGTACACACTTGCCGGCATACAAAGTCATTACCGAAATAGATGAAATTCCCAAAGAACTTCGTGGATTGCATCCGCGTAACCCGGTCAACCTGCCAGCAGGTACTGGCGTTCAGATTGAATTACCGCCACGCGTGCGTGGTACGACTCCCCTGTTTTGGGATTGGGAAGGTCCGTCATTGCCACCCCATACCGAATCACTCATCAACGGATTAGTGAGTGCAGTCAATTCTTGGCAAACAAATCAGTTACGGGGCTAAGCGTTCAATCACCCATTCTTGAGTGACATCATCACGGCGATATCGAAATCGGTCATGAAGGCGATTCGGACGTCCCTGCCAGAATTCAAAGACATCAGGAATCAGTAGCCATCCACCCCAATGCGGTGGCCTCGGCACTTCGGCACCAGCGAACTTTTCTGAATACTCTGTATGGCGAGCATCAAGAACTTCACGACCAGAAATCACTTCGCTTTGTGGTGAAGCCCAAGCACCCAGTTGGCTGTCACGTGGTCGTGAAGCAAAATATGCATCACTTTCATGACGTGGCAACATTTCAACAGTGCCACGTACCCGCACTTGTCGATGCAAACCAATCCAAGGGAATACGGCACTCGCAACCGGGTTCGCATCAAGTTGCTGACCTTTTGCGCTGTTGTAATTTCCAAAGAAAGTCAGTCCATCATCATCAAACCCACGAACCAAAACGATGCGCGAGTCGGGCATGCCATCAATATCAATTGAGCCAACAGCCATGGCGTTTGGTTCAGGCAATTCTGCTTCGACAGCCTCGATGTACCACGCATGCCATTGTTGAATCGGCGATTCATCAAGGTCTTCAAAATTCAATCCCGCTGTTTCGTACTGGATTCGACGATCACGCAGGTTCATAGCGATTAGCCCTTAGGACTGATGCGGTCCATGCCACGCATATACGGACGCAAAACTTCTGGAATGATCACACTTCCATCGGCTTGGCGGAAGTTCTCCATGATTGCGGCCCACACACGAGGAACTGCAAGTGCCGAACCGTTGAGTGTGTTGGCAATATGTGTGCCTTTTTCGCCCGCTATGCGATAGCGAATATCGGCGCGACGGCCTTGGTAATCACTGAACCACGACACCGACGAAACTTCAAGCCAGTTGTCGCAACCAGGCGCGTACACCTCAATGTCAAAACTACGGTGATGACTTTGGCCCATATCACCAGTGCAAATTTCGATGATGCGATAGGGCAAGCCCAAACCAGCAATCAACCGTTCGGCACGATCGCGCAGTTCAATCAACAGTTCGTCGGCAGTTTCGGGTGTGCTCAACGCAAAGATTTCTACTTTGTCAAACTCATGAGCTCGCAACATACCGCGAGTGTCACGACCAGCCGAACCGGCTTCGCGGCGGTAGCACGACGAATATGCCATGAGCCGAAGCGGCAACTGCGCTTCGTCTAACACTTCACCGGCGTACATCGAAGTTAAAGGCGCCTCGGCTGTTGGGATACACCACAAATCGTCGCGCTCAATCGCGTAAGCATCTTCAGCAAACTTTGGAAGTTGTCCCGTAGCCGTGAGCGTCGCAGTCGTTACCAAAGAAGGTGGCCGAATCTCTTCGAAGGCATCAGCATTCATATCGAGCGCGTATTGACAGAGCGCGCGAGACAACATGGCACCAGCACCGCGTTGCATGGTGAACATTGCTCCGCTTAACTTCACCGCACGTTCGTTATCGAGAATGCCGAGAGTGTCGGCGATTTCCCAATGAGGCATTCGCTGATGCTCTGTGAAACCTGCTGGCATTTGATTCGGACCAATGATCAATGGATTGTCATGATCACTGACGCCATCTGGTGCATCGGGATGGGGCAAGTTAGGCAGTCGCAACATGACGTCGCGCAATTGACCTTGTGCTGTTTCAAATGATTCAGCCAAAGACTTTTCGTCGTCACCGAGTGAGCGACTTTCGGCTTGCAGTTTCTCCGCCTCGTCGTTGTCGCCAGTGCGACGAGCGGTGCCAACCAACTTGGATAGTTCATTCACCCGAGCACGAATCGTGTCACGACGGGCCGTGATATTGCGAACTTGTTCATCAAGGCTGATAGCGGTATCTAGTTGGACCAGCAATTCGGGCTTGCCACGTCGAGCGAGAGCAGCCTTAACCAAATGAGGTTCATTACGGAGTAAACGGACATCAATCACAGAATCCTCAGGTTATCCCGACGAGTGTTGCCCACCCCTACGACTAAAGTCAAAGGCGTGTCCGCAGACGTCCCGTCGTTTTCTCGAATCAACCGTGACGAACCGTCTTTAGTGGTCGATCATCTCTCGGTTCGGTACGGCGACCTAGTCGCTGTTGACGCAGTCTCATTTTCCGCCTACGCCGGACAGGTCACCGCAGTCCTCGGACCAAACGGTGCCGGGAAAACCAGCACGATTGAAGTCTGCGAAGGCCTTCGGCGAGCCTCGTCGGGTCATGTCCGAGTTCTCGGGCTCGACCCCACCAAAGACCACCGAGCTTTGGCCAACGAAATGGGGGTCATGCTCCAAGAGGGTGGCATCTACCCCAGTGCACGTCCAATCGATGTCGTTCGGCAATATTGCGGGTTATACGGCAGCGGCAAAACTCAATATGCCAACCCCCAAGAACTCATTGATCTCGTCGGGTTAACCGAACGCCAAAAGACATCATGGCGTCGCCTATCAGGCGGCGAAAAGCAGCGCCTATCCCTGGCCTTGGCCCTCGCTTCACAGCCCCGAATCATCTTCCTCGATGAGCCAACCAGTGGCGTTGACGTCAACGGTCGTTCAACCATTCGAGACATCATCCGCCGCCTTGCTGACGACGGAGTCACCGTCATTTTGGCAACCCACGAACTTGATGAAGCCGAAAAGATCTGTGACCGCGTCGTTATCTTTGATAAGGGCAAAGTTCTCGTTGAGGGCACACTCGACGATGTCCGTAAGGCCCGCCGTACGGTGCGACTCCGCACCATACGACCGCTCATGCTTGATGACATGCCCGAAAATCTCGCAGGGTGGCTCATTGAAGATGCACCCTGTGATTACAGCATTGAAGACGCCCCCCAAGGACTCATCGCTGCACTTGCAGTGTGGCTGTCTGAGCGTGGAATCGACGTGGTCGAACTCCGCACCGGTATGGCCAGCCTGGAAGATGTTTTCAAGAAATTGACCGGAGGAGAATCATGAAGGTTTCCTCGAGTCCATTTCGCGCCCAACTGCGAGCCGAGTTACAAATCTTGGCCCGCAACGGTGAACAACTTCTTTTGACTCTCATCATCCCTGTCATATTGCTGGTGTTCTTCGGAACTACCGATGTTTTGCCGACTGGTTTCGATGATCACATGGATTTCTTAACGCCAGGCATTATTTCATTGGCGATTATGAGCAGTTCGATGGTCAGCCTCGGAATCGCGACTGGCTTTGAACGCAGCTACAAAGTTTTGAAACGCCTAGGTGTCACACCACTTGGTCGGCCCCGATGGTTAGCGGCCAAGATCGTCACAGTTCTTTTGATGCAGATTATCCAACTCATCATTCTGATTCCGGTGGCCCTATTACTTGATTGGCAGTCAGCAGATGCCCAGTGGCTTCTCGCTGTCGCTGCCGTTGCTGTTGGCAGTGTTGCCTTTGCTGGGCTTGGTCTCTTCATCGCCGGAAGACTGCGCGCAGAGATAAACCTTGCTGCACAAAACGGGTTGTATCTGTTACTTCTTTTGCTGGGCGGAATGGTCATTCCATTTGATGAGTTACCAGCCCCAGTTGCTGCTGTTGCGAAATGTCTTCCGTCTGGTGCGCTCGCCGATGTTCTGCGCGATGCGCTGGTTGGGCAAGCCGATCGACCAGGAACATCATGGATAGTTCTGGGTATTTGGGCAGTATTGACCCCAGTTATCGCGGCCGCGACCTTCCGTTGGGAATAAGTAGCACCATTTTCAGCAGGCATTAATTCACCTAAAGTTCAAAAACAGAGGCTCACAAAATTCACTCAACCGTGATTGACTAATCTCCGTGACCGGATACACCAGTGAACTCTTGCAGCGAGCAGCGATCCACTCAGCCTTAGGAGAACCCGCCCGCCTTGCCATCATTGACGAACTGTCAGTCAGTGATCGCTCACCCCGCGATCTCGGATCGCGTTTACAAATTCCGTCAAACTTACTGGCTCACCACCTGGACACTCTTGAGAACGTTGGATTGATCATTCGCTCTACTTCGTCTGGCGATGCTCGCCGTCGTTATATACGACTGACCCCCACTGGCTTGCACACAAGCACCCCGCGGCGCATTTCTCAGCGGCGACCAATGCTTTTCCTGTGTACACATAACTCGGCGCGTTCTCAATTGGCTGCGGCGATTTGGCAGGCACGAACTGGGCAGCCAGCAAAATCGGCGGGCACTCAACCAGCGTTGCGTATTCATCGACAGACTATTTCTGCCGCCAAGCGAAACAAGATTGAAATTCATGACATCGCGCCGACATCCTTGAAGAAAATTCCCCGAAATGTCCAAGTCGTCACCGTGTGCGACCTTGTTCATGAAGAACTTCGGGCGCCACTTGATTGGTGGCACTGGTCAATCCCCGACCCAGTTCCTAGTGGCAATGCCACAGCATTTGATGCAGTGGTCGCCGAACTTGAAGCTCGAGTCAATCAAGTCGTCAACTCAACGATGACAGAAAATGGAGTCAAGTCGTGACAACTCGTATCGGAATCAACGGCTTTGGTCGTATTGGGCGTCTTGTTGTTCGCGCTCTACGCGACCATCCTTCACTACAACTCGTGCACATTAACGAAGTCAAAGGTGGGCCGATCACTGCGGCGCATCTTCTTGAATTTGACAGTGTTCACGGGCGCTATCCCGGCTCTGTATATCTCGACGGTGACACGCTAGTTATTGATGATCAGCGGGTCTCATTCAGTGAACATGATCAGCCGGAGGCAATTGATTGGAACATGTACGGGGTAGATGTCGTTCTTGAATGTTCAGGAAAATTCAAGACAACCGAAACAATTCAACCTCACTTTGATCGTGGTGCACAGAAAGTTGTTGTTGCCTGTCCAGTCAAGAGTCCAGGAATTCTCAACATCGTGATGGGTTGTAATGATCATCTCTACGATCACGCTATTCATCACCTCATCACAGCAGCCTCGTGCACGACGAATTCCCTAGCGCCGGTCGTAAAGGTTTTACATGAGTCAGTTGGTATAGAGCGCGGATCAATCACCACTATCCATGATGTCACCAACACTCAAGTCTTAGTCGATGCACCGCATAACGACTTGCGTCGCGCCCGATCGGCGCTCCAATCACTCATTCCTACCTCAACTGGATCAGCAACAGCGATCACTTTGATCTATCCCGAGTTAACTGGCAAGTTGAATGGTCTTGCAGTTCGAGTTCCACTATTGAATGCATCGCTAACCGACGCAGTCTTCACCGTCAAAGAAGACGTAACTGTTGAACAAATCAATGGGCTCTTTGAGGCCGCGGCAGATGGTGCCTTACAAGGAATTCTTGGCTATGAAACTAGACCCCTTGTCTCAGCGGACTTTGTCAATGATCCTCGTTCTGGAATCGTTGATGCGCTCTCAACCATGGTGATTGACTCGCGGATGGTCAAGGTTTTGATTTGGTACGACAATGAATACGGATATGCATTTCGAATGGGTGAATTAGCCGCCAAAGTTGCGCGGTCAATCGGATCACCCGCATGAACCTCCGAAACTACATTTTGGTGACTGCTGGATATTGGGTGTTCACCATCACTGATGGTGCACTTCGAATGCTCGTTCTTTTGCATTTCAACGAACTTGGTTACTCCCCCGTTTCAATCGCCTTCCTCTTTCTCGCCTATGAATTCATGGGAATTCTGACGAACTTACTGGGTGGTTGGGTCGGATCTCGTCGGGGGCTGAATCGCACTCTCGTGGCTGGACTGGGGTTGCAAATCATCGCGCTCATTGCGCTTTCGTTTGAATCACCAACCTGGCAAAAATGGCTATCAGTGAGTTTTGTGATGGCCATGCAAGCTCTCTCTGGCGTCGCCAAGGATCTCACCAAAATGAGTTCAAAGAGCGCGGTGAAAACAGTTGCTGGCGATGGCTCACTTTTCCGAATGGTCGCAATCTTGACTGGTTCAAAGAATGCCCTCAAGGGCGTTGGATTCTTTGTCGGAGCGGCTCTTCTTTCGGGAATCGGTTACGACGGGGCTTTATGGTCAATGTCAGGCGCACTCGCTATCACCGTGATAGCCCTTCTCATTTTTCTCAACGAAGACATCGGAAAGTCAAAGAAGAAGGCCCCGCTGCGTTCGGTTCTTTCAAAGTCTTCAGCCATTAATCGACTTTCAATTGCCCGCTTCTTTCTGTTCGGCTCGCGAGACATTTGGTTCGTTGTTGCTCTGCCGGTTTTTCTGTCTGATGAACTCGGTTGGTCCGAACGTGGAGTCGGTGGATTTCTCGCACTTTGGGTTATCGGGTACGGAATCGTTCAATCAACCGCGCCAAAAATGCTTGCCCGTGGCGGTCGACATGTAGATGAAGTGAGTGCCACTTGCCAATGGGCTCTCATACTCGGTCTCGTTTCAGGAACCATCGCGACTTTGGTCGCTTTTGATATTGCTATCGAATGGGCCATTGTCGGCGGTCTCGTAGTGTTCGGAATTGCATTTGCGATGAATTCATCGTTGCACTCCTATCTCGTGCTGGCTTTCTCTGATGATGACTCGGTCGCCCTCGACGTTGGTTTCTACTATTCCGCGAACGCAGCAGGCCGATTTGTTGGCACCTTGCTTTCGGGTCTGTTGTATCTTTGGGGCGATCTCGCCGCGGCCCTATGGGGCTCCACTATTTTTGTGCTCATCACCTGGATCTGTGCACGACGATTACCTTCCGTGCCAAATACGGTTTCGATTTCAATCGCTGATGTTGAAGGTAGCGACTAACAGCAAATTGAGCAGACCTATTTGTGGGTTCGAGGCTCTTCTACTGGTGGCGTCGCCTCAAAGGCGCGTTCAACATCAGCAGTAGTCAGAACTGACTCTTTACGCACATAGTCGTCTGTGTTTTCATCTCTGAAGGTTTTCACAAAATGTCTAAAGAACATGGCAATGATTATTGTCCACAAGAAAATTGATCCGCCTAATTTCATCATGGCTCCAGCAATCTGCTGATCGTTGCTTACCGACATTCCCCAAACACGCTCCGGAATGTTGTAATGCTTATAGACAACCCCTTCAGCGAAGGTGAGCCAACCGGCAGGAATTGTTGCGACAACGCTGTTTAGAAAGAGATAAATCATTTTTCCCATTGGCTTCATCTGGAATTCTTTAAAGGGTCCAATGACAGGTAGCCACATCAAGATCGAGGTCATCACCAAAAGCATGTGTACGAAATAGTGCAATGGTCCGTTTGACACCGATGCATTGACCACACCCGGAATGTGACTCACCATCACTCCGATATTGAATAGAAGTCCGGCCCGTACGGGAAAGGCCATGAAACGCAAAGCCCGGTAGGCCCGACCCTCGCCAACCAAAATTCGTACGAACCACTCGGGAGTAGCTAGAACTACCAGTGGTGGCATGAAGTAAGTAAGTGCCATGTGCTGAAACATATGGACCGAATACAAATACTCTTCGGCGATGTCGTGCATCGGCCAGTCGGTGGCGATCCACAACATCAGAATGCCGGCGATAAAGCACGTCAATTGACGACGAGTAACAACTGGCTCACCAATCGGGACGGCCTTGGGTCCTAGAACCCGGACAACGTAGACGTAGGAAGCAACCAAGAAAATGACAAGCAGCCACACCTCAAGGTGCAGTTGAAATCGCCAAGGATCAATGGCAATTTCACCAAGCATGGGGATCAACCCTTCTGAATGAAGAATTTAAATGTCGCTAAAAATCCGCAATACACGGCGATAGCTAACAACAAGCCTGAGTAAAACAGGTAAGAAAAAAGCTTGTTGTCAAACTTGAGGTGCATGAAGTACGACGCCACGATCAGAAACTTGATAATCATCAAGATGAACAGTGTCGGCATAAAGAACGGACCGAAGTCAACGTAATACGTTGACACTTCGATCGCCGTCAAGGCCGCCAAAATCAAGGCGATCTTGACGTATTGCATGTCTGACAAACCGTGATGTTCGGCCTCGTGGCCGTCGGTGTGTTCAGCGTGTTCGGTAGCGGTACTCATAGGTCGCTCCTCAGGACGGAATCAGGTAGACGAGGGTGAAGATGATGATCCAGACAACGTCGACGAAGTGCCAGTACAACCCGACCAATTCGACAACTTCAGCTCTGTCGCCAGGAATGCGCTTGTTGCGGTTCATACCAACGAGAGCCATCAACATGATAATTCCGACCGATACGTGGACTCCGTGAAATCCGGTCAAGGTATAGAAGCTTGACCCGAACAAGCTGGTCGTAAAGCCCAAGCCCTCTCGGTAAAACGCTGTGAACTCATACACCTGACCACCAACGAAGGTGGCTCCGAGAAGTGCAGTAATGACGAGCCACAAGTTCATGTT
>JBIKYT010000036.1:0-21003 GCA_044355095.1 Ilumatobacteraceae bacterium
GCGACTTCCTGCCGCAAACTTGGTTGGCGAACAAGACGAAGGTTGGCGACTGGCAAAAGTGACGTTAGGTAACGAACGCGTGTCGTTGTCGACAGGCGGCGTGTTGTGGGGCAGCGGTCCGACTGCGCTTGAGATGCTCGATGCGGTGCGACTGCGTGGATCGATCGCCGATCCAGTCATGCGACAACGTTTGGCTTCTATCTATACAGAACATATTTTGCTTGACCTGATTCGTATGCGCACATTGTCGGCTCGTTTGCGTGGTGAACAGCCAGGACCAGAAGCAAGTATTCGCAAGATCTTGGCCGATGAACACGGTCAAAACGTGATGGAAGTTGCCCGCGACTTACTTGGTGCTGAAGGGATGTTGCGAGGTGGCATCGACAACAGTGAACGTGGAGCACATAACGGATTGGGTGGCGGCGGTGGGGTGGGACTGCGCGCCCTCGAACATCCCGGTTGGTTTGATGGCTATATGTTTGCCCGTTCGCTGACAATCGGTGGAGGGACTGGTGAAGTCCAGCGCAACATCGTGGCCGAGCGCGTGCTTGGTTTGCCGCACGATAACGATGTGCTAAAAGGTATGACTTGGGCCGAAACGCAGAAGTCTTCTTCGCGGTAATTCGGTATCGGGCGAGCTGCTTGTGATAGTGATTAGTCGTGGCTAAAGGTGTCGAACACGCAACTCATCGTGCTCTCATTGATTGTGGAGTTGAATTAGCCAAAGAATTTGGCATGTACGGTTTTACCGTTGAGCAGCTTTTAACGAAATCGGGAATCTCCAAAGGCTCTCTGTACCACCATTTCGAAGATTTTGTTGATCTCGTTGAGTGTGTCCAAGTTCGGATTTTTACTGAATATGTCGAACTTGATATTTTGGCAATTCAACGGGCCCTCGAGGCGGCAACCGATCGCGAAAAATTCTTCGAACTCATTTCGTTGATTACAAGAACCGCAGTTCAGCCGCAACGAACAGTGAGTCGACTGCAAAGGGCTCGAATCATTAGTGCGACTGAAGGTCGTGAACGGTTCGCTGCCCGTATCGGCGAAGAACAGAAACTTCTGAACGCCCAGATGACACAGGTGATTGCCGTCGGACAAGAACGCGGTTGGGTCGTCCCTCATCTCGAGGCTCATGCCCTTGCTCTCTTCGTTCAGGGTTACGCATTCGGGCTACTTCTCAACGACGTCGCAGCCGAAAAGATTGTTTCTGAAGACTGGGTCGCTGTGATCGATTTAGTCATTGCAAATCTTTTAATTAGCGCTTAGCGCTGGTCATGAATTTCTGTTAACCACTTTGCTGAGCGGTGCAAGGCTTTCCATCACAGACGTCGGTGAACACTCCGTTGAACAAAAATTCGGCCATTTGACTCCTTGCCAGCTTGTCATCACGCGGATCTTCATGTGGGTCGTATCCGCCTCTGGGTGGGGCGACTTCAATCGGAATCATCTCGGCACCGGAGTCCCAAATAACAATGACTGAACCGGTATCTCCGTTGTTGACCGAATCAAGGTCCCAGCCAGGCGTGACTTCACGTGAACGACCATCGGCAACAACTGGTCGGTAGATCTTGGCGCCAAGTGAACGTGCTTCGTTGAATGCTGCTAGTTCGCTGACTTGGTGGTCGCCCCAAGCGACGTGCAAGAGGACCGCCTTATTTGGTTGGGTTCCCGGGAGTGGATCACGAGTGATGTGATTGATGTACCCGCCCCCTTCTCCACGATCCCAAAGCATTTGCATTAAAGAAATAGCGATCGTTCGGTCGCTTCGCGCGGGATATGCGGACTTCATAACTGCTTCGTATTGGTCAAAGTCAATAGAACGCAGCAACAAGAGTCCGTAGTTGGTGGCAGGCACGCCGAGCACGGCACGTGAAATATCAGGGGAGACTGCAGCCAAGGCTGAACCCATAATGCCTCCTTGACTATTCCCGTAATACACCAAGTCACCCTCAACTTTGATGTCACCAAAAGCCGGATCAGAAAGGATTCCGTCATCGGTGTTCATCAAACGTCCGAGGGCAATCATGTTGACAATGCCTTGCTGCAAACGGTCGGCAACCGTCGGAAAATTTGAGAGGTCTTGTAATGAAACAACTGCGTTGCCGACGTCGTCTTCACTCATTCCTGCCCACTTTGTTGCGCAAAATAGAACGGCTGCTTCTTGGGCGAGCGCTCGGACATCCCCGCCGTAATCAATTTCGTATTCGCTTCCGAGTAAGCCGTGTCCATACAAGCCTGGATGCAGAACTGTTGATGGATCATCAACAGCTACTTTTGGAACTTGACAGATAAACGGCACGTCGACGACTTCCCCCAAAATCGGAAGATCGTTGGGACTAGGGGCCATTGAGTCATACGCGAATTGTTGACCTGCGGATCCGTCGCCGGTGAGGTGTGTGGGCAACTTGAACGTTCCAGCAACTTGAACGGCGACATCGTCTTTTGATGCTGGGACGATCGAAGTAATGGCGTATTCAGGCGTATGGGTGTCAAGCCAATCGAGAGTGTTGTTACGAACCTCCAAGATTCTGCCGGTCAGATTTTGCGTGGAGGCAACCGTGAAATCCCAGGCGAGTTGAAGCGTTGATCGTTCTATTCCGGCGCTGGTCAAAGCTGTGAACATGGCTTCCATTTCGGTCGTTCGCCCACTGAGTCGCTCATCGTCTGATGTGTATCCGTCGCGATAGAACTCAAAAATTGGCGAAGGAACCACGTCAGCGCCTGAAGTTGTTTTCAAATTCCGCATTGCCACGACGTAAGAGTGTCCATCAATGAGCGCCACTGCTGGATACACAATGAGCAATGGCTGCTCGCCATCAACTTCGGCGTCTAGTTCAGCCCAAAGTGGGATTCGCTCGCCTGATTCTCTATCGATGATGACAACTGATGCATCAATGGAAAGTGAGCTTTCTAAATCGGTCCACTCTGGAAGGGCTGATGCTTTCGCGTCAAGATCGGCGACATAGGTGAGTATGGAACTGTTCGGACTAAACCCGTCATTGCGATTCCATTCACTGGGGTCGATGGAAATCCCAGTAGCATTTTTCGGTAAGCCATCGGCAGGAATTGCAACTCGCCGGCCAGTCGGAGTTGATTCATCAGCAACTGTGTAACGGTTGCTGGGGAATGGCAAAACACACTGAGATAAGTCAAGTTCGTCGCAGCCCGTAGGACTTGCTGATAAAACTTCGTCAACCTTGATCTTGAATTCGGGGCTCATTACTTGAGTAACTTGCTCAGGAATTGATTCTGGGGACGAAGTTGTTGTTGCGTCATTGTTCTGCGAATTGTCATTAGTTCCTGAGCACGCGCTGGCTATCAAGATCAATAATGTTGTGGTCGCTAGAAATCTTTTTGTCGTCACGAGAACCCCCTAGGTCACACCTAAGTATCGCGCACAATCAGTCGGGTCCCAGAGGGTTGCTAGTACGATTTGAGCATGACTTTCCCCCGAGAATTCGTCCGTTCTTTGAGCCCGTTAGCAATTGTGGGTTGCCTGGTGGTTGCAGCATCTTGTGCTTCAAGTAGTTCTCCCAGCGATGGCGGCGTGCTGGCGGGAGCAGGTAACAGTTGCCCGATGCGCTCAGCAGTGACCGATGGTCCGTTGACAGTTGCAACGACTGTCGCGCCGATCACGAGCATTGTCGCCAATATCGCAGCCGGAACCCCGACGATAATTCAAGGCATAGTTCCTGAAGGTACGAACAGTCATACCTATGAACCGCCGCCAAGCGTTGCGGCAACCCTTGAAGATGCCGACATTGTGTTTATCAACGGTCTCGTCCTCGAAGAGCCGACGAAAGAATTGGCTAAAGCCAATGCCCGTAGTGGCTCAGTCATTTGCGAATTGGCGACAACAATCCTTCCCGAGGATGAATGGATTTATGACTTTTCGTTCCCGAAAGAGGGCGGGAAGCCAAACCCTCATCTGTGGACAGACCCACAGATGGCCGGTGATTACGCAGCCCTTATCAGGGATGCCCTGACGGCGGCCGACCCGGCTCATGCCACTCAATATGCAGAAAACTATGCCGCTTTCGCCTTAATGATAGATGCCATTGATCAGGCCGTAGCGCAAGCCACGGCAACGATGTCTGAAGATCAACGTCAATTGTTGACGTACCACGACGCCTACGCCTACTTTGCTCGTACTTACGGCTGGACTGTTATCGGGGCAATACAGCCCTCGTCTTTTGAAGAACCAACACCCAAAGAAATCGCCGACTTGATGGATCAAGTGAAATTATCTGGTGTGAAAGCGATCTTTGGCAGCGAGGTGTTCCCGTCTACGGTTCTTGAGCAAATTGGAAAAGAGACAGGCGTGCGCTACGTCGATGTTTTGCGCGATGATGACCTCATCGGCGGACCTGGCGATAGCGACCATTCATGGATGGGTCTGATGCGTTTCAACTATGTCACGATGGTCGAGGCACTAGGGGGAGACGCATCGGCCTTGAAATCTCTTGATACTTCCGATGTCGGCCCTGATACGGCGAATTATCCCCAGTGAAATCGGTGTCTGACAAGAGCGTTGACTTGATGACATGTGAACACATGTCGTGTTCATACGGTGGCGCCCCTGTCATCGAAGGGGTTGATTTAACGATCAGGCAAGGTGAATTTGTCGGAATTGTTGGGCCGTCAGGCTCTGGCAAAACAACATTGTTGCGGGCCATGTTGGGTTCGGTGAAACCTGTTCATGGTTCAGTGACACGTCAAACAGGTTTACGTTTGGCCTATGTCCCACAATTAGAAACAGTCGATTGGAATTTTCCCGTCACGGTCGGTGAAGTAGTTGGCATGAGTCGACCGCAACGCCTCATGCGACCAAAGTCGGCGCGTTCCGAATTGACTTTGATTGAAGATGTCCTCGAACGCTTAGGGCTTGGCGGTCTGGTGCAGAGACATATTCGCGAACTATCTGGTGGGCAACAGCAACGAGTGTTCTTGGCTCGGGCGCTCATTCAAAAACCCGACATGTTGATTCTTGATGAGCCGACGGCCGGTGTTGACGTACGCACCCGTCACGAAGTTCTGCATGTGCTCGCTGATCTCAACGAAAGCCCGCCCCACGGAGACGGGATCGCGATTGTTCTCACAACCCACGATCTCAATGGTCTCGCTTCGCACTTGCCACGTTTGGTGTGCTTTAACCGAACTGTGATTGCCGATGGAAGCCCAGCGGAGGTTTTGCAGCCCTACTTCTTGGAACGCACATATGGGGCGCCGATGGAAGTCTTGCAACACGGAGGGATGCCCATCGTTCTTGAGCAGGGTGGCGATGAATTGCGCAACCGTTTGAATCGGAGCACTGCTTCATGATCATCGCTGTCGACTTGCTGGAGCCCTTTTCTTATGAGTTCTTTCGTAGCGGCTTAATTATCGCAACTTTGGCCGGAGCCCTCTGTGGACTCATTGGAGTCTTTGTGGTTTTGCGAGGTATGAGCTACATCGGACATGGGTTGAGTCACGCGGTTTTCGGCGGCGCCGCATTAGCCGCGGTGCTGAACCTGAATTATTTCATTGGTGCCGGTTTTTGGGGTTTGGCTTCTGGTCTGATGATCGGTCGAGTGTCACGCAAGCGCATAATCGGTGCAGACGCGGCAATCGGAGTCATCACAACTGCGTCGTTTGCGATGGGTCTGGCATTGCAAGCACGATTCGGTCAAGCAAAAAGAAGTATCGATGCCGTGCTCTTTGGCAACGTTTTGGGTGTGTTTACGAGTGACATTTTGGCGGTAGCCGGTGTAGGGATCTTGAGCGTTGTCGTGATTGTTGGGCTCTATCGCAAACTTTTATTTGCCACATTTGACCCAGAAGTTGCTGGAGTGAGCGGAGTCAGCGTTCCGGCGATGGAAGCAGCGCTGATGGTTTTGTTGTCGGCAACGATCCTGGTGACAGTTCGAGTGATCGGAGTTCTTTTGATCTCGGCACTGCTGGTCTTGCCCGCAGTGACCGCACGCTTGTTGACAAATTCATTTGGACGCATGTTGTGGCTTTCACCAGTTTTGGGGGCGATCTTCGGTGGCGTGGGTATGTACATCAGCTGGTACGCCGATGTTCCAAGTGGGGCGGTCATTATCTTGGCCGGCACTCTGGTTTTTATTGCTGCTTATTCAGCAGTTGGAGTTCGACGTCGTGCACAACTTGCCGGCATCAACCACCACTGAAAATTCCTTGTTACGAGTTGATGACCCACTCGACACCTTGAGGGGTGTCGCGCACTTCAATTTTCACTGCGGCGAGCCGATCGCGAATCAGATCGGAAAGGTCATAGCGCTTGTCGGTTCGAACAGCAGAGCGAAGTTCAAGTAGCACATTCATAATCGGCTCGAGAGCGTTGCGAGGATCGGCTAGACCGCCGACGGCTGCATCTCCTAAGCGAACAATCATTGATCGTAGAGCGGCATGGGCATGATCCATTTCTTCGCCTTGCAAAGTGTCGGCTGACCACGCGTGGATCGCTGATTCAAGCGCAAGGACCGCCCGTGCTGCACCGGCGGCATCGCCAGCAGACATTGCTTTATTGAAGGACCGTTCGGCATTTTGCGTGTCGTTGGCGAGCGATGTCGAGTCTTTCTCAGGTTCTGCTTGCAGATTGTTGAGCGTTGTCACTTGAATCGGAATATTCGTTGCACCGGTTGCCGGGTCACGTAGTGCATCAATCGAGATCACGTCGCCAGCATTGTGGATTGTTGAACGTCCCTTGATGCGCACGGTGATCGTGCTATTGCCGACGACGGTCGCCGTGTTGGAATCGAGATCCAAAATCACTCCGGTGTGTTCGTCAACTCCAATGACATGTGCGTCGGCGGGGAGTTGCTCTTCAAGTATCGCGAGTCGACGTTCGCCCATGTAACAAAAACGGGTGTCGTGATGGCCGCCCTCGGCATTGTCATAGTGGGGGATGACCGCAACATTGAGTCCAATTTCGCCGAGGACATCGAGTCCTTCGAGCCAGTAAGGATCATTGCCGACTTTGTAAATCTCGTACACCGGGACCGTGTAACGACCAAGAGTTAATGCAGCAGCCGAGGCAAAAGTAACAGCCCCGCCTGTGCGCATTTTCCCGCGCACAATGTCAGGAACAGACGTACCAGCCCATTGGCGAAGCGCGTAAGTCGGACTACCAGGTCCCGCAAAGACATAATCAGCTTGGCGAACTCGAGAGAGTCCTTGTTCAATGATCAAAGTGTCTTCATCATGTAAGCGAGTGAGTCCTGCTACCTCAATCGGGTAGCCGACACTCTTACGGAAATACTCGACTGCTTTTGACGCGAGCTCGGAAGCGTTTTCTTGAAAGCCGTAGGGAGTATCGAGAACAACTGCTTTGGGTGTTCCGGGAAACCGCGCGATCAATTCACGATGATGTTTCATCATGGTGGGTGCAGTTTCACCTGAACCCATGATGGTCAAGATGCGCGGAGAAGTACTCATGAGAAGAAACCATTCTTGTAATTGGTGATCAAAACATCGGCGCAACGCTCGGGGTGCTGAGCGTGTAAGTCGTGGTGTGCTGGGCGAAACCAATGGGCGCGACCACTCTTAAGTTTTGCAAGTGCCGCGTTGATTGCAGTTTCTTTATTGCTTGTCCATGCGACATCGCCCGAGTCGGCCGGCATGAACAAAATTGGTCGTTCGATGTGGGCGAACATTTCTGACGGTCGGTGTTTCCACAACTCTTTAAGAATCAACATGTGTCGGTCAAACGAAAGCCATGGGCTGATCGTTCCGTCTTCGTGAAATTCGAAATTTGACAGCGAGCCAATGATTCCCGATTCGGGCCAATCGGTGTTGGTGGCTCGGATTGCGCTTTCCAGTCGACTACCGCGCATGCCCGCCAGTCGCGGCGGTTGCATCCTCTCGGCACAAACTTCCCATTCGGGGAAAGTATGGCCGAGTTCGATAAACCCACCGTCAACGGGAACCGCGGCAATGACGCGGTCGGGATGTTGCTGGGCGGCATGTACGACGATGTTGCCTCCCCATGACTGACCGACAAATACTGCTTTGTCAATTGCTAGGGCGTCGAGCAATTCACATAGGTCACGGCTGACGGTGTCAAAGTCGTATCCATCGTCGGGCTTGCCGCTGCGGCCGTGTCCACGAAGGTCAACAGCGATACTGCGATGTCCGTTTTTTGCTAGAGCGATTCCGACCCCATCCCACATTCGGGCATTTGAAGCCAAACCATGAATAAGGAGGAAAACTGGACTGTCAGCATTTTCGGGACCACGATGGAGCGTTCGTAGCCGGAGTCCTCCTGCGAGGACGACATATGCCTCGCTCGCATCAGGTACGGGAAATTTTTCGGGCGTGACACTCATGATCCCTAGAGTCTGCCTGCTTGAGATGATGAATGAGAGAGCGAAGGGCGAGCAATTGGGCACCTCGGCATGGCACGATAGAGGGGTGACACACTTTGAAACCCTGAATCTTCCTGATGAGTTGCAGGCCAAGTTGGCTCAACTCGTCGCGATCATGGTTGACCTTGGCCAGGTTGTCACGGCCTTTAGTGGTGGTGCCGATTCAGCCTTCGTGGCTGCCATTGCCCACGAGGTTCTTGGGGTAGTTCACGCCCATGCTGTTACGGCGGTATCGCCTAGTTTGGCTGGTGACGAGGAAGTGGACTGTCGTCAGTTGGCGACTGAATGGAATTTGCGTTGGACACCCGTCAACACCGCTGAAATGGAACGCGCCGCTTACCGAGCCAACGACATCGACCGCTGTTATCACTGCAAGGCCGAATTGATGGACGTGGTTGGGCCAATCGCAGAACGCGAGGGAGCCACGGTCATTCTCGGTGTCAATGTTGACGATTTGGCCGATCATCGACCAGGTCAACGTGCGGCGATCGAGCGCGGCGCAGTGTTTCCACTGGTGCAAGCAGGTTTCACCAAAGACGATGTTCGGTTGGTGTCGCATGCAATGGGACTGCGAACGTGGGATAAACCAGCAGCAGCCTGTTTGGCGAGTCGGGTCCCATACGGAACGCCGGTGAGCGTCGAAATCTTGAGTCGGGTTGATCGTGCCGAAGCGGCCCTGCATGGTTTGGGCTTTCGGCAGGTTCGAGTACGCCATTACGGTGAGACGGCTCGTATTGAAGTGGTTGAAACCGAACTTGAACAAGCGCTCGCCCAAAGAGTTGCCATTATCGGGGCAGTGAAAGCTGCCGGCTATCAGTACGTCACGCTTGATCTTGAAGGCTTTCGGTCAGGGAATCTCAACTTTGGGGTCACCGAAAGTTCGTCGGGCGCCCCGTCGCACTCGTAGGGTTAAGGGCACGCCTCAGAGGCGAACGGTCGCTAGTACATCTCATTCGTTAGTTCATCTCATACAACAAGGGGAAAATATGAAACTGTCCATGATGCTCAATTACGCCGGTGGATTTCATGCCGCGGTTGACAAAGTTGTTGAATACGAAAAAGCCGGCCTTGATGCCGTGTGGATCGCCGAGGCCTACAGTGCCGACGCCATTAGTCAAGTCGGTTACCTGGCTGCCAAGACCAACAAGGTCGAAATTGGTACGGGAATCTTGAACGTATTCAGTCGTACACCAGCGTTGATGGCGATGACAGCTGCTGGTTGTGACTACGTCTCTAATGGTCGTTTCATTCTCGGACTTGGTGCAAGCGGCCCGCAAGTGGTTGAAGGATTCCACGGCATGCCATACGAAAAGCCGATGTTGCGCATTAAGGAATACATCCAAGCGTGTCGCCACATCTGGGCCCGTGAAGAACCATTTCATATTGAAGGTCAGACCGTTCAGGCCCCGTTGCCCGCAGGTCTCGGAACTGGATTGGGTAAAGCACTCAAGATCATTAAGCCCGGCGCTGAAATTCGTAAAGACATTCCGATCTGGTGGGCCAGTCTCATGGGTCTCAGTGTTTCGGCAACTGCTGAAGTCGCTGACGGTTGGATGCCAATTTTCTTTGACCCCGACAAGTACCAAAATGTATGGGGCGATGATTTGAAGAAGGGCATTGCCAAGCGCGACCCATCACTCGGACAGTTGCAAATCACTGCTGGTGGAATGTTGGCCATTGACGAGTCATTGACCGGAGAAGCACAAAGCAAGATTCTTGACTTCAGTCGTCCGAATGCCGCTTTGTACATCGGTGGTATGGGTGCTCGTGACAAGAACTTCTACAACACCATTTGCAAGAAGTACGGATACGAAAAAGAAGCAATTGAAATTCAGGACCTGTATCTATCGGGCAAGAAGGAAGAAGCGGCAGCGGCCGTTCCTGGTGAAATGTTGGCGAACTCAAACCTCGTCGGATCAAAGAGTTTCATCAAGGAGCGCATTGCATCGTTTAAAGAAGCTGGCGTGACGATGTTGTCCGTTAACCCAGTTGGCCCGAACGCGATTCAGAACATTGAGACTTTGAAAGAAATGATCAGCTGATGACGAATGTTGGCGGTGTTGTAGCTCAAGGTTGGGAAGCGGTTCGCGAAGCATTCGTGAACAACTTAGAGAATTCCGAGGAAGTCGGTGCTGGTGTCTCGGTGTATCACCGAGGCAACAAAGTGGTTGACTTATGGGGCGGTTCGTTTGACGTTGAGAAAACTCAGCCTTACGCTGAAGACACTTTGCAACTGGTGTTTTCGACCACCAAGGGAATCACTGCCATTGCTGTAGCGATGTGTGTTGAGCGTGGCCTTTTGTCGTATGACGAAAAAGTCAGCACCTACTGGCCAGAGTTCGCCCAGCACGGAAAAGCCGATGCGACGGTTGCGCAATTGCTCTCTCATCAATGTGGTCTTTATACGGTTGATGGCGATATCACGTTGGCTGAAGCACTTGATTGGTCAACGATCACCGCTCGACTTGCTGCGACTGCTCCGCGTTGGGACATCGGGACAAAGCACGGATATCACGCTTTGACCTACGGGTGGCTGGCGGGCGAACTAGTCCGTCGCGTCGATCCGTCTCATCGAAGCCTTGGCACGTTTGTGCAAGAAGAAATTGTGAGCAAGGTTGGTGGCGAACTATGGATTGGCCTGCCCGAATCGCAAGAGTCACGAGTATCGCCAATGATTGGTGGACTGAATTCTGTTCCTGAAGATATGGATCCAGCCGTTAAGGCAATGATGGAACAGTTCATGGGACCGAATTCGCCGGGCGGTCAAGCCCTCAGCCTGAATGGCGCATTCGGGATTGACGGAGCCTTTAATCGCCGAGATGTTCATGCCGCTGAAATTCCAGCGGCTAACGGCATTAGCAATGCTCGAACTCTGGCGCGGATCTATTCATCGCTCATCAGTGAAGTCAACGGTGTGCGTTTGCTCAAGCCGTCAACGGTTGAAAAAGTACGCACTCTTGTGACGCCCGAGAACGAACCAGATGCCTGTTTGATCATGCCAACCACTTTCGGCATGGGCTTTATGGTTCATGGACCATTCTCGCTGTTCGGTGGCCCAGGTTCATTTGGTCATCCGGGCGCAGGCGGCTCGGTGGCTTTCGCGCTTCCCGAAAAAGAAATGGGATTTGCTTACGTGATGAATCAGATGGCTACGAATTTGGCCAATGACTTCAGAGCTCAGCGTCTGGCTGAAGCTGCAGTTGCGTGCGCAAGCGCTGCGTAGCGCGAATGTAAATCACGCTCGCAATTGCTGCGGCACACGCGAAGCCTGAAATGGCTTGGCGAACTCCAAAGAATTCAGAGACGAGCCCGGCAAGCGCGCTCGTCACCGACAACATCAATGTCACGAGAGCGAAATCACCGGCCAAAATTCGGCCACGAATATGGTCGGGTGAACGAAGCTGCAAACCGTAACTGCTCAGAGTCCATTGAGCGCCGCCACCTAAGTGCGCCAACATCACAAAAATTGCCGTCAACCAAAGTGTGGGCATCCAAGCACCAATGAAATAGAAACCACTGAAAGCAAGGCTGGCGAAGCCGCAGATCGTGAGCACCTTGCTCAACTGGCCGTGGGTGTAGCGCATGGCGATGAGCGGGCCGAGTCCTGTACCCACACCCCGAATGCCAATTAAAAGTCCGCGGGATGCATCGCCGCCATTGAATACATCTGAAGCCAAAACGGCAAGTTGGCTGACAACTCCGGCACCAATGGCAAATGTCGTCTTAGAAAAGATGAGAGCCATCAGTACAGGGTCTTGGCGCGAGTGGGTGATTGCTTCGCGCATGTCGGCGATTGGTCGAATGCGCTGACGCTGCGTTTGCTGAGCTCGATCTTTTTGCATGGGGGTTTTGATGCGAGAAAAAAGAATTGCCGCTAGAGCAAACGAAATTCCGTTGGCGATGAATGCCGCATCGCGACCAAAGACTGCGGCGAATACTCCACCAACCGCAGCGCCAACCGCGAGCATGACGCCCCATGTTGAGCCCAGTAGAGAATTCGCAAAGGCCAGTTCTTCTTTGTTGCGAGCGATGTTAGGAATCGAGGCTTCGGTGGCCGGGCCGACGACAGCAGCGAGAGCCGAAACAGTGCTTTGCGCAAGAAAAGCCAGCCAAATTGTGTCCTTGCCAACGAGGAGAAGCCCGAGTGCGGCAACAGATTGAACGACGGAAACGACAACCAAAATCCGTCGACGGTCAAATCGATCAACCATCGAGCCCGCGATTGGAGAGGCAAGAAATGAGGGAAGCGAAAACGCCACAACAACTAACGAAATCAAAAACTGTGAGCCCGTGAGATCATCAACAAGTCCGATGATGGCAACAAAACTGAACCAATCACCAAGATATGAAATCACTTGCGCCATGAAGACACGGCGCATATCGGCATTGGTCTTCAGCATTTTCCACATGGCAGTACGACCCTATTCGTAAAGAACAGTAGACAAGGGTGTCGGTGGCTATTTGCCAGTTGATTTGTCAGTTGATTTTGCTGATGACCTCATCGCCGTATCGAGCAAGAGAGTCGGCAGTGTCGCGGTAGAACAAGAATGACGGCACGATGACTCGCGCAACCCCGATATCGGTAAGAGCCTTCACTTCGTTGATGGCGTTCGGGCCGATGGCACCGTTTCCTCCTGTTGTCATTTCAATTGCTTCAGGGTCACGTCCGCACTGTCGGGCGGTATCACGAACGATGTCAAATGAACGCGCTAACTGTTCATGCGATCCCTTGCCAGGGAAGAATCCATCGCCGAGGCGACCAGCGCGTCGAGCCGCAATGTCGGTATGTCCACCTATATGAATGGGAATTGTTCCGTTTGCTGGTTGTGGACGCATGATGCATTCATCAAAATAAGAGAAGTCGCCATGATGGGTGGCCTTTTCCTGAGTCCATAATGCGCGCATTGCGGCAACATAGTCATCGTTGCGTTTTCCGCGGTCGGCAAACGGGACTCCGAGTGCATCAAATTCTTCCTCAAGCCAACCCACACCGATGCCAAGCAGCATTCGACCCTTTGACAGATGGTCAAGGGTGGCGATTTCTTTGGCAAGTACTACGGGATTGCGTTGCGGCAAGATCAAAATTCCGGTTGCCAAATTGATGGTCTTTGTGGCTGCAGCAACAAATGACAACCAGATGAGCGGGTCGGGGATTGGTGATTCTTCGCCTCCTGGCATTTTGCCAGAAGCGTCATACGGATATGGGGAATCATAATTTGAGGGTACGACGACGTGTTCGACAGTCCACAGCGACTCAAACCCGGCGGCTTCGGCGGCTTGAGCCATGGCAATGGCCTTGTCTGGATGACTGAATGGACCAGTGTTGGCGAAGGCGAGAGCAAATTTCATAACTGAACTCCTGATCTTGGGATGTTGTGAGGAGCGCGAATTTTCCTTAGCAACATTGACGTGAGTTATCGCGCGAACTTCTTCATTGAGTCAATGACCTGCTCTGCCTCAGCCATGATTTGTCGAACCAAATCGCCAGCGGGAATCAATCCCTTGATTGCTCCAACGCCTTGGCCAGCAGGCATGAATTCGCGGTTGACATCAACATCGGTTTCAACGGGTGCACCCATATGATTGGCCCCCGCTTGAACAGATTTCATTACTTGCTCGGGGAACTTCTTCAGTTCTTCAGGGTGCTCCTCAAAATGTTGAGTCCATTCGGTGCGAACAACACGACATGTTTTGCCGGTGTAAGCCCGTGACACCACTGTGCCGTCTTCGGGCAACTCAATCAATGTTGACTTGTAACCATGAGGTGCGTTTGCTTCGGGGGTCGCGATGAAGCGCGTGCCCATCCAGACTCCGTCGGCACCAAGTGCTAACGATGCTGCTAATCCGCGTCCATCAAAAAGTCCACCAGCGGCAACGACTGGTATCTTGTCGCCAACTGCGTCGACGACCTGGGGAACGAGCGCCATCGTTGCCACGGTCCCGGTGTGTCCGCCGCCTTCGGTTCCTTGCGCCACAACAAAGTCGCAACCACTTGCCAGCGCAGCTTGAGCGTGACGAACTTTTCCGCACATTGAACCGACGAGGATGTTGTTCTTGTGAAGTACATCGATAATTTCGCGCGGAACACCGAGTCCGGCCACAAAGATTCGTGCACCACCCTTAATGATGCTCTCAACATCTTTTTCAAGTTGCCCAGGGATCGCCGCAAGTAAGTCAACGCCGAAAGGTTTGTTGGTGAGTTTGTGTACAGCGGCGATTTCTTCGTCGAGTTGGCCGGGGCCCATCGGGGCGGCGCCAAATGTTCCGATGCCTCCAGCCTCGCTGACGGCGGCCACGAGTTCGTGATAAGAAACGCCGCCCATTCCGGCAAGCATGATGGGGTGTTCGATATCGAGCAGATCGGTTAAACGTGTGCGCATACCTTGACCGTAGTACGCCCGCACAAAACGATCACGATTGGTATGGCCCCTTGAGGCGGAACATCTTGCGGTGCCAGCGTTTGGGCGTGAAGGCAATGGCTCTCGGTTCGTCCTCAAACATCCATCGAGCAAAATTCCGCTTGCCCCAGTTGCCCGATTTGGAAACGATCGCGATTGCTCCTCGAGCACCGCGGCCATGCGCCAAGATTTTCGACAAACGTAGTGACATCCGATGATCGGCAAAGAGGTGAAGCTTGACCGCTTGCGCATATGTGTTGCGGACTTCAACAGGTAAGCCGCCTTGGATGATTGCCTCAGCAGCGAGTGAGCCTGACAGGAGGGCCTGTCCAATTCCTTCGCCGGTCAAGGTGTCGGTAGCCATTGCGGCATCGCCGACAAAGAGCACTCGACCACTGCCAGTAACGGCTTCATCTACACGCGCAGGAATAGGCCACGCAGTATGTCGATCTTCCATAACAAATTCTGGACCGAGTGCTTCAACGACATGTGGGCGCTGCAACAGATCTGTCCACACATCTTTCATATCTTGAATACGTCGTTTGCCATCACGCACAACACCAAAGCCGATGTTGACGCGATTATTGGGGAGCGGAAAACTCCACGCGTATCCAGGAAGCAGATCTTTTTCAAACCACACGATGAGTCGTTCGTTGGCAACGCCGGTGACGTTGTTGGCGTATTGGCGAAATGCGTGCCATTCACCGAGGTATCCAGATTCAGATAACCCGAGAGATTTGCGAACCGGGCTCCACATGCCGTCTGCTGCGATGACCCACGAAGCAACGATTTGTTGTGGCGTATTTTTGAGATTGACCGACACGCAAATAGATTCTGAATTGACCGCCATTGATTCGTAAGTGCAGTCTTCAATGATCGTGACACCTTCGGATCGTGCCTGAATGACTAATGCATTGTCGAGTTCCACACGGGGAGTCACCGCTGCAAACTTTCCGTTGTTTGGCATGGGCAAACGCAGTTCACGGCCAGAAGGTGAGCGCAGCCACGCGGCATCAATGTCTGTCCATGAAGGAACGGTTGAGGGGTCGAAGCGCAGTTTTTCCAATTCACGCAGGGCGAGCGTGGTTAAGCCGTCGCCGCAACACTTATCGCGCGGAAACACAGCCTTATCGATGATGGTCACGCTGAGGCCCTGGCGGACTGCGGTAATCGCGGCAGCAGTACCTGCTGGCCCTGCGCCGACGATTAAAACATCGCACGAGGTCGAAAGATCGGGGAGGTCGCTGGGCACGGTTTCAGGCTAGAACCAGTCGCTGGTTGGTGCCTCACTCGGTGCGGTTCTCTATGATCGGTTGAGTAGAAGTCACACCCGTGGTGGGTGAGACGTAAATCATGAGGAGACCCGACATGGCTCGGTTATGTGAAGGAAAAATCGCCATTGTGACCGGAGCCGGTCGTGGAATCGGTCGCGAGCATGCACTGAGCCTGGCATCGCAAGGTGCCAAAGTCGTCGTCAACGACCTGGGTGGAAACATTGACGGAAGTGGCGGCGACTTAAGCCCCGCTGAACAAGTTGTTCAAGAAATCAAAGGTATGGGCGGCGAAGCAGTTGCCAACGGCGACAGCGTGAGTGATTGGGCCGGAGCAGAACGACTCATCAATACCGCAATCGAGACCTTTGGCGATCTCAATATCGTGGTCAACAACGCCGGTATTTTGCGTGACCGGATGTTGTTCTCGATGTCGGAAGCCGAATGGGATGCCGTCATCAATGTGCACCTCAAAGGAACTTTTGCACCGACTCGTTTCGCATGTGTGTACTGGCGTGAACAGTCAAAGGCTGGCAAGCCCGTGTCGGGTCGCATCATCAACACGACATCAGTGTCGGGTATCTATGGCAACCCTGGTCAAACGAACTATGGCGCAGCAAAGGCTGGCATTGCATCGTTCACCAATATTGCTGCGCTCGAAATGGCACGCTACGGAGTCACGGTCAATGCAGTTGCGCCAGTTGCTCTCACCCGTATGACCGAGGGCCTCGGACCTGCTCCAGAATCGGATGAAGATCGTGAAAAGCGTTCGCCGCGTTGGATCGCTCCGATTGTGACTTGGTTGGCCTCAGATGAAGCAGCCGAAGTGACTGGTCGAATCTTTGAAGCAAGCGGCGATGTACTTGCTGTTTCCGAAGGATGGGTGCGTGGACCGAAGCACGCTCCAGTCGATGACCCCACCGTTCTTGGTCCGATTGTTGCTGAGCTGTTGGCGAAGGCCCGCAAGAATTCGGGTATGGACGGCACCCCTGGTGGCTGGCCACAGCCCCGCTCGAAGTGACATTTCAGTAACTAAGACGTCAGTTAACTACTCATAGAAATCACCAACAAGGAGAATTGTTATGCCTTTGAATCCAGCAGCAGTTGGCGCAGTCGGAGATGTTCGCACCATGTCGTGGAACTCAAAAGATGCGTTGTTGTACGCGGTCGGAATTGGTGCAGGTCAAAATGATCTGCCTTTCACCACCGAGAACACCAAAGATGTTCAACAAGTCGTATTCCCGACATTCGCAGTTGTCGCAGGATCAGGAACAACGTCACCAGGTAAGAGTGCGATGGCCGAAATCGGAACTTTTAACTGGGCATTGTTAGTTCATGGTTCACAAGCGATTACTTTGCATCGCCCAATTCCGGTTGAGGCCGAAGCAACTGTGCAAGACAAAGTTGTCGCGATGTACGACAAGGGCAAAGCAGCGGTTGTTGTCACCGAAGCAGAAACCAAGTTGAAGACCGGCGAGTTGTTGTGGACGACACGTTCATCGGTGTTCATCCGTGGCGAAGGTGGCTGGGACGGCGATCGTGGACCTTCGGGACCACAGAATGAACCACCGGCCAAGGCTCCCGATCACGAAGTCACCTTGCAGACCTCACCTGATCAGGCTTTTGTCTATCGCTTGTCGGGCGACCGCAACCCGTTACACACCGATCCGTCGTTTGCGGCCATCGGTGGATTTGATCGACCGATCTTGCACGGTTTGTGCTCGTATGGTTTCACGGGTCGCGCATTGTTGGGCGCCTTGTGCAACAACGATGTCACCAAGTTCAAGCACATTGAGGGTCGCTTCTCGTCGCCTGTCATGCCAGGAGACGCTCTCACTATTCGGATGTGGAACGTTGGTGCTGGCGAAACTGTGTTTACGACATCAGTGGGCGATCGCGTTGTGATTGACCAGGGACTTGTACGTCACGCCTGAAATCAAAACAAACGTAGTTCTTCGGGGCGTCGGCCCCGAAGATCTTCGTAATCAACTTCAGCCCAACCAATGCCGCGTTGCTCGGCCATTTTCTTGGCCTGGGGCTTAATCACCTGAGCGACAAAAATTCCGCGTAAACCTTTGAGGTTGCTGTCAGGTTGAAGAAGTTCAAGATAACGAGCGAGTTGTTCAACGCCATCAATTTCGCCACGTCGTTTGATTTCGACCGCAACGTAATTGCCGTCACCGTCGACGCACATCAAGTCGACGGGACCGATCGGCGTTGGCCATTCGCGGCGAATCAATGTGAGGCCAGATTCGATGGTGTCGGGAAGTGCGGCGAGTAATTCTTGTAGGTGTGCTTCAACGCCGTCTTTTTGCAGGCCCGGATCTTCGCCGAATTCGTGTGCATTGTCGGTGAAGACTTCGTGCAAGTTGATCGTCAGGGTTTCGCCCTTAGGGTTGGTGACAACCCATTGTCCTTCAAGTTCGACAACGGTATTCGGTGCTGTCATCCAGTTGAGCGGCTTGTAGGCGCCACCATCACTATGAATGGCGACGCAGCCATCGGCCTTCACCATGATCAGACGAACTGCCTCGGGCAATGTTGCATCAAGGCGACCAGAGTATTGAACGCTGCAACGAGCGACGACGAGACGCATAACTCGTTCAATCTAGTTGTTATCGGCCAACGTGATCGCGCATTCGTTTCTGAATCAGTTCACGTCGGGCCTGAAGATCTTTGTAGGTCATGCGATCAACGTTTTCCTCAAGACCCAGACTGGCTTTGACGCTAGACATATCAAATTCAACCGCAGTTGGATCAACGCCAAGTTCTTTGCCGAGACGTTCACCATGTCGTTGGGCAAACATCATTGAGATGTTGGCAACTTCACCCAAAATGTCAAGGTCTGGCGCTAGACGCGAAATTGCACCATCTAAGAAAACCATGTTTTTGACGTACAGCATGAGTTCTTTGGGCAGACTTGCTCCGTAACCAAGTAACGCTTTGATCACGCGTTGAACTTCGTTCACCATCTGCTCGCCCGACAGTGTGGTGGGGTCGATTGTTGCTTGATCGAGTCGCAGATCACGGATCACAGCATCGAGGTCAGTGTCGAACGGCAATGCACCAAGGTCGCGCAGGGCCGCCATTTGACCTTTGATGTCATTAGTCGTGGCGCTCAACATCAATCGCAAGAATGCCAAACGACGCTCCTGGGACAGACGCGCCACGATTCCGAAATCAAGGAGGGCCGTGCGGCCATCCTTGAGCACGAAGAGATTTCCTCCGTGAAGGTCGCCGTGGAAGATGCCGTGAATCATGGCGCCTTCCATGAAGGCGATCATTCCGGTGCGAATGACGGCTTCGGTGTCGATGCCGGCATCTTTCATGCCAGCCACATCATCAAAGTTGAAACCAGAGACTCGTTCCATGACCAAGACTCGGCGCGTGACTAGTTGTGGGTGAGGGCGGGGAACGACATAACCCTCTTGACCTAGGTCATGCAGCATGGCTGCGACATCGAGCATGTTTGCTGCTTCAAGGCGGAAGTCGAGTTCTTCCACAATTGTTTCGGCGAACAACTCAACAAGGGCTGGGGGGTTGGCTAAGGCGGCAATCGGAATACGACCGACCAGATAAGGAGCGATCCACGCCATCACCGTGAGGTCTTTGCGGACAAGTGAGGCAACACGGGGACGTTGCACTTTGACAACAACATCTTCTCCGGTGAGCAAACGAGCCGCATGCACTTGGGCGATTGAAGCCGCAGCAAGTTCTTTTTCATCAAACCATTCGAAGACATCTTCTAAACGAGCGCCCAGATCTTGCTCGACAGTTTGTCGAACAGTTGCAAATGGCTCAGCCGGAACTTGGTCGCGGCATTTTTTGAATTGATCAACCAGTTCGGCGGGGAAGAGACCTTCGCCAGAAGAGATGATCTGGCCGAGTTTGATGTAGGTCGGTCCGAGCGACTCAACTGCTTTGCGCAGGCGAAGTGACACATCGGCGTGGCTGCTTGACGTGTCTTGAAATTTGCCACGCTTCTTTTTGAGATACCACGGTGCAAGGGCGCCAATAATTTGGGTGGCGACAGTGATCACTCGTGCGCCCGGTGGCAGTCGACGAGGGGTCGTGAGAGTGGGAACTTCTGCATTTGCTCGAGCCCGCAGATCCGGTGCAAGAGACAGCCAACGAATCTCCTCGCGATCTAAGACCCACGGTGCAGATTCGGTAAACGAACCCCATTGCAGGTCGTTAGGTGTCTTGCCGGCTTTGTCAGAATCACTCACAGCGAAAGTCTGCCTGTGTTGCGCAAAGATTTCCTATCGGGCGGACGCCTGTTGGTGTGACAGTAAGTACGGCAGGTGGCTATTGGGGAAGTGGTGCTGACTAAAGTCAGTGATGAGAGCGCAACGGGGGTTGTGCCTATGAAACCGTGGGGGATTGCTATGAACTCAGCGAATTCGTTGCCAGATCGTTGGTTAACCGACTGGACTCCAAGCCAAAAGCTGCCGGTGTATACCCGAGCAAATGCTGGTGAAGTTTTGCCCGATCCGTGTAGCCCGCTGTGTTGGACGGTGGTATGGGAACCCGGTGTCGTCATGGGTTGGCGGGACTGCCAAATAGATGCCGGCACATTTAGCGAGCATGAGATGGATGCTCACCGCCCGGAAGTAGTCGGACTCTTCGGCGGTTACTTGTTTATCAATGCCTCAACTGCGCGCCTGTTTGGTGTGCGCGGTCCTGGTCTTGCTCCCGAAATGATTGATGCCACCTACTTTGGTACCCACCCTGATGTGCCGCCGTATATCCCTGAGCCGTGGCATGAGAATGCCGACAACACGGCGCGCCTTGGAGAATGGATGGGCCGAGTCATGACGGCACAATCGCTCCCCGAGTTGATTGAAGATCAAAAGATTTCCAACGAGGCACGGGCATCACGTCCAGATTTGTCCAATCTTGATGAAGTCGCACTCGTTCAACGCATGCGTTCGTTCACGGCAACTTTGCGGCGCGACTTTCAAC
>JBIKYT010000094.1:0-6280 GCA_044355095.1 Ilumatobacteraceae bacterium
AGTGAGTTGCGGGGTGGCGGCGATCGGAGTGAGTCGGTTGCGTCGATCTCGGCAACCCATTGAACTCGCGGCATAAGACCTCTCTCACGACCCCTATGTAGGATTGCGATGTGATTGACAACGACATTCTTGAACGGGTGTTGGCCGAAGGTTTACGAACCGGTGCTGACTTTGCTGAAGTGTTCGCTTCCGATTGGCGAGGGACCGGAGTCGGCCTTGACGACGGAAAAATTGAGCAACTCTCAACAGGACGAAATCGCGGGGCCGGAATTCGCGTCATTGCTGGCGATACAACTGGATTTGCCCATACAGCAGATCTTTCAGAGGCAGGGTTGATGGCGGCCGCGCGTGTGGCTGCCGAAGCGGCACGTCAAGGTGGCGGCGGAATCAAAGTCGTGGCTCTCACCACACAACCTTCTCGAATTGTGAGTCCCATTGAAATCGACCCTTCAACAATCGGTAAGGCTGCCAAAGTTGATTTGTTGCGTCGTGTTGATGAAGCGGCCCGTTCAGCAGGTGGGGCGATTTCGCAAGTGTCGGCTGGCTACTCCGACGGCCGGACTCGAATTGTGATTGCCAATAGTGATGGACTCGTCGCTCATGATGAGCGTGTGCGCACTTTGCTACGTGTGAGTGCAGTGGCTAATGGTGATGCTGGAATGCAAACTGGTTTTGACTCGCTCGGTCACACGATGGGCTTTGAGTTATTTGACAAAGTTCAAGTCGAAGATGTGGCTCGCGCCGCGGCTGGTCGAGCATTAACGAAGTTGAAGGCTCGACCCGCTCCATCTGGCTCATTGCCAGTCGTGATCAAAGCCGGAAGCGGCGGGGTGCTGTTTCACGAAGCCTGTGGTCACGGTCTTGAGGCTGACCTCGTTGCTAAGGGTGCCAGTGTTTATAAAGGCAAAGTGGGCGAACTTGTTGCTTCACCTCTCGTAACTTTGGTTGACGACGGCACGATGACTCACGAATGGGGAGCGATTGCCATCGATGATGAAGGCCATCCGTCGCAATATAACGTTCTCATCGAAAACGGAATTTTGACTGACTACATGTGGGACTATCTGCGGGCGCGTAAAGAAGGTCGTCCGCAAAGTGGCAACGGTCGACGTCAGTCATACAAAGACTTGCCGATGGTTCGAATGACCAATACATATGTTTTGAATGGCGAAGAAGATCCTGCGGACATTATTAAGGACACGCCCAACGGCGTCTATGTTGCGCATCTTGGTGGTGGCAGTGTGAATACTGCGACTGGAGACTTTGTATTTGGAATGACCGAGGCTTACCTCATTGAGAATGGTGAGATCACCGAACCGTTACGCGAAGGAAATCTCATTGGCAATGGTCCGCAGGTTTTGCGTGATATTGATCGCCTCGGCAATGACTTTGCGATGGGTAATCCCGGTACTTGTGGCAAAGATGGTCAAGGCGTTCCCGTTGGAGACGGTCAGCCCACCTTGCGGGTTAAGTCAATGACGATTGGTGGAACAGCATCATGAGTACTCCCGATCGCAGCGCTGAATTGTTAGTGATTGCGGAACGTGTTGTGGCGATGGCTAAGCCTGGGGAACAAGTTGAGGCCTATGTCAGTCGCGGGCTCTCAACCGAGGTGCGTGTGTACGAAGGTGAAGTTGAACATTTCGTATCTGCACAGAGCGAAGGCATCGGAATTCGGGTGATCAAAGACGGTCGTACTGGTACGTCGTATTGCGGCACGCTTGATCCCTCGCAAATTGCTGAAGTTCTCGCCGAAGCTCGTGACAACTTGGGTTACGGCGAACCCGATGAATGGTCTGGTCTTGCCGAGCCTGATGGAGTTGCAGTGGTTCCACAAAGTCTGTGGGATGACAATCTCGAAAATACTCCGACCGCGCGCAAGATTGAACTCGCGAAGTTACTTGAAAAGTTGACTCTGGCGGGAGACTCACGCGTACGTGTTGATGACTCCAATTATTCAGATGCTTTTGGCGAAGCGGCCGTTGCGACAACGACCGGTATTCGTGTAGCTGGCCGAGAAAATGGTTGTTATCTGAGCGTTGGCACCCTGGCCGATGATGGCGACGAAACGCAGACCGGATTTGGCTTTGCTGTTGGTCGTAATGTTGAAGAGCTCGATCTTGAACGCGCTGCTCGCGAAGCGGTTGATCGTGCGACGCGACTTCTCGGAGCGACCAAGCCCGAAAGTCGTCGAATCACAGTGGTGCTTGATCCATTTGTGACCGCACAATTTTTAGGAATCATTGGTGGAACACTCAATGGTGAAAGTGTCGTTAAAGGTCGAAGTTTGTTCGCCCAGCGAATTGGTGAAGCCGTTGCCAATCCGTTGTTGACATTGGTCGATGACCCCACCAATCCGCTGGCGTACACCGCTACCGATATTGACGGTGAGGGACTTGCAGCGCGTCGTAACGTGTTGATCCAAGACGGTGTCTTGCAAAAGTTCGTGCAAAGTACTTATTCAGCGCGTCGCATGGGCGTTGCTCCGACCGGCAATGGTTTGCGGGGTGGCTACGGTGGTTCACCGAGCGCCGGTTGTTTGGCGTTACAGATCGTTCCAGGGTTGCGCAGTCAGGCCGACATTGTTGCTGGCATTGATGACGGCATTTTGATTCAGCAGGTCCAGGGTCTGCACTCTGGAGTTAACGCGGTTTCGGGAGACTTCAGTACCGGTGCCGCTGGTTTGTTGATCAAAAATGGAACAGTTGGGGCGCCCGTTCGCGAGTTCACGATTGCCTCAACTCTGCAAAAGATGTTGCTTGATATCGCTGAGGTGGGCGGAGACCTGGAGTGGTTGCCGATGAGCGCAACTGGCGTATCGCTCGTCATTCATGACGTGACAATGAGTGGTGCTTAGGGCCCAGTGCGCTTCTGAACATCAACTCATGCACTAAACATGATGCGTGCCAATTTTTCACGCCATTGTTTTAGGGCTCATGCAAGGTCTGTCTGAGTTTTTGCCAATTTCGTCGAGTGGGCACTTGTTGCTGGTCCCATGGCTATTCGGATGGAACGATTTCTCCGATGTCTCAGTCGAAAAAGCATTTAATGTTTCGCTGCACCTCGGAACCCTGATCGCCGTTGTTATCTACTTCCGTCACGATTTAGTTCGTTATGTGCGCGATGGTCTGCGCATGGTTGTACAGAAAAAGAAACCGCATACAACCGAAGGTCGTTTGGCTTGGTTGCTCGTCGTGGCCAGTATCCCAGCAGGACTTTTTGGCGCATTCGCAGGTAATTGGATTGACAAACATCTTGGCAAGCCCGTGATTATTGCCGCGTCGTTAATTGGTTTCGGTTTACTGCTTGCTTGGGCTGATCGCCGTCGTGGCCAGCGCAAATTTGAAGAAATGACGTCACGTGATGCGATTGCGATTGGGTTAGCTCAAGTCCTTGCGCTGAACCCCGGAACTTCGCGTTCGGGAATCAGTATCTCGGCTGCTCGGGTGATGGGTTTTGATCGAGATACCGCGGTGCGATTTTCGTTCTTATTGAGTATTCCCGTGACGGCAGGAGCGGTCGCGGTGAAAATGTTGGATTTGTTCACCGACGGCATTCCTGATGGATTGCTCATTCCGATGGCGGTCGGAATACTGACGTCAGGATTGTCAGGCTGGTTGGCAGTAGCGGGATTGTTGAAATTGGTCCGCTCAAAATCGTTTGATGCGTTTGTGATCTATCGCGTTGTCGCCGGGGTGGCGATACTGGCGATCGCAGCCTCAGGCTGGCGTTGACGGCGCACTTGACGGGGCGGCCGATGGTGACGGCGTTGCCGGAGTGGCAGCAGGAGTCGCAGTGGAGGACGTCTCGCTGGCAGCCGTAGTGCTTGTTGAAGGTGTGGTGCTCGATGAACCACCACGACTGTCAGTCTTATAGAAACCGCCACCCTTGAAGGTCACGCCAACTGGCTGGAAAACTTTCTTCACTGGTCGCACTGCGCCATCTGAAGGATGGGGGTACTCGGTGAGGGCATCATCGGTGAAGGCTTGATGGACTTCGATGGTCTCGCCAGTGTCGGTGAATTTGTAAACGTAAATAGGCATAAGGCTGTTCTCCGGAATCCAAAGTCTAGAGTCAGAGCATGGCGTTACCCCCACGCATACGCACAGCCGTTATTCCAGCCGCTGGGCAGGGCACCCGAATGTTGCCAGCAACGAAGGCGGTACCAAAGGAACTTTTGCCCATCCTTGAACGCCCCGCATTGCAATTCATCGTGGACGAGGCTCTCGGTGCGGGAGTTGATCATTTGGTGATTGTGACTAGTCGGTCCAAACCAGCCATTGAGCAGTACTTCGCAGCATCACCAGAAGTCGAGGCAAGTCTTGTCAAGCAGGGGCGAGGTGCTTTGGCTGAGCAGTTGCGGCGTTATGGCAACGATGTGCGTATCTCGTTTGCCTACCAGGACGCTCCACGTGGCTTGGGGCATGCCGTTGCCTGTGCTCGAGACTTTGTTGGTTCGGAACCATTTTTTGTGATGCTGCCCGATGAACTCATGCAGGACTCGCGTCTTTTGATTGACCTTGCGACTTTGACGCAGAAAACCGGCATTGGCGCAGTTGCTTTAAAACAGATGCCGAAGGACGAACTCTTCCGCTACGGAATTGTGACTCCAAGGGGCGAATTGCAGACGAGCGAAGGAGTTGAGTTTTTGCCGATCGCTGATGTCGTTGAAAAACCGCGCAACGATGAAGCTCCGAGCGATCTCGCCATCATCGGACGGTATGCGTTAACTCCCGATATTTTCGACATTCTGGATGCGTTGGCTCCGGGCGGAACTGGCGAGATTCAACTCACTGATGCATTGACAATTCAGGCCGAGCAAGCACCGTTGCACGGGGTTATTTCAACAATTGGTCGACGCGATGTGGGCAATCCGCTTGGCTGGATTGAAGCGGTCATCGAAGCCGGACTTGATCATCCAGAATTCGGCCAAGGTCTGCGCGAATGGCTTCGCGAAGTGGTCTGACGTTTAGTTCAGGCGCGTGAAGTGTCCAGGAATGTCGAGCGGTAAACCGAAAATGTCAACTTCTACTTCGTGATCGTCGTGGTCGTCGTCGCGTTGAACTTTCCACAGTTGTTCGGCGAGACGGGTATAGGTCAATCGCGAACGGGTGACGCCAAGAGTTTCTGGATCGACAACGACCGAATCAATCAATGATGATGAGCCAACATCAATCGCTAATTTTCGTATTGCCATCACGCGACTGAATGAACTACCTCGAACATCAAGATCGGTGCATCCTCCAATGTCGCGGATCTGCGCACCGTTCACTTCACCCCACTTGCCACGTCCATCATTTGCGAGCCATAAGTCGGGTTCGTCAAGGTCGCGAAAGAGCAACATTTGCTGCAGCTGCCAGGTCGCAGTGAGGCGTAAGACGTATTGGATGTCAAGGCCAGTGATCTGGCTATTGATGGTCCACGATTCATTTTCAAAATGCAGAGTCAGGGTCTCGGTCTGGTCATTGGCGACGCCTTGCCAAATTGCAGTCATACCTTCAAGGGGCAAGTGACTGACATGGTTTGGCACTGCGCTCATGGGCCTAAGTGTAGAGATCGCCATGGTGCCGATTCGTGGGTGCACCCACAATCAATTGTGGGTTTGTGTTAAACCGCTGTCTTAAACCGCCTGTCTTGTACCGTCTGTCTTGTACCGTCTTAGTTGTGGCCGCCGATGCTTTTAAATCAAAACTGAGTTCGCTCGTTCCAATTCACGAGGCTCGGGCACTGGTCTTGTCGGCGTGCAATACGTCCGAGCCAATCACGATTGACGTCAGTATTGCGACCGGATACGTACTTGCTGGCGATGTTTCATCATCGGAAAATGTTCCTCCGTTTGCTAATTCAGCGGTTGACGGTTACGCCGTACGTGCCGTAGATACTGGCGGGGCCGGCATAGCTCAGCCGGTGTCGTTGCGGGTTATCGGAGAAATCGCCGCCGGAGCAGCGGGTGATGTTGACCTTCTGGATGGAACCGCGATTCGCATCATGACTGGTGCTCCGATGCCTGACGGTGCCGATTCGGTCGTCATGGTTGAAGACACGAAATTTGTTGGCGAGCGTCATAATTTTGATGGTTCGCAATTGGTGCAGATTTTCAAAGAAGTTCGTGCGGGTGATGCGGTGCGACGAGCTGGCGATGATGTTCATGCTGGCGACAAGGTTTTTGTAATCGGTACCGAGATACGTCCGTCGGTTGCCGGAGTTCTGGCCAGTGTCAATTGTCGAAATCCCTTGGTGTTTCCGCGAGTGCGAGTAGCAGTGCTTTCAACAGGTGATG
>JBIKYT010000095.1:0-6269 GCA_044355095.1 Ilumatobacteraceae bacterium
TGAGTGCCGTCAAGGCGATGGTGCCGATTCGTGTGTGCGCAATCATCGACGAAGCAATTCAGGTGTTCGGAGCAACTGGTGTGTCGCAGTGGACGCCATTGTCTCGCATGTACGCCAGTCAGCGCACCTTGCGTTTGGCTGATGGTCCCGACGAAGTGCACTGGCATGTTGTTGGTCGTAACGAAATCGCGCGATACGAAGGTGAAGATAACGACACCACTCGTGCTGCTCGCACGCAAGAGGGTATGTTCTCGGGTCCTGCCTGATCATGGAAGTTGAAATGATTGTGGAGATTCCGCAAGGGTCTCGTAACAAATACGAAATGGATCATGACACGGGAGCGATTTGGCTCGACCGTACATTGTTCACGGCTACGCAGTATCCGCTTGACTACGGATTCTTTCCCAACACTTTGGGAGAAGATGGTGACCCACTTGATGCTTTGGTGTGGCTAGGTCAACCGACGTTCCCGGGGTGTCACGTGTATGTGCGTCCAGTCGCGGTGTTCTGGATGGAAGACGAAGCTGGTGGCGATGCCAAGGTTTTGTGTGTCCCATCGCATGATCCGCGCTTCAAGAATTACGTCGATATTGAAGACTTGCCCGAGCACATGCTTGATGAAGTCGGAAACTTTTTCGAGACCTACAAGTTGCTTGAGCCGAACAAAGAAACCACCGTTCGCGGATGGGAAGGTCGCCAAGCAGCCGAGAAAGAAATTGCCGACGCCTTCAAGCGTCTTCAGCCACACTGATCATTGCGTCGGCTGAGACAAAGCGTCATCAATGATGATGTTGATGGCACGAATGAACCCGTCGTCGGCAATTTTTCGAACGTGGTCGGGGTCGGTGGCAACCGCATCAAACTGGGGCATGTTGACATAGCGGTAACGGGTTTGCCGGATTGTCCAGGTGTCGGGTGCGCCGCCCGAATCAAAGACGCTCGTGCCAAGGGCGTACCCCTCGAGCATTTGGTAGGTGCGCACCAAGTTGTCGCCCGTGATACCCATGGCAGATAAGTGGCCACTGATTCGCCGCGTCAGCACTAAGCCAGAGGGGAAGTCGCCGGTCGCTGACACATAGACGGCCGACAAATGAGCGTGTTGGCGAAAGACTTGGCGAACATTGCTGAGAATCGCGATCACACAGTCTTTGGGGGAGGCGCCCACAGGATCGGGCAAGTCGCCCACTTCGGCGAGCACGGCGTCAAGCATGGCGTCCAGCAGGCTTTCCTTCTTTGGGAAATGCCGGTACAGGGCAGTGGGGTCAACGCCGAGTTCTTTGCCGATGGCTCGAATGGTGAGTTCGGAGATGTCATGGGATTCCACAAACTCCAGTGCTACTCGGACGAAATCGTCCCGAGTGAGAGTGTGTTTGTGTTCTGTCATTCCAAGAACCTTAGTGAGTGCGCACGGTCAATTGAACTTGTTCAAGGCCGCGAAAAATATTGGTTTGGGTTTTCGTGTAGGTGATGGTCTATTCTATGCTGTCAGCACCACTGTTGTCATCAATGATGACAACAGGCCACATCAAAGGGAGCACGTATGTCAGTTGCGAAAGTAGGTTCTAGCCAGACCACCGTTATAAATGAGGAGCGCGGTTTTACAAGTCGAGTGCGACGTTCTCTCATGGCACTTGCTGTGGTGGCGTCGGCACTCGTTTTTGGCCAAGTTCCTGCATCCCCTGTCTTGGCCGCAACGATTTACGAAGTGTCGGTTACTTCAACAACTTCATGTGGGACAGCGGCGCAAATCAGTGATTTTGTTGCTGACCTCTCATCGATTACTTCCGGAGCAGGATCTGTTAAGGATGTTGTTTTTTCTGTTGGTGACACGTTGAAGATTGTCAACAATTGCCCTGGCTCCGAGACGATTTATGTGATCAACAGTTCCTATTTGAATAATGGTGGCTCTGCAACGACTTCAGTGACGGGGACAAACCTTTTGAACCAATCCGGAGACTGGTTCGGTTATGGACAAAACGGACTTTTTGAAATAGGTAATGGTGCAAGTTTGAGCATTACTTTCAATTCATCGGTAGTCGAATGGGGCTACCTAAGTACGCTTTTGTACAACGCAAACTTGGATCCAGTAATTAGTTCCCCAGTTCAACCGGCTGCG
The DNA here is from genome assembly GCA_044355095.1 of Ilumatobacteraceae bacterium. GTDB lineage: Bacteria > Actinomycetota > Acidimicrobiia > Acidimicrobiales > Ilumatobacteraceae > Casp-actino8. The sequence goes on from JBIKYT010000095.1 coordinate 2,117, forward strand.
AACACTGGTTTGCAAAATGGGAGTTCTCGTACAAAGAACAACTCTGGCGATTATCAGTTGTCTGTCGCGGACCCTCCGACGAACTGTGCAATTGACGGTAATCCGATTCAAGGAGATGGAAGTATCACTTTGACTGGTGCCAAATTAGGTAGCACCGTCTACAGGTTCCCGAAATTCGTGATCGGTCAGTCAGAACTTTCAGCGCTCTACGGTGATATTTCGGTCAACCAAGATGGAACATCCGCCACTCTCTCAAATAGCAGTGGTCAGTATGCGGGATGGCTCAATAACCTTTCAGGTCAAGTAACTGGCATCTATAAAACTTCAGACATTGAATCGTGTTCTGTGACATTCACTGTCACTCCTCCTCCCTCAACGACTCCAGTTATTGGTCAAGACCTTGTCGACAATGGATCCCTAGTGGAGGGAGACACAATCTCTCTCAGTTTTGGCCTAAGTGGCTACCTCGCTGGGACGTGCACTTATGTTTGGCGAAAAGATGGTCAGCAGATACAGGTTGGGCAATCCGATTCGTTGTGCTACGGGAGTTACTATCAGGTTTCGCCGGCCCAAGTGAGCGACTCGGGCACTTATTCAGTTCAAGTGACACATACGCAATCAGGTAGAAGTCCTGCGAGCGTGACATCACGCAGTGCTGTGATCACAGTGTCACCACTAACGCCGACGATTTCGTCAGTTGACCCTGCTACGGGAACTACATTCGGTGGCGAAACGATCACGATTACGGGTACGAATCTCGGCAATGCATCAACAGTGACTGTCGGTAGTGCGGCCTGTACGAACGTAGTCGTGGTCTCGGCAACGTCAATTACTTGCACGACTCCGACTGGTACTGCGGGTACAGCGAGCGTGGTCGTGACCTCGGGTGGCCAGTCGAATGTCGCAAATACCCTTTTCACATACGTAGCTCCGCCGAGTGTTTCGCCGTCGACTCAGACGGTGTCGGGAACGGCAGGTACGGCGGTTGCCGCATCGACAGCATTCACACCGAACAACTTCACTGGTGCGGTGTCCTACGCAGTGACGAGTGGGACTTTGCCTGCTGGTTTGGCGATCAGTTCGTCAACTGGTGTGATTAGTGGTACTCCGAGTGCTGCGTCGTCGGCGTCGGTGACGGTGACTGCCACTGGTGCGACTGCTGGTACGGCAACAGCGACAGTGACTTTCGCGATCGCAAGTGCACCGACGCCGTCTTCATCAACCCCACCGTCTTCATCAACTCCACCGTCTTCATCAACTCCACCGTCTTCATCGACTCCACCGTCTTCATCTGTTCCGTCTTCAACGGTTGCACCGGTTGGTCCAGTGAATGTGACGTCAAGTAATCAAGCGTCGTTGACACAGACACCTGGAGCGGCGACTGCAGTCGTGAACGGTCAACCAGTCACGGTGGCTGTTGAGACACCAGCTGATCTTCCGGCTGCGCAAGTTGATCCTGAAGATCGCTCGCCAGCTCAAGTTGCTGCGTTGCAGACTGCTGCTGACAATTTGGTGAGCCAGTTGAATCAAGCGGCCGGTGGCAATAGCGGTCTTGCGGTTCAAGACACGCCAACTGGTGCAGCAATCACTGGTCTTTTGGATAAGCCGGTCCCGGTTGAGAACACGGTGTTGGTTGAGGCGGGAACAAAGTCAACATTGTTTGCTGCGCTTAACCAAGATGGTTCGGTCACTGAAGTGCAGCCAGGTGCTGTGATTGAAGTTTTGGGTGATGGCCAAGTGGGTGTTGTTGCTTCTGGTTTGACACCGGGTGAAACTGCCGAGTTTGTCATCATGTCAACCCCGACATTGTTGGGTAGTTACACGGTGTCGGCTAATGGCACGATCAAAGCACAGACATCGTTGCCCGACGGTATCGGTCTTGGCAATCACACGTTGGTTGTTGCTAGCCCCACAGTTCAGGCATCGCTTGGATTGAAGGTTTCGGCGACGCCGTCAACTTTGCCAGCAACTGGTGCGTCATCAAGTAACACGATGCAGATCGCGATGTTCTTGATGGTTGGCGGTTTGATGGTGGCGTTCTTGCGCCGTCGTCGCCACATCCTCAACTAGTCCTGTGATTCTGGTGCAGAATTGTTGCGTATTTCGCAATGATTCTGCACCAGTTTCGCGTCCGACGTTAGAAACTGGTGAGCAAAGTTGCGACACTTACTAGGCACAACACCAAAGCTGGAATGGTGTTGGCAGCCGTGTCGCGAACTCGTACGTGGCACCATGTGGCCAACACGAAATACGCGGCCAAACAAAACGCGGCATAAATTCGCATGTTGTTGTTACTAAACCCGATCAGCAATCCGGCGGCTCCAGCGATCTTGGCGATACCAAGTGCTGGGATAATTCGAGTCGGCATTTTCAATTTCGTCATACTCTCGACGATCTGCGGCATCATTTTCAAGTCGGCGTACGCCGAAGCGATACAGACGAGTGCCAAGACGACCGACAAGATGTGTGAAGCAAGCGACATGCGCTCAAATATAATCGCCAGCAATGGGCTACTCTCGGTATTCACGCCGTTGTTTACTGGGGGTCATCATGGGAGCACAAGAACAAGCCAATAAGGCAGTTGCCGAAGCGCACTGGAATTCGATGTATGCCAAAGATTGGGCTGATGTCGCGAGCCGATTCTCGGACGACGCTGAATACATGGACGTCGGAGCAGTGCCGCCGGTCGTTGGTGGACGAGACATCGCCGATCGCCTCAGGCTCGGGCTTGGGCCAACCTCGAAGATGGTTCATGAGCCTGGCAACGTGTTGGCCGAAGGCGATGTGGTGATCACCGAACACAAAGAAGTTTGGCACTTCCCGACTGGTGAGGTGATTGTGCATCCATTCACGTCAGTGATGGAAATTCGCAACGGCAAAATCTGCCGCTGGCACGACTACTCACACTTAGGTAACTTGCTCGACAATGCCCCGCAATGGTGGCTCGAATACATCATGAGTGGCGGAACCACCCTAATACCGACCTGACCCATGTGATTCTGGTGTCGATTTCTTCGGTAATACCAACGAATATGACACCAGAATCACAACTGGACTAGAGCAGTTTGCGGAAGAGTTTTTCTTTCTTGTCGGTGTACGGCGGGTAGGCGAGCGACGGATCAAGTTTGGTGCCTCGACTCAGCACCGGCTTCATGTGCTGGAACAACCGCACACCTGATTTGCCGTGATATCCACCCATGCCACTTTCGCCAATGCCACCAAAGGGCAAGTGCGGGCTGGTGAGGTGCATCAAAGTTCCGTTGACGGTCATTCCGCCGGCAGTTGTCTTGGCGAGCACTTCATTCACAACCGACTTGTTCTCGGCAAAGACATACAAGGCCAATGGGTGCGGGCGAGCCGTAATGAAATCAATGGCTTGCTTGGTTGAGGTGATCGAGATCACCGGCAACAATGGCCCGAAGATTTCTTCGTTCATCAAAGCCGAGTTCATGTCGACATCAGCCAACACGGTTGGTGCAACGTAGCGGCTCTCGGCGTTGGTCTCGCCACCGATGACGACTTTGCCGCCATTCATCAATGACTTCAAGCGATCAAAGTGGCGTGGGGAAACGATGCGTCCGTAGCTTTCGCTTGTTTGCGGGTCGGCACCAAAGAAATCGGTGATGGCTTTGCCGAGTTCGTCTAAGAAAGGCTGACGAACTTTTTCGTTGACCAAGATGTAGTCGGGAGCAACGCAGGTCTGACCAGCATTGAGCCACTTGCCCCACGCGATACGGCGAGCAGTGACACGAATATTGGCTGACTCGTCAATGATGACGGGGCTTTTTCCGCCAAGTTCAAGCGTGACTGGCGTGAGGTTGTTAGCAGCAGCGGCCATCACGATGCGACCAACGGTTCCGTTGCCGGTGTAGAAAATGTGATCAAAATGTTCTGCGAGCAATGCAGTTGTTTCGGGCACTCCACCTTCGACCAACGTGATGGCCTTCTGGTCGAGATACTTCGGAACGAGTCGGGCGAGTACCTCTGAAGTTGCAGCCGAAACTTCGGACGGCTTCATGACGACAGCATTTCCTGCAGCAATCGCACCAGCAGCCGGAACGAGCAACAACTGAATGGGGTAGTTCCAAGGGGCAATAACAAGCACGACACCAAGCGGCTCGGGAATGAGTTGTGACTTCGCCGGCATGGTGAC
>JBIKYT010000096.1:0-6146 GCA_044355095.1 Ilumatobacteraceae bacterium
TTTCGATGGGGCGCTTGTTCGGATCGTCAAGTTGAACCTTGAAGTATTCACCGTGCTTGCGAGTTCCCTTACCGAAGAATTCGTCAAGCTTGGCGAGTTCTTCACCGAGCTTGCGATCGATCTTGTAACGACCGACGCGTGACAAGTCGTAACGCTTCGAATCGAAGAATGCATTCTTGAAGTACGCGCGAGCTGATTCAAGTGACGGCGGCTCACCGGGGCGAGCACGCTTGTAAATTTCAACGAGAGCTTCGTCTTGGGTAGCCGCGATGTCGCGTTCTTTTTCCCACTGATCAGCGAGCAACGGTGTGACACCGTCTTGCTCTTTGAAGTGCTCAACAAACTTGTCAATGAAGCCGGGAAAGTTGGCTTCGTCGTAACCAATGGCACGCAACAACGTGAAGATGCCCATACGGCGCTTACGTGCGACGCGGGTACCAGCAGTGACGTACTTGCCAGGCTTATGCTCGACGTCGAACTCGAGCCATTCACCACGCTGTGGGTGAACTGTGCCCTTCACCAATTGGTGCTTCGCCAAGTTACGCAGACGGTAACGCTCACCAGCTTCGAAGATGACGCCAGGGCTACGAACGAGCTGCGACACCACGACGCGCTCAGTTCCGTTCACGATGAAGGTTCCCTTTTCGGTCATCATCGGGAAGTCACCCATGAACACGACTTGTTCCTCAATCTGTCTGGCATGCCCATTGGTGAAGATCGCACGCACGAACACTGATGTTGCGTAGGTCTTCCCCTTCTCGCGACACTCGGCCTCGGTGAAATTCGGTGCGGGGCGCAGGTCATCGTCGTTTGGGTCGAACTCGAGTTCAATCTGCATCTCGCCAGAATTGTCAAAAATCGGCGAGATATCAGAGAATGTCTCGGCAAGTCCGTCCTTCACGAACCACTCAAACGAATCGCGCTGAATATCGATCAGATTGGGAAGCTCGAGTTGTTCAACACGGTTGGCAAACGAATACCGAGTTCGTTCAATTCCATCCTCAACCACTCAACATATCCTTTCCGATTTTCACTTAAAAATACACTTATAACTCTATGTCATTTTGTTAAATGAGAATACTTCCTTTGATTCAAGTCAATAATTAGCTTCCGCCGCCTGGACACCAAGTTGGCGACGTTTAGTGAAGAGTAAGCACTGCATCCACGATCAGGTATTTCTGGAAATCACAGTTCCCTAGTCTTCCGTTAACACTAGATCCCCCAGAGCTAAGGCAACTCAATATCCACACCAGTATCCAACTCATCAAACATGAACTTCTCGGGCGGCCAAACCATCCCCAACGCTGTTATCGCACCAGTATTTGCAAACGGCTACATCTGCTTCAGCGTCAACTGAAACACCGACCCCCTAGTCGACGCAGCCGGATACTTCCCCGGCAACCCGTAGGCACTTTCTCTTGAGGCTTCAAGCCCAACGGCCAACCGCCTCCTTTGAAAGGAAGTGGCTGAATCACGCGTTCCAAAAAATGGCGTTTCGCGTTCCAAACATTTACTGAAACCCCTACCAATACCCCATCAACATTGGGGTTGGGAATTACGCACCAGCCTCACGAAGGCGGGGGATGGTGCGAAATGTGGTGCGAAATTCGCCGACACACCTTGCGTCATCTATGTAGAGGTTACTAGCGCCGTCTAGACACGGAAAGAAAGAGCGAAAAGTTCCGGCAAACACCACACGTGAAACGGGACAAGCGTACTCATCGTCAATTCTTCAGGGCGATGACCTGGACAACAGCTCCCATGCCCGTATGCCCTGGGCCTTCAACGATTTCGCGAGCGATCTCTTGTGAGTGAATGATTTCAAACGGCGCCAGTTCTCTCTGCAAGTCAGCGGCAGTCATCATCATTTCTGCGTTGCCCGGCCCGCCCGTTCCACGTCCAATTTGATCCGGCGTGTACGCCTCAAGAATGAAAATACCGCCCGGAGAAAGAGCATCAATGAGGCGCTTATGAAGATCTCGTCGAACTGTTTTTGGCATGTGAGCAAAGATCGACATCACTCCAGACCAACGTTCAATGCCGAGGTCAAAATCCATGATGTCTGCAACCTGCATATCTACTGCAACGTTTCGCGATTCAGCAAGTGCTCGACTTTTCGCTACACCAGCCTCTGAGATATCGACAGCCGTTACCTCCCAACCTTGCTCAGCTAGGTACACCGAATTTCGACCTTCCCCATCAGCCACACACAGAACACGCCCTTTAGGCATCAGATGTGCATTCTGCTTCAGAAAGTCGTTCGGAGTAACCCCATAGACATATTCCTCGTTGCTATATCGCTGATTCCACATCTCACGAGCCGTGACTTCACCAGACATACCTTCTCCTCAATCTTTGTCACCAATGATACCCCGTAGGGTATATACTAACGAACATGGACAAAAGCTTGGAGTCGAAGGTTCGCCTCACGGTCCTCAACATCAAATTTCATAACCCGCATGCCCTAGCTAAAGGAAAAACAACATGACCGCCAATTTAGGTATCGAAGAAAATGCCCGTCTCGCAATTGCGGAAGGGTTATCACATCTACTTGCAGACACTTACACGCTGTATCTGAAGACACACAAGTTTCATTGGAATGTGACAGGGCCAATGTTTCAGACATTGCATCTGATGTTTGAAACCCAATACACCGAGCTTGCACTTGCTGTTGACCTCATCGCAGAACGAATCCGCGCTCTTGATGTTCTCGCCCCCGGCAGTTACTCAGAATTCGCACAACTCTCATCCATTGAAGAAGACACCGGTACGCCCAATGCCCAAGAGATGATTCAAAAACTGGTGGAAGGGCAAGAATCAGTTGTTCGCACGGCACGCTCTCTGTACCCCGTGGTGAACGCTGCTTCAGATGAGCCCACCGCTGACCTCCTCACCCAACGCCTTCAGATCCATGAAAAGAATGCTTGGATGCTCCGTAGTTTGCTTGCATAAACCGACGACATTGATGGCGTTCCAAAGAACGACACATCGCGTTCCAAACATTTACTGAAACCCCTGCGACTACCCCATCACTATTGGGGTTTGGAATTACGCACCAGCCTCACGAAGGCGGGGATGGTGCGAAATGTGGTGCGAAATTCGCCGACACACCTTGCGTCATCTATATAGAGGTTACTGGAGTGCGCTCAGAGTGGAAACAATGCGCGGAAATCGTTGTGATGCTGGTGAAACACGCCCGCAACTAGTTCTTGGCCATATAGAAGCCACGGCACTTGGATTACGAGCGTGGTTTGGGGTTTCGGTCGGGTGGTTTCCATTCGCCGAAGTAGCGAGACACGTCTCCCCCAGTTCGATAATGCCACGCCAAAAGAGCGGTGATGCCCTGATGCGTTTGGTAGCCGCGTAGTTGTAGTTCGCGTCGCTCTAATCCCAATGCACGCACGCGCCTATGGTCCTATCTTCGATGTACGCTCAAACGACATCGGCAGCCGTTAAGAGTTTTACTTCCAAATTTCAGTGTGTCTAATTTGGTCTCCTTTCATTCAACGAACTGTTAAAGTCCTCGTTGTCCATTAAGAGGATCCGAGGGGCCTGGCCCGTTGACGATCCGCCAACCACCCAATAGGGAAAGGTGGCAACGCTGGGTTCGATGGAGGACATCATGCAAGGCACAGGAAATACAACCGATGGCTCGAAGTCGGGCAACGTCCCGCTCAAACTCCCAACTGACGTTCGTTGGGGCTTCACCCGCGAAGGGCTGTATGCGTATCGTCATTATCAACACTGGATACCAATCACCAAGCAACTACACGTGCCATTTATGAATAACAATTGGCCCGGCTTGTCTTGGAATGAGGCTGCGGCCCTGCTTCGCGAAGCTGGTGTTTGGATCAAAGATTCCACACACTTCTCTGGCAGCGATGTCCGGCCTGACATCAAGGAGTTTCACATCCTTCACGATGGCACAACTCGGATTGTGTCCTTCGCAAAAAACGAAGCACTCCCAACGGCGACACCGTCTCGTTGGCTAGGCGGAGGATGCAACGAGAAAATCACCGCCGAAATGCTAGAGACACCCGAGAGCATTAAAACTCTCAGTGAAAAACTCGTCGCCAAAATTTTTCCAAATTAGAGATCTGTCCTAACTGTGACCGCCTCCCTATTAGAGGCCTGGCTTTCATTTGACCGCCTCCTTTGAAAGGAAGCGGCTAACACGCTTTATAAATTCGCGTTCCATACGTTTACAGAAACCCCTGCTACTACCCCATCAGGGTTGTAACGAATTCACATGGTAATCGCGGACGCCTCAACGAGTAACGCGAATATCTATGGCTTGAGTGTTCCGATGGGAAGAACGAACACGCCATCGGCGCGCACATACGCGTACCCAGTAGCCGTAACGACAGCCAGAAATGCGGGTTCACCGCAGTGCGCGGTGTCTATTTTTTTAGCAAACTTGAGAAGAGTCTTTGCGGCATCGTCTATCTGCTTGGCGCCGAGTTTGACCTCAATGGCGGCCCAACTCGAATCTTCCATTTCAATAATTACGTCAACCTCGAGGTCGTCGCTATCGCGGTAGTGCGAAAGACGACCGCCAGTGTCTTGCATGTAAACCCGCAAATCCCTGGTGACAAGACTCTCAAACAACAAACCGAAGAAATTAAGATCCTTCAGCAACTTGGCTGGCGATGCGTTCAGAGCAGCGACGGCCAGACACGGGTCGACAAAGTGGCGAGTAGCAGTCGCCCTCAGCGATGCCCGGGATCGTAACGCTGGCGCCCATGCAGGTAAATCTTCGATGATCATCAGTCGCTCAAGTGATGTGAGGTATTCGCCAACAGTTTCACGCCCAACCGTGGTGTCAGTTCCACCGACATCAGCAGCAATAGTTGAGTTTGCGGCTTGAGTTGCGACATTGCGTGCGAACGACTGGAGGACACGTTTGACCTTTAACGGGTCACGATGAACTCCATCTACTCGCCGGATATCGGTTCGTGCAATTTCATCCAGATAAGAGCGCATCGCTCTTTGGGCTTCATCAGGTGGCAATCCTGCAAAGGCAGGCCAACCCCCGATGCAAACACGATCAATGACTTGGCTGATTGTTAGCCCCGCGTCAGTTGCGCTCGGTACGCCGCCAGCAAACAGCGTTGATATTGAGACATCTCCAGTGCTATGACCGGTCTCATACAAGGTCATTGGACGAATCCTCATCCGTGAGAAACGTCCTGCTCCTGTATGGCGAGCGACATCGTCTGCTGGAACGGCCGAACCCGTGAGTATGAATTGGCCGGGCAACTGGCGTCGGTCAATTTCGCGTCTGATGTGGTTCCATAGATCCGGTTCCATTTGCCACTCATCAATGAGGCGCGGAGTGGAACCTTTGAGCAATAAAGTTGGGTCAATTTTTGCTAACTGAAGTGCGCCGGAGTCAATGTCGAGAAAGACGTTGCTAGCAGAGAATTGTCCAGCGGACCACGTCTTTCCGACGGCCTTTGGCCCCTCCAAAACGACGGCACCAGTGGCTTTGAGTAGACGGGTCAGTTCATCGTCGACAATCCGGCTCTGATATTTCACTTGGACCCTCCCTATTGACTGCGCTCGTCATACATGCTTTTGCTTAATCTACGATGAGTATACCGCAGTTTGTGGTCAGATTATACCGCAGTTTATGGTCCTTCTATACCGCAGTTTATGAGATTTTATCTCCACCCCGTCTGCCCTGGACTCCACCTCTTTCTGAGGAAGCGGCTGAATCATGCGTTCCAAAAAACGGCGTTTCGCGTTCCAAACGTTTACTGAAACCCCAACCAATACCCCATCAACATTGGGGATTGGAATTACGCACCAGCCTCACGAAGGCGGGGATGGTGCGAAATGTGGTGCGAAATTCGCCGACACACCTTGCGTCAACTATATAGAGGTTACTGGAGTGCGCTGAAACCCGAAGGACTACGCCAATCTTCCGATGAGCACCATGGCTGGACCAGACCGAAAACGCTGGATCTGCGACGATTCGACGATCACTCCACGAGCAGACAAGTCAGCTGTTAACCCCGCGATCCACTTTTCTGCAGATATCGCGTCTGGCATGGCCCACGTGTGCAAGAGAACAACCAACGCTCCACCGGGAACGAGAACACGAACACACTCGTCGAGACCGACAGCACGGTCACCCCATAATT
>JBIKYT010000097.1:0-6142 GCA_044355095.1 Ilumatobacteraceae bacterium
CCACTTTGCTGGAACATCAGCAAGTTCACCTTCGAGGGCCCACGCGAATCCATGAAACGGGCAACGAATCTCTTCACAGTGACCGTCGTAGTCTTTGAGTTTGCGACCGCGATGCAAACAGGCGTTGGGGTAAGCCTTGATTGAACCATCGGGCTGACGCACCACGATGTACGACTGATTGGTGATGTCGTACACGATGTAGTCACCGGCCTCGGGGATGTGGTCGGTGCGGCACGCGAATTGCCAGACCCGACTCCAGAGGCGTTCCTTTTCAAGTTCGTGCCATTCACGGGTGATGTAACGAGCGATTGAAATGTCCTCGTCGCCCAAATATTTGGGGGCCTCAAGGCGCAGCACATCGGGAACCGGATGCGTATCGGCATCGAGAAGCTCCTGATAGGTAATTCCTGGCGAGCGGGCTTGACGAGGATCTACTGCGGTCATGTACCCATTATTGACCGACTGATTAGTTTGATCTAGTACCGAAACGAGTCGGAAGGGTAATTAACCAGATGAATCGTCCAAAAACCGATCAATTTCCGGGATAGCCGCAATGGGGTCGGTGACATGAATCGTCGACCAGCCAAACGACTGGGCCATATGAATGTTTTGGGGGAAATCATCAAGATACAGGATTTCGTGGTGGGCAACGCCCAACATGTCGGCAGTGGCTTGATATATGCCCGGTTCGGGTTTGCGAGAACCGACGGCGAAGGACTCAACGACAGCTGTGAAATCCTCGAATCGCAGGTCTTGCTGCATCTTGGGACGGAATTCGGCAAAGGTATTCGTCAAAAGCCCGGTCTTGAGGCCTTGGCGCTTCAATTCGGTGACCTTGTCAACCATTGGACCGATCACTGAGTATTGGCCAGGACTCATGAGAGCGGCGATTTCATCGCCGTGAAGCTCAATATTGTGCTCTGCGGCCCACGGCTTGAGGGCGTACTGAATGTCGTCGACCGCGATTTCGCCTCGCTCGGCTTGGTGCCACGGGTGGTTGCCACTCTCGTGGGGTCCGAGCATGATCGTGAGCATTGTGGGGACATCGGTTGAATGCCTGGTCGCGATCTTGCTGAGTTGGTTGGTGATTGACGTGATCAGCACCCCGCCGAAGTCGAAAACCACGGCGCGAATTGAATTGTTCGGTGGCGTCGCCAGGGACATTTCGTTTACCCTATTGTGACATTGTTCATTCGTCGTCACTGGATCTGCCGCTGATGGCGAAATTCAAAGTCACTAATCAAATTCTTTGGGGGAAATCGATGCTGACATTCGCGAATATTTTTGAGGCCCATGCTGATGAGTTTCCGGACGTGTGCGCAATTGCGTACGGCGACCAAGAGGTGACGTGGGCGCAATACGACGAATGGTCGGCTCGTCTCGCTTCGGCATTCAGTGCCGCTGGACTTGGTCTTGATTCAAAAGTCGGCATGTTTATGTACAACTGTCCGGAATACCTCGTGACGCAGTACGCGGCCTTTAAAAATCGCATTACTCCTGTCAATGTCAACTATCGCTATCTTGACGATGAGTTGCTGTACTTGCTTGACAACGCCGATTGCGAAGCTGTGGTTTTCCACTCGAGTCTCGGCGATCGCATCGCGCGAATCAAAGATCGTTTGCCGAAATTGAAGTTGTTGATTGAAGTTCTCGATAGTCAGTCGGCCGGTGTGCATGGATCAGTGCCCTGGGAATCAGTTCTTGATGATCATGAGCCAGCTCCCCGAATTGAGCGCGGGGTCGACGATGTCTACATGCTGTACACGGGCGGCACCACTGGCATGCCTAAAGGCGTGATGTATCCAATGGGAGCATTCACTGAAGGATTTTTGGGTTTTTACACCAACAGCGCAGGACTGCCTCCGCTGAAAAGTCTTGAAGAGGTCACCGGTCTCGCCAAAATGATGCACTCAGCAATGGGTCAAACAGTTGGTATGCCCTGTTGCCCTTTAATGCACGGAACGGGCGTGTGGTTGGGGGCGTTGGTCCCGCATTTGATGGCTGGCAAAGTAGTTCTTCTCGATGGACAATCATTTGATGCGGCGCGAATGTTTCAGGCCGTAGAAAAACATGCGGTCGCATCTTTGATCATTGTTGGCGATGCGTTCGCTCGACCGATGGTGCAAGCACTGAAGACTCAAGCCGAAAGTGGAAGGCCGTTCGACACATCGTCGGTCAAGATGATCATGTCAACCGGGGCAATGTTCTCAGCCGACAACAAGGCTGAAATCTTTGAGTACATGCCGACCACAGTGGTGATGGACATTCTCGGATCAAGTGAAGGTGGCATGGGTCAAACCATGGCGACGAAAGACAATGTCAATACCACAGCGAAGTTTGGGGCGATGCCCAATACGAAAGTCATCAACTTTGAAACTGGAAAAGAAGTTGTTCCTGGTTCGGGCGAGCAAGGAATGGTTGGCGTGAGCGGATCAGGTGTGCCGATTGGTTACTACAAAGATCCTGAGAAGTCCGAGCGTACCTTCAGGTCATTTGACGGAGTTCGCTACAGCTTCCCCGGTGATATGGCTGTCGTCGAGGCCGACGGAACCATCACTTTGTTAGGGCGTGGTTCGAACTGCATCAACACCGCGGGCGAAAAAGTATTCCCTGAAGAAGTTGAAGAGGCTGTCAAGACTCATGATTCAATCGCTGACTGTTTGGTGTTCGGAATTCCTGATGAAAAATTCGGGCAACGGGTTGTTGGAGTTGCATCGGCGAACCCGGGTGCCAAGACTCCGAGCGGTGATGAAGTGATTGCTTACACCAAGACCAAGTTGTCCAGTTACAAAGTTCCCAAACAACTCGTTATGGTAGAGACAGTGCCACGTGCAGCAAATGGCAAGGCCGATTATGGACTTGCCAAGAAGCTGTTTGAAGCACAATCTGATTGAGGGGAATCATGACTGCTGTTGATCCAGGATTAGATGTCAAGAATTTGGGCAAAGCGCGCAGTGCAGGTCCGAGTGTTCAGGACTTACTTGAAGCTGATACTCGTGAGGTTCCAGTTTCTCTGAAAGATCATTCGTATGAGTTGCAAGGCATCGCCGATGTGCCGAAATCGCGGTACACCTCACATGCTTTTGCTGCTTTAGAAAATGAGTTCATGTGGACCAAGACGTGGCAGATGGCGTGCACGATCGATGAGCTTGCGCAGCCTGGAGATCACGTCGTGTACGACGTTGCTGATCAGTCGCTGATTGTCACCCGTACCAAAGACGGGTCGATCAAGGCGTACCACAACTCGTGTTTGCATCGCGGAACAAAGTTGCGTGTCGACGATGGTCGCGTTGCCTCATTCCGTTGCCCATTTCATGGGTGGCGTTGGGACCTTGACGGCGAATTGGTAGAACTGCCCGCCGAGTGGGATTTCCCTCAAGTGTGGCAGCAAGCCGATTCGTGTTTGCCGCAGGCGCAGGTCGCTGAATGGTGTGGTTTTGTCTTTGTGAACCTTGATCCAGACGCAATTGCGTTTGAAGAGGTCGCCAGCAAGTTGGTCGAACACTTTGGTCGCGACTTCAACATGAGCAATCGTTACAAGGCTTTTCACGCCGTGAAAGAAGTTCCGGCGAACTGGAAAGTGGTGATGGAAGCATTTGCTGAGGGCTACCACGTCATTGCAACACATCCGCAGATCCTTGAGTTTGCTGGTGATGCCAATAGTGAGTATTCCATCTGGCCAGATTCGCCATTTGTGACGCGGTTCGTGAATGGTTTTGGATTGCAAAGCCCACACCTTGGCAACTTGACTGAACAACAAGTCGCTGATGCATACCTGGCATTCTCAGCCCGCGCCGCGCGTGGAGCAGTTGTCGTTCCAGAAGGATCAACGGCGCGTGCGGTCGTCGCCGATGTTTTTCGTTCGGTGATGGGTCCGCTGTATGGCAAGGACCTATCTGAGGTTTCCGATTCCGAAATGCTTGATGCACATCTGTATCACTTGTTCCCAGCATTCGCTCCGTGGGCCGGTACGGGTCAATCGTTGGTCTACCGCTGGCGTCCAGGTCCGACCCCTGATACATGTTTCATGGACGTGATTCGCATGATGCCGGTGCCAGAAGGAAAAGAGCGTCCTGAAGTTGCCCCGATTCAACGATTGACCTTAGAACAAAGATGGACCGAAGCAGTTGGCATGTCTGGACTTGCCGATGTGTTCGAACAAGACATGGCCAACTTGCCCAAGGTTCAACTTGGTCTCAAGATGACGGCCAAGCGCGCCAAGAAGGGCGTCTCGTTTGGTGTGTATCAAGAAGCCCGAATGCGATTGATTCATCGTCATATTGACAATTGCATTCTTGAGGGACTGGCGACTGATGGTCGAAGCGCCGACGAGTTGACTCCATTCATCATGCCGCAAGGCTGATCGCAAAGAATAGAGAGACAGTTGAGTCACATATGTTGAACGAGAGTTGGGCCACGCTGTGGGAAGGCCTTGCCGCCAAACAACCTGATCATGTTGCCGTAGTTATTGGTGACACTCATATTCGCTGGCGCGATCTCGATGATCGAGCATCACGTATTGCATCGCTCTTTACTCAGTTTGGAGTTGGTCGTGATGCCAAAGTGGGGCAGTTGTTGTACAACTGCCCTGAATATCTCGAGACTGCGTTTGCCTCATTCAAGGTGCGGGCGAGCACAGTCAATGTGAACTACCGCTATAAGGCTCTTGAGATTGTGCACGTGTTGTCTGATTCTGGTGCAACGGCGTTGGTTTATCACGGTGCATTCAGCGATGTTGTCGAACAGGCTCGTGCGTCACTGCCCAACATCAAGTTGTTCCTACAAGTAAATGGTGGAGACAACCTTCCGTTGTTACCTGGTGCGATTGACTATGACGCAGCGATGGCCCAAGAGCAACCAATCGCACCAATCGTTCGTTCGGGCAACGATTCGTTGTTGCTATACACCGGTGGAACCACAGGGCTTCCAAAGGGAGTCGTATGGAGTCACTCTGGATTATTTGGGGCACTTGCGTTCACCGGCTATGCGTCGCTTGGTCTGCCACTTCCTGAAACAATCGACGAAGTGGCGCGAGTTGCCAGTGAATTGAATGCCGCAGGTACCAGTCCGGTCAACATGACGGCGCCGCCACTGATGCACGGCACCGCAATGTTTTTAGCATTTTCAACTTTTGTTCTTGGCGGAACCGTGGTTCTGTTGGGTGGTCGAAAATTTGACGCTGCTGAATTATTGCGACTGGTTCAGCGCGAACGCGTGACTCAGTTATCAATCGTCGGCGACGCATTTGCGCGACCCATTGTTGAAGAACTGGAACGTGCTGAAACAGAAGGTCGTGCGTACGATTTGTCATCGCTCGGACGAATTGTCTCTACTGGTGCAACGTTGTCAGCCGAGATGAAACGCGCACTGATGAAGCGTGCAACCAAAGCCGTCATTCTTGACATGGTTGGCGCGTCAGAAGGTGGCCCATTTGCGGTAGCGATGACGATGCCTGGTCAAGACCCCGTTGCCACCGCCGCGTTTATGGCCACACCTAATACGGCTTTGTTCGATGATCAGACATGGGAAAAGATTGAGTTCGGTAGCGGCCGTTCGGGTGTGCTCGCGGCCTCGGGTTCTATGCCGGACGGTTATTTCGGTGATCCCGAGAAAACGGCCAAAACATTCCGCGTGATTGATGGAGTGCGTTACACCATTCCGGGTGACTTCGCCGAAATCGAAGCAGATGGCACGGTGCATCTACGTGGCCGTGGATCAGTGTGCATCAACACTGGTGGAGAAAAGGTGTATCCCGAAGAAGTCGAAGTTGCGGCTCGCGCTCATCCAAGTATTGAAGACTGTGTTGCGGTCGGAATGCCTGATACGCGCTTCGGAGAAATCGTGACTCTGGTTGCTTCACGCAAGTCAGATATTTCAGAAACTGACCTCATTGAGTATGTGAAGAATCAGATAGCAACGTACAAAGCCCCACGACGCATTGTTTTTGTTGATGCGGTGTATCGCAGTCCGTCGGGTAAAGCCGATTATCGCTGGGCTAAAGAAGTCGCGCAGCAATAACTCGTTTTGCCGACGGGTCCGTCAGATGAAACGAATCAGCTGAATTTGGCGCTGGCCTTGAAGTCGGGGCCGTACACGGGTGCTGTGGCATCGATGCGATGCTTGCGACTCACGGCTGACTTGA
>JBIKYT010000007.1:0-55749 GCA_044355095.1 Ilumatobacteraceae bacterium
TCCTTGATCAAAGGTGCAGATCGGGATGCCGAAACACACCGCATCAAGATCGATGACTGGAATATTGGTGGGCGAGATGTCGACGATGCCGTGCAAGTGGCGACCAGTCAACATGTCGCGGATATACACGACGTAATGCCCGGGATAGGCGATTCCTCCGGTCCACGCATTACCTTTGTTCTTTGTTGAAGCGAATGCACCGATGGACACTCCACGATTGTTTGTCGGTGGAGCAACGCAGGTTTGATGCCAACTGCAATCAATTTGGAAGATGTCAACTTCGACGCGATTATCGGCCACGACATCGTGCGACAGAATATTTCCTTGCAAACGAAATGCACCATTGACCCCGAGCTGCGGCAAATCAATTTGGCCGACATCGAGCCAATCTGATCCCATCGTTGAGTCCACTTGAATTTGCACGCCGCCGAAGTCGCCTTGCCATGGATCGTAGGTCTGCCAGTAGCACGGATCGTTTTCGTTGACGCCGGTGCAGTTGCTCGGAGGATGGGGGTAGATCTCGAGTCTCATCACAGTTGCCGAACCGTTCACCGTGATTCCGTTTGATTGTGTCGTGCGCCATCCGAATGTGGGCGAACCAGCGGTGCGATCGAAGTTCCAGAGTCGTCCATCGGCGCTCCAGCGAACCATGGTCTCGTAATCGCCGCCACCTGCGCCGTTGTAAATTGCGTCAACGCCGATACTGCCGACAGTTCCGCTGGTGTTGAGAGTGAAATTGATTGTTGTGCTGGTCGCGGCAACTGCTGGTTGATGGAACGCCAGGAAACTCGAAATCAGCACACTCAGCACGAGAACTAAACGGGTTTTCATCACGGTCACATCATCGGCACGAATGGCAGTCCTCTGAGGTTTGCTTTGTTAAGGAATAATCATGGTTTACGGGCGATGACCAACATTTGGCCCGCTAACGGTCGCCATGGCAGGCGTAAATACAACGGTACAAGTTTGTGCCCAGCACTGAGTCGACTCTTTAATGTCATCGGCAAGAATCGAGCCTCGGTACGAACATGAATGAACCCGTTCTTTGCGACGCATTCGGTGAGTGACTTGTCATCAAAAATCGTGACATGTGTTGGGTCATCAAAGTACGTCTTGGCCGACAAGCGATAGTTGGGTTGAATCAAAATCAACAGCCCACCGGGTTGAAGAACACGCGTCACTTCAGACAAACAACGCGTGATTGAGTCGTCATCTAAGTGTTCAAGAAAATTACTTGCAGTGACAGTTGCAAATTCGCCGTCGGCAAAGCGCGTGAGATCGGTGGCGTCGCCGACATGGGCTTCAACATTGCTTGGCACCAGTGTTGCTAAGTCAGGATGGATATCAATAGCCACCCGGCGAGAGGCGTTGACGGCCCCGGTGAGGTCGCCATAGCCAGCAGCAAGATCGAGCAAGGCACCGTCAGGATTGATCCACTTTGATAAGTACTTGGCGACATGACGCCAGACTTCGGCGCGGGCGGCATTAGGCGCCATACGCGTTGCGAAATATTCGTGACTATCGGGCTGATTGTCGGGTGAAGTCACGTTGTCAGCCTAGTTGGGTGCGTGGTTGGGAAAATTGACCACCGAAAACGGGGTGTTATCGCGCCCAACAGGTTTAGACGATGTACGGGTCGGTGCGGGAAGGGTCGAGTTCGTAATGAGTAATTGCGGCCTCGACGACGTCGGCTCCCACCGCACCTGATTGCGCCAAACTCGCCAACACCGCAACAACGATGTTGGGCATGTCTACTTCGAAGTGAGCACGAAGAGCTTCACGAGTATCGCTACGACCCATGCCGTCGGTTCCGAGTGCCGTAAACAATCGACCCGGAACGAAACGGGCAATTTGTTCGGGGACGATCTTCATAAAGTCGGTCACCGCCACAATCGGATCAGTTGATCCGCCGAGCAACGAGGTCACGCGCGCAACCTTGTCGGGGTGGCTCGGGTGCAAACGATTATCTCGTTCGACGGCCAATGCATCTTCGCGTAACGCCTTGTACGAAGTCGCCGACCAGAGATCAACACCAACGTTGAACCGTGACTTGAGTTCTTCGGCCGCAGCGATGGCGGCACCTTGGGCAGAGCCACTAAACAAAATGGTGGCATTGTGTTTGATATAGCTATCGGCTGGTGCGGCCTGCCATTTGTAAAGGCCCGACACGATGTGTGCGTCGGTGACACCAGCAGGTCGAGCGGGCATGATGTAGTTCTCGTTGTACAGCGTGAGGTAATAGAAAACGTCGGGATCAACTTCGCCGTTGGGACCTTTGGTATCGCCATACATGCGATGCAAACCGTGCTTGACAATTGCGGCAACTTCGTAAGCAAATGCGGGGTCATATGATTGACAGGCCGGCACTGTTGATGCCAACACCAAACTGTGTCCGTCTTGGTGTTGCAAACCTTCGCCCATCAACGTGGTGCGGCCGGCCGTTGCTCCGAGCAAGAATCCGCGGGCACGGATATCGGCCGCTTGCCAAATGAGGTCACCCACTCGTTGGAAACCAAACATTGAATAGAAGGTGTAGAACGGAACCGACGGAACGCCGCGAGTTGCATATGACGTTCCGGCGGCGATGAAGCTGCTCATCGCGCCAGCTTCGGTAATTCCTTCTTCCAGAATTTGTCCGTCGGTTGACTCGGTATACGACAACAACATGTCGTGGTCGACTGGCTCGTACTTTTGACCTTGCGACGCGTAGATCTTGAGTTCGCGGAACAATGAGTCCATACCAAACGTACGCGCTTCATCGGGGATGATGGGCACAACACGTGAGCCGAACTTTTCATCACGCGCCAAGTTGCGTAGCAAGCGAGTGAATCCCATAGTGGTGGAGACTGATTGTTCGCCTGATCCACCATCAAGTTCGCTGAACACTGTGTCGGCCGGAAGTTCGAGCGGACGACGCGCGCGCACGATGCGCTTCGGAATAGATCCACCTAATGCACGGCGGCGTTCCATGAGGTACTGGTATTCAACAGAACCTTCACTCGGGCGGAAGTACGGAGGCACATCGCCTTCAAGTGCTGAATCGGGAATCTCATCATTGAGATGTAAACGATCACGAAGAGCGCGAATTTGTTCGGCATTCATCTTCTTGATTTGGTGCGTTGCGTTGCGACCTTCAATGTCGGGACCAAGTGTCCAACCCTTGACGGTCTTGCACAGAATTGCGGTGGGGCGTCCGCTGCCGAGATTTTGTGCAGCAGCGCGATAGGCGGCATATAACTTGCGATAGTCGTGACCACCACGAGGAAGTGTGCGGAGGTCATCATCTGTTAAGTGTGCAACCATCTGTCGCAGGCGCGGATCGGGACCGAAGAAGTTTTCGCGAATATAATTGCCGTCTTCAATGGTGTAACGCTGAAACTCGCCGTCAACTGTTTGGTTCATCTGGTTGAGTAGCACGCCATCTTTATCTTGCGCGAGCAGGTTGTCCCACTTTGAACCCCAGATGACTTTGATGACATTCCATCCAGCACCGCGGAATACTGCTTCAAGTTCTTGAATGATTTTTCCGTTGCCACGAACTGGACCATCAAGCCGTTGCAAGTTGCAGTTGACAACGAACACCAAGTTGTCGAGGTGTTCACGTGAAGCCAACGACAATGCACCGAGCGTTTCGGGCTCGTCGGTTTCGCCGTCTCCGAGATAAGCCCACACACGACTGTTGCTGGTGTCATCAAGTTGACGATTCATGAGATAGCGATTGAAACGGGCGTGATAAATCGCGCTAATTGGACCTAGACCCATGCTGACCGTGGGGAATTCCCAGAACTCAGGCATGAGTCGCGGGTGCGGATAACTCGAAAGACCTTGGCCGGGCCGGGCAATCTCACGACGGAAATGATCGAGATCGTTTTCGCTTAAGCGACCTTCAAGAAATGCGCGCGCATAAATTCCGGGTGCAGCATGACCTTGGAAATAAATGTGGTCGCCAGCGGTGCCATCATCTTTGCCGCGGAAGAAATGGTTGAAACCAATTTCGTACAGGCTGGCCGAACTAGCAAATGTTGAAAGGTGTCCACCGATTCCTTCGGCGTGTTTGTTGGCGCGCACCACCATGGCTGCGGCATTCCAACGAATGAACGCGCGAATGCGACGTTCGATGTGTTCATCGCCAGGGAACCATGGCTCGTGTTCGCGAGGAATGGTGTTGACATACGGAGTTGAAACTGTGGCGGGAAAACTGACCTGACTCTGTTGAGCTTTTTCAAGAAGGCGTGATAACAGATAACGCGCTCGCACTTTTCCATGAACATCAATGACCGAATCAAGAGAGTCAAGCCATTCTTGAGTTTCACCGGGATCGGTGTCGGGGAGTTGGTGGACGGAACCGTCAAAAAGCATGGTGTCAGTCTCGCAGAGTTACCGATTGGTAAGAGTTCTGTTGCCGAATTTGGTGTTCCTGGCACGAGTCACGGCAATGCGGGATTGGTTGTGAGAATATGTACGGCTTATGAGTCACCCAACCGATCCGTCAACAATTGAACGCGCCCTCGTCGTGTATACCGACGGAGCGTGCAGCGGAAACCCTGGGCCTGGGGGATGGGCTTGGGCCTTGGCTCCGTCGGGTGAACGGACTGGTTCGGGTGGTGAAACGAGAACCACCAACCAGCGGATGGAATTGACGGCGGCCTTTGAGGCGCTGAAGACCAATGCGCCCATTGCGGCTGCTGAAACTAAGCGACTGATCATTGTGAGCGACTCGACATATGTCGTGAACTGTTTTAAGGATCGCTGGTGGGTGAAGTGGAAGGCCAATGGCTGGCGCAACGCCAAAAAAGAGCCAGTGGCCAACGATGACCTGTGGAAGCCGTTTATTGAGTTCTATGAAAGTTTGCCGACTTCGCAGCGACCCGACTTTCAATGGGTCAAAGGCCACAGCGGTGATCCGATGAATGATCTCGTTGATCAAATCGCCGTTCAGGCCTGCCCACGCTGACCGAAAAAGAGCCTCTGAACAGGTCTTTTGTATTCAGTGACAGGACAGTGCTGGCCTGAATCGGTACGGTTTGAGGGCTCGTGACACCATGAAGCATCTTCGTCCACCCTCATGAAACATTTTCGTACAACCCTCGTTGCCGCCGTGAGCGGAGTTCTGCTGGCCACGGCGTTGTCGTGGTGGGCGCCAAGCGCCCCTGTGCAGGCGGCGCCCGGCGACCCCGATGTGGGGCTTGCCATGGTGATTGAAGGTCAGGGCAATGGGCATGGACGAGGTCTCAGCCAATACGGAGCGGTGGGTTGGGCCACGGTCTATGGCAAAGACTGGACCTGGATTCTTGATCACTATTACGGCGGGACCTCGATGGGTGCGGTGGCTGCGGGAACGCGAATGAGCGTTCGCTTGACGGCGCAAGACGATTTGCAGACCGCAGTGATTGCGACTGGCGGAAATGCCTTTTGGGTTGGCGGGACTCCTGGCTATTTCACATCGATGGTCACCCGGGAAGTTGGAGCATCGGACGGGCAGTACACCTACCAAGTGTGGGGTAAGACCGGGACCGCTGAATGTCCATCGTCAAATGATTCTTTGGCAAGTTGGGTCAGCCTTGGCACAGTGACGACCGCTGCAGGACTTCCTTCAGTGACATTCTCGGTAGCTGGTGCCGATGATGCGGCTACTCCGGCGGCTTCATTGTTGGGTGTGTGTGATTCGGCGGGCGCAGTGCGCCATTACCGCGGAAACATCTTTGCCTCGAACGGGACTGCTGGCGAAAATCGCACGATGAACGACGTTGAAATTGAATCGTATGTTCGCGGTGTGATTCCGCGTGAGTCGCCAGCATCATGGGCCGATCGCGGTAATGGAACCGGCATCAATGCGCTCAAGGCGCAAGCGGTTGCGGCACGTTCGTATGCCTTGGCTCAGGGCGGTGGCTTAGAGGGTCGTCGATACGCGTACGCAAAAACTTGCGACACCACCAATTGTCAGGTGTATGGCGGAGCGGGAACACGAACGTCGGCAACTGCCAACATCGTGGCGATTGAAGATTGGCGCAGCGATCGTGCGGTTGCCGAAACAGCGTTAATGATTCGTGTTCGTCCCGCCACACCGCTTGTTCCGGTGTCAACTGAATTCTCGTCGTCGAATGGTGATCGCACTGCTGGCGTTAATTTCCCAGCCGTTGATGATCCAGGCGACAAAATTGATTACAACCCCTTTAGTCGCTGGACGCGAGTTTTAGATCTTGAGGCATTCGCTGCGCGATTTGGTTTGGCGACAATTACCAAGATCGAAACCTCAATTGACCCAGCAGTATCAACGGGTACGAATGGTGTGACCCCGGCATGGGCAGTTCGCTTTCGTTTTTATAACGGAACTCAATCGGTGTATGTGAGGGCTTCCGAAATAAAATCGGCATACGACTTGCCGTCACCTTCAATTTCGGCGCGCATCGTTAAGCGCGATCTGTCAAGCAATGATGACTTTGTTTTCATCGCTGACTCAGTTGGTGCGAGTGTCGCCGACAATGCTGGTGCGGGCGAATTGCCAACACTGTTACGCCGAGTATTTAACTCTGATAGTTACTACACCGAGCCATATCGCTGCACAGTTGGCAATTGCCCGCCAGCAACTCAAGACGGAGTCACCATTGCTAATGGTCTGACCGGAACTCCCGACTTGGCGATTGTTGAACTTGGCTACAACGACAACCAATCAACATTGGGTGGCGAAATTGATCAAGTGATGACAGCACTCGTGGCTAAAGGTGTTCGATATATCGGTTGGGTCAATATGTCAGAGCGTCGAAAAGCAGACGGCGTTGCGGCGTTTGCGGCTGGAAATCAAGCATTAGTTGCAGCAACTTTGCGTTGGCCCCAGTTACGAATTCTTGATTGGGATGGCTACACGATGTGTGGCCGCAAAGATCGTTGGTTCGCTGACAGTGTGCACCTGAACTCAACAGGTCAGGCCGAATTTGCTTTGTGGTTACGTGATCGGGCGCTTGAACTCGGAACTGGATCAGTGTCGGCACCGAAATGTTTTGTGCAAGTTGAGCCAGATGCTGATTTGCAGATGCCAGTTCTTGGAGTTTCGGGAATTCCGTTGACAGGTGTGACCGCCGTGAGTTTGAACTTGACCGCAGTCGGACCAACAGATGAAGGGTACGTCACGGTCTGGCCATGTGGGAGTGACAAGCCGGGCACATCAAATGTGAACTTCGTGAAGGACCAAATCGTTGCGAACGCTGTCATTGCTCCCGTTGATTCAACGGGCAAAGTGTGTATCGATTCATCAGTTGCATCTCATGTTGTTGTTGATGTGAACGGATGGTTTGGTACTACGTCGGGGTTGAACGCATTGACTCCGGTTCGAGTTTTTGACACGCGTAGTGGTGTTGGTGGAGTTCCGATAGCCAAAGTTGGTGCGCTTGACGGAAATGGAACCGCTCTCGAAGTATCGGTACTGTCGGCAATTGGGCAATCGGCGGGCACAGTTGCAGCAGTCTCATTAAATGTGACTGCGACCAATACGAGTGCTTCAAAATACGGCGGGTATGTCACGGCATATCCATGTGGTGGGCGGCCAAATGCGTCGAACCTAAATTTTGTTTCAAATCAAAGTGTTCCCAACGCGGTGATCGTGCCAGTTTCGCCTGCTGGCACAGTTTGTTTCTACGTGTACGGACAGGCTGATTTGATTGCTGATGTGAACGGCTGGTTTGCCGGTGGTTCAGGATTTAACTCTTTGGCTCCGACGCGCGTCTTTGACACACGCTCCGGACTTGGGGGAGTGCCAGTTGCCAAGGTTGGCGCACTTGATGGTTCTGGCGTGCCGCTCAAAGTGCAAGTTGCTGGAACGAACGGGGTTCCTCCGTTAGGTGCGGCGGCGGTCATGATGAATGTGACGGTCGATGCGCCAACAGCACCGGCTGTTGGCGGCTATGTGACGGCATATCCATGTGATGTGACTCCGCCGAATTCATCAAATATCAACTTTGTGAACGGACAGACGATTGCGAACTCAGTTGTTGCACCTCTGTCGGTGAACGGCGAAGTGTGTTTCTACGTGTACGGCCAGGCCCATGTTTTGGCTGATATCACTGGTTGGCTGGCGTCTGGTTCAACGGTTTATACCGCGATGACTCCGGTTCGATTCTCGGATACGCGCTCTGGACTTGGTCCAATCCCGGGTCGTTAAATTCTGCAAAATAGGGTCTGCCTGTCTAGCCTGCAGGTATGGAAATCAACGGAGCAAGCGCAATTGTCACTGGTGGGGCATCCGGTATCGGAGCTGCCACCGCTCGTCTTCTCGCCGCAAAGGGAGCCAAGGTCGTCATCGCCGACCTGCAGGCCGACAAGGGCGAGGCTTTGGCCAAAGAAATTGGCGGAGCCTTCTGCAAGGTCGACGTCACCAAGACTGAAGACATCATGAACGCCATCGAAATGGCCAAGGACATGGGACCACTGCGCGTGCTCGTGAACTCGGCTGGTATCGGCTGGGCACAACGCACCGTTGGTAAAGACGGCTCGTACGATTCGGCTGCCAACCTTGATGCATACAAGAAGGTCATCGCGATCAACTTGGTCGGAACATTTGACTGCATCCGTTTGGCTGCAACTGCAATGAGTGTCACCGAGCCCTTGAATGATGGCGAGCGCGGTGCAATTGTGAACATCGCATCGGTTGCCGCATTTGATGGTCAGATTGGTCAGGCTGCCTACTCGTCATCAAAGGGCGGCGTTGTTGGTATGACATTGCCGATCGCTCGTGACTTGGCTGCAGTTGGCGTGCGCGTCAACACTGTTGCGCCTGGTCTCATCAACACACCGATCTACGGTGAAGGTGAAGGCAGTGAGCAGTTCAAAGAGAAGTTGCAGACCGGTGTGTTGTTCCCGAACCGTTTGGGTTACGGCACCGAGTTGGCATCAATGGTCGTCGAATGCGTGACCAACAGTTACATGAATGCCGAAACCATCCGCGTGGATGGCGGCATCCGCATGCCACCCAAGTGATTTCGTGAAACTGGTGCAGAATTGTTGCGAATAACGCAACAATTCTGCACCAGAAGCACAAGGGGATTATTCGGGGATGATGGCTCCGGTGATGTTTGCGCCGGTGAGAATTGCACCAGTCATGTTTGCGCCGGTGAGATCGGCGTAGAACAAGTTGGCGTTCGTGAAGTCGACATTGGTGAGATCGGCGCCGGTTAACACGGCATCGGCGAAGTTGGCTCCGGCAAAGTCTGCGCCGACGAGTGAAGCGCCATCAAGCTGAGCTTTGCGGAAGTTGGATCCTGCGCCTTTAGCGTCAGCCAAATTTGCATTCGACAAAATGGCCACTGAAAAATTGGCGTCGGCCAAAGTTGCACCGCTGATATCTGCACCACTCAAGTCGGCAAAAGAAAAGCCCGTTTCAGTGAGGTTGGCCTGTGAGAGGTTGGCTGCAGTCATTGTTGCCGAACCGAAAAACGACTTCGTTAAATCTGAACCTGACAAGTTCACTTCGGTCATGTCTTCGCCCTTGAAGTCGATGTCAATAAAGCTGCTATTCGACAGATCTTGTCCTGCGAATTCGGTGGGTGCGGAATCTGTAGCGGCTTCACTGGTGACTGATGCCGAGTCGGTTAATGGAGTTGATGATTCCGATGAGTCGTCACCGCCGCAACTTGCTAAGACGAAGAGAGAGACGAATGCGGTTGTGGCTAATTTTTTGGATGTATTTTTCATAGTTATTTCACCGTAGTGAAGAACTAAGTAACCGACACTCGTAAAAAGTGTGACACTAATTGCTCAGTATCTGACCCAACTTGTGCTGAAGATTTCTAGGTCGTGTAATCGGCGTTAATGCGCACGTAGCCGTCGGTGAGGTCGCAGCCCCACACAGTGCTGGTTGCTTGACCAGTTTGTAATGACACATGAATGCGGACATCGTCGCCGCGCATGTATTCGCTGAGTTGTTTGAGCCCTGTTTCATCAACGGCAACTGGATATACCTCTTGATCGCCAAAGCGAATAATGACTTTGTCTTGATCAATGTCGGTGTACTGACTGCATTTTCCAACGGCCATGGCAACTCGACCCCAATTAGGGTCGGCACCGTGAACCGCAGTTTTTACTAGCGGCGAATTCACGATTGCTTTGGCGACGGTCTTTGCTTGCTCGCTATCGCGGGCTTGATCGACGCACACTTCAATGAGCGTTTCGGCACCTTCACCGTCACGGGCAACTTGCTTCGTGAGTGAACGGGTGACTTCTTCGAGCGCGATTTCTAATTCAGCTAGATCAACGGCGCCGGCAGCACCGCTGGCCAACACGATGGCCGTATCTGATGTTGATGTGTCGGTGTCGACTGAAACACAGTTAAACGTGCGATCAATGACGCGACGCCAGATCGCATCAAGAGCATCACCTTCAACAGCGGCGTCGGTGAATGCCATGGTGATCAACGTCGCCATGTTCGGTTCAATCATTCCGACACCTTTGGCAACACCGACAACTCGAGCCGGGCCAGCACCGATCGTTGCTTCGGCAATCTTGTGCACGGTGTCGGTGGTCATGATGCCGCGGGCGACCGAGTCTGCATCGTTATTGGGTAACGGAAATGGCAAGGACGCCAATCCAGTACGAACTTTCTCGATGGGGTACTGGCGGCCGATGACTCCAGTTGAAGCAATCAACACATCGTGTGGATCGCATCCGAGTTTGGCCGCGACACCTTGCACGACTTCGAGAGCGTTGGCGAGTCCTTGTTCGCCGGTCGCAACATTGGCATTCTTGGAAATCACCACTACGGCGCGAGCCGAATGACTTGCAATGTGCTTGCGCGAAACCAAAACACTCGGCCCTGCAAATCGGCTGAGCGTAAACACGCCGGCTGCCGCAACAACATTGTCGGCAGCGACAACTGTGAAGTCGTCGCTGCTGTCTTTGATACCGATGTTGGTAACAAAACTGGTGAATCCTTGGGGCAGAGCAGTCATTGCAACTCCTAGTTTTTATGGAGAGCAGCGTTGAGGCCACCCCAATTGCCCGAACGTTGTGTTGCTTCGATTGCCCCGGTGACGCTGTTGCGACGGAACAACAATCCACTTGCACCAGACAACGTGCGACCCTTCACGACTTCGCCATCGGGCAACGTGACGAGCGATCCACCCGTGACATACAAGCCTGCTTCGACGATGCATTCATCACCGAGACTGATTCCGATGCCGGCATTTGCGCCGAGCAAGCAACGCTCACCAATACTGACAACCTCTTTTCCACCACCGGAAAGTGTGCCCATGATTGAGGCACCGCCACCAATGTCGCTTCCATCGCCAACGACTACGCCTGCAGAGATACGACCTTCGACCATTGATGCACCAAGTGTTCCGGCATTGAAGTTGCAGAAACCTTCGTGCATCACGGTGGTGCCGGTGGCCAAGTGAGCTCCCAGGCGCACTCGGTTGGCGTCGGCAATTCGGACACCCGAAGGCACAACGTAATCGGTCATACGTGGGAACTTGTCGAGACCGTGCACGTTGAGCAGACGACCGCTGCGGCGCTCTTCCCAGCGAACTTGGTCAATGCTTTCGGGCAAAATTGGCCCGATATTGGTCCATGCGACATTGGTGAGCAGTCCGAATGCGCCGTCGAGGTTGAGTGTGCGGGGCTTGGCCAAACGATGGGACAACATGTGCAAGCGTAAGTAGACGTCGATTGCACTCGTGGGCGCGGTGTCTGTGTCGATCACAACCGTGGCGACTGAAACGCGAACGCCGCGCAATGCATGATGTTGATCGTCAGTGAAGCGATCGGTGGTCGGTGCAGATTCGCCCCAACCGAGTTCGTGAAACCAAGCATCAAGAACGGTTCCGTCGTTACTGGAACCATTTTCAACTCGAGTGACTAGTGCGTGACCCCATGCTGCGGGCATAACAACTCCTTATTGAACGTGCGATTAAAACGCTTCAGGACGAAGCGTGGGGAACAAAATGACTTCTTTAATTGACGAGACACCCGAAAGCAACATGGCAACACGGTCCATGCCGATTCCGAGACCACCAGTTGGTGGTAAGCCGAATTCAAGCGCGCGTAAGTAATCTTCGTCAACGGTGCCGCGTTCGGCATCGCCGGCGTCTTTGGCGGCCTGCTCTTCTTCAAAGCGCAAACGTTGTTCAACTGGATCGTTGAGTTCGCTGTAGCCATTGGCGAGTTCGCGTGCACCGACGAACAATTCAAAACGTTCAGTAATGAATGGGTCATTGCGATCGGCGCGTGCCAACGGCGAGATTTCAACGGGGTGACCAGTGACAAACGTGGGGCGAATGAGTGATGATTCGGCAGTGAATTCAAAGATCTCTTCAATCATCTTGCCCGAACCCCAACGCTTGTCATAGCGCATGCCCAATTTGTCGGCGAGTGCACGAAGAGTTTCAACGGGCTGTGACGGGTGAGTTTCAACGCCAGTCTTTTCGGCGATGAGTTCCATCATGCTGGCTCGACGCCATGGTTCGGCAAGGTCGACAGTATGGACAACGCCTGCTGGGTCGGCGATACCAACAATGGTTGTGCCAATGGCATCACGCGCTGCTTGAACGATGAGTTCTTCGCAGATGGCCATGACTTCGCTGTAGTCACCGAATGCCTGGTAGAGCTCCATCATGGTGAACTCGGGGTTGTGTCGAGTGCTAATGCCCTCGTTGCGGAACACGCGACCTATTTCGTAGACGCGTTCCATGCCACCAACAATGAGTCGCTTGAGGTGAAGTTCAAGCGCGATGCGCAAGTACAACTGCATGTCGAGTGAGTTGTGATGAGTTACGAAAGGTCGAGCATGTGCGCCGCCGGCTTCAACGTGCAAGACCGGTGTTTCAACTTCAATGAAGTCTTTGGCAGCCAACGAACGACGGAAACTTGAAATCACGGCATGGCGAACTTCAAATGCACGACGTGCGTCTTCGTTGACGATGAGGTCGGTGTAACGCTGACGGAAACGAGTGTCGGTGTCAGTGAGACCCTTCCACTTGTTGGGAAGTGGGCGGACTGCTTTGGACAACAACTCAAGTCTTGAGACCTTGATGGAGAGTTCGCCTTTACGAGTCGTCATGACATTGCCGTACACGCCTACCCAGTCACCAAGGTCAAGAGATGCGACATCGGCGAAACCTTCGTCGCCGATGACTGCCTTTGAAACAAACAACTGAATATCAGATGAACGATCGCGAACGGTTCCGAAAATCAGTTTGCCCTGTTCACGCTTGAGCATGATGCGTCCGGCGATGGCCACTTCATTTTCGGTCTCGGTGCCGGCCTCAAGGTGGCCCCACTCGGCGCGAATCTCAGCCAGAGTGTGGGTGCGGTCAAAGCGGTAGGGGTAAGGGTTGACTCCCTTGGCACGCATGTCGTCGAGTTGGCCAAGGCGACGGCTCTTTTCGGCCTGGAGTCCGCTGCCGGTTAGCTCGGGAATATCAAGTTCTTCATTTTCGTCGGGGGTATTTGACTCTGCACTCACAAGAGAAAGACGGTAGTTGCTGGAGCGGCGTTGCGCTGAGTTCTTTAGAGTTTGCTTGGTGATAAACGAGGTCGGATGGGCGGATCAGTTGACCGCTGTCTCAGTCGAACCACTCTGTCGGCTCTAACCCGAGGGCTAGCCTGAGCACATGGCAGTACGTTTTCTCATTATTGGTGGCGGTCCCGCCGGAAATACCGCAGCGACATACGCGGCGCGCTTAGGTGCTGAAGTCATTATGGTCGAGCGAGAAATTGTTGGAGGTGCGGCCCACTTGTTGGATTGCATTCCGTCCAAAACCATGATCGCAACTGGCGGAGCGATGACTCTCGGTCGTAAATCGGCTGGTATGGGTCTTGAAGAGATGCAACCCGAAGTTGATGTAGAGGCCCTAACCGACCGCATCGAAGATATTAAAGATCATCTGTCAAATAGCACGACCGAACTATTGGAGAGTCAAGGAGTGCGCATCATCAAGGGAAGCGCCAGTTTTGCTTCGCCTCACAGTGCGATTGTGACAACAGTCGATGGCAGCAAAGAAACGATTGAGTTTGATGCGGCCATGATTTCAACGGGTTCACGCCCACGAATCCCCGAGTGGGTGCAACCCGACGGTGAAAGAATTTTGACGACGCGTGATTGCTATCCGCCCAAGATTTTCCCGACAAGTGTGTGCATCGTTGGTTCAGGCGTCACGGGCGTTGAGTTCGTGCATATGTTCGAGTCGTTCGGTGCCAAGGTGTCTTTGGTCGTGAGCCGTCAACAAGTTCTGCCCGGTAAAGACCCTGAAGTTGCGGCAGTTCTTGAAGATGATTTCTTACGACGTGGAGTGCGTCTGTTGAAAGGCGCACGCGCCGAATCAATTGAGCGCGACGGCGACGAAGTTGTTATTAAATGTGATGACGGTCGTCAGGTTCGGGCGAGCCATGCAGTACTCACAATTGGTTCAATCCCTAATAGCGACGGGCTCAATCTTGAAGCAGCCGGCGTGCACATGGATGGCGGCGGCTACGTTCCGATTAACCATCACTGCATCACGAATGTTGAGCACATTTATGCGGCTGGCGACGTGAGCGGCAAATTGCCGCTGTCGTCGGTGGCGTCAATGCAGGGTCGTAAAGTTGCTGAGCATGTGATGGGACTGCACACTCGTGAGCATCGTCATCTCGATTACGACAAAGCGGCATCGGCAATTTTCACCGAACCCGAAATCGCCGATGTAGGACTCGCAGAAGCCGAAGCCTTCGCGCACGGTCGAAAGATTCGTGTGACCAAGGTGCCGTTCTCGGCGACGCCCAAAGCATTGATTAACAATGACGCGCGTGGCTTCGTGAAAATCATTTCTGACCCAGCAACAGGCGTTGTGCTCGGCGGTTCCATTGTTGGTAAACACGCTGCTGAGTTAATTAGCGTGATCGCTCTTGCTGTGACTGCCAATTTGAAAGTTAGTGACATTGTTGAAAGTCTTTTAGTGCACCCCGCCTTGGCAGAAGCCCTGGCCGAAGCAGCAGAATAAACACATATGAGCGATTTTGATCCACCCGTATTTGTCGAAACCCCGCGAGCCGATGCTCTTGCGAGTGTGGGTAAGCGTGCACTTGCACAGTTCTTGGACGGCTTAGTCATCGGAATCCCGTTGTTGGTGTTGACCGCCTCTATGGGATACACGCTCACTGATGACTCAATTAGTAACAGCGAGTTGACCTGGTTGACCGTGTTCTGGGTGAGTATCAATTTGGTGTACAACATCGTCGCCATTGCTGTGTACGGCTGCACGCTTGGCAAACGAATTGTCGGAATCAAAGTTGTGAACCGAGTCGATGGTGGTCGCGTCTCGTGGAATTACTCTGCAGTGCGCGCATTGATTCCGACCGCAGTGCAACTAGTGCCCGTCATTGGACCAGGGTTGTCACTTGTTGTTTATGTACGGGCGGTTTTCCACCCGTTGCGTCAGGGTCTGCACGATGCGGCCGCTGGCACCATCGTCGTTAAAAGATGATGTGATCAGGCAATAACAACGACAACGTCGCCGGAACCGACGGTGTCGCCAGCCTTGACTTTGATCTCAGTGACCTTGCCGGTCTTCTCAGCCAAAATCTGGTTTTCCATTTTCATGGCTTCAAGCACACATACGGCTTGACCCGATTCAACTTCTTGACCGACTTCAACGAGCATCTTGACGATGGTTCCTTGCATCGGCACGGTGACTTGGCCAGAACCTGCACCGCCACCTGCACCACTGCCGGCAGCGCGCTTCGGCTTAGCAGCCTTAGGTGCACCGCTGGAAATCACTGCAGTCTGCTCGGGAACCCACATCGCTACATCAAAACGCTTGCCGTTGATTTCAACAGTGGTGTTTCGACGTACCAGAGGTTCGGCGTCGTCACCCGACGAAGCCGGAGCAGCATTTTCAATTCCGGAAAGGTCGAGAACTTCTTCAACCCACTTCGTTGAATGCTTCATCGCAGCAAAGTCGGGGTGCTTCAAAATTGCCAAGTCGGCGGGAATCGTGGTGTGAACACCTTCGACAACCATCTCTTCAAGTGCACGAATGGTGCGGGCAATTGCCGTGGGGCGATCTTTGCCCCACACGATGAGCTTGCCGACCAAGTTGTCGTAGTACTGGCTGATCTCGTCGCCACTTTCGTAGCCCGAGTCGAAGCGCACACCAAAACCATCGGAAGGAACAAGCTTGGTGATCTTGCCTGGTGACGGCAAGAACTTTCCGCCCGCGGGGTTTTCGGCGTTGATACGAATTTCAATTCCGTGACCATTACGGCGAGCAGTGACTTCTTCTTGAGTCATGGGCAACTTTTCGCCACCAGCAACACGTAACTGCCATTCAACGAGATCGATGCCCGTGATGACTTCTGAAACGGGGTGTTCAACTTGCAAACGAGTGTTCATTTCCAAGAAGAAGAATTCGCCATCTTGGTAAATGAATTCAACGGTTCCGGCGTTGAAGTAACCAACGGCGCGAGCAGCAAGAACGGCAGCTTCACCCATTGCTTCTTCGACGCCTTCGCCCATTGCTACGGCGGGGGCTTCTTCGACGAGCTTTTGGTGACGACGCTGTGCTGAACAGTCGCGTGTTGAAACCCAGACGTAGTTGCCGTGCTGGTCGCCGACCAACTGCACTTCAACGTGGCGCGGCCAGGTGAGGTACTTCTCAACATAAATTTCATCGCGACCAAAGAATGCTTTCGCTTCACGTTGAGCGCTGTCCATTGCTTCTTGAACAGTTTCAGCGTTCTGCACAACTTTCATACCACGACCGCCACCGCCGAAGGCAGCCTTAATTGCGATGGGGTAACCAAAGTCGGCACCGAACTTCTTAATTTCATCAGCAGTTGTGACGAATTCGGTGGTGCCCGGAACGATGGGGCAACCGCCGCGCAACGCAGCCTTACGACTCGAAACTTTGTCACCCATTTCGCGAATTGCATCGCCTGGGGGCCCGATGAATGCCACACCCATATTGGTGATGGCATCGGCGAAGTCGGCGTTCTCGCTGAAGAAGCCATAACCGGGGTGCACACCATCGGCGCCGCTCTTGCGAATCGCATCAAGAATTGCCTCGGTGTTGAGGTAACTCTCGGCCGCGGTTTGGCCACCAAGCGCGTAGGCCTCATCGGCGAGACGCACGTGAAGTGCGTTGCGATCGAGTTCGGAATACACCGCCACGGTGGCGATTCCCATCTCTCGAGCGGCTCGGATCACGCGTACTGCGATCTCTCCGCGGTTGGCAATCAGGATCTTCGTTAGGGGTTTAGTCGACACAAGTGACAATGTTGGTCTGATGGAGACCCCTTTCGCCACCCCAAACGACGAGAACTTGCCCGGAGAGGCAGTTTTTGGCGAAAAAATCGGAAAATTTCCGGAATCTTGGCAGGTTCGGTGGTTGGCGACGACCGGAAGTACCAACGATGACCTCTTGGCGGCTGGGCGACTCGGTGCCGCTGGTCGGGTGGCTTTGGTGACCGACTATCAATCGGCGGGTCGGGGGCGCTTAGACCGAACGTGGGTGGCTCCTGATGGGGCGAACCTGTTGGTGAGTCTGTTGTTGCGCGACGTGCCGCGATTTCCGCATGCCCTCACCCATGCGGTGGCGTTGGCGGCAGCCGCGGCCAGCGAGACGATCGTGGCGGCCAACGACGGCAAAGCCAAAGTTGATGTGAAATGGCCCAATGATTTATTGGTCGGTGGACGCAAGTTGGCCGGCATCTTGTCGGTCGCCGGACCAATGAAAACAATGATGACCGATGTTGAGTCGTATGTCGTACCTGAATTTGTCGTGGTCGGTCTCGGACTCAATGTTGGTTGGGCGCCTGAAGGAGCGGCCTGTTTACAAGAATTTGCAGCTGACGCGATTGAGCGAGACGCAGTGTTGAAAGCACTTTTGGTTGCTTTAGATCGACTGCTTGATTTGTCGCCCGCGCAACTTCATGAGCGCTATCGAACCAAATTGTCAACGTTGCGACGGTCGGTGCGCGTTGAATTGCCGTCAGGTGAATTTGTGGAAGGGCGGGCGCTAGACGTTGAAGCCGACGGGCGACTCGTCGTGCTTGATTCATGCGGAGTGACCCAACGACTTGATGTGGGCGACATCATTCACCTGCGTTAAAGCCATCTATTGGGCGTGAAAGTACGTCATATGTGGCACTTCTCGCGCCCAAGCGAAGGGGATGGCAAGACTGAGGGGCGTTGGGCGAATAGTTTCTAAGGCATGTCTTCGCCGCGTCCTACTGCTCGACGACGACGCAAAATCCTTCCGCAGATCAACACCCTCACCATTGGCGCGGTGTTCATTGCACTCACGGCGATCGGTCTGGTCATCGCGACGAAACAACAAGAATCAAACGTGACACGGGCCGATGAACTCGGCGGGATTCTCAACGACAAAGCCGGGCCGTTTGTGAACTACCTCATGGTGGGCAGCGACACCCGCGAAACATCCGACCCCAATAGTCCTGACTATGGCGGTATCGGAAGCACCAATGAGGCTGGTGGGCGTCGTTCAGACACGGTGATGATTTTGCATGTTGACAACAAATTGGGGGCAGCATCAATCATGTCGGTGCCCCGCGACTTATGGATTGACATTCCGGGATACGGAAAAGATCGTTTGAATTCGGCGTATTCGTATGGCGCCGATGTTCTCGTCAACACAATTCAAGGAAGCCTTGGTATTCCGCTCAATCACTACATCGAAGTTGATTTCGCATCGTTTAAGAACATTGTTAACGCTTTGGGGGGCGTCGATATTTGTTTCGAATACCCAACGCGGGATATAAACACTGGGCTGAATGTGCCTGCTCCCGGTTGCTACACACTTGATCAATATCAATCGCTGGCGTACGCACGAAGCCGTTATTACGAAGTGTTTCGTGATGGATCATGGGACATTGACGGACGCGCCGACCTCGGTCGGATCGAACGGCAGCAGATCTTTTTGCAGGCTGCAATTTCAAAAGCCATCGGACAGACGACCGCTAATCCGATGCGGACGAGCGAGCTCATCAATGCCGCCGTTAACTCGTTGACTGTCGACCCCAGTCTCAACTTGATTGACACCGCCGACTATCTCAAGCCACTCGCCTCGGGCGGGGTGCAACGGTATTCGTTGCCGGTGGTCCCAGAAATGGTTGATGAGAAGGATGTTCTGGTGTTGGGTGCCGAGGCGGGCGCAGTTTTGGCCTATTTCGCGGGAACCGCCGGACCTCCGCCCGTCGGGTGAATCGCTAGACCGCCGACGAGGCGAAGCCAGATGGCAGAATAGAGATACGGTCGAACCCGACCAGATTGATCCCACGAGGTTTGTTGACATGAAAGCCCTCATTTTGGCTGGTGGTGCTGGCACCCGATTGCGACCCATCACCCACACCAGTGCCAAGCAGTTGGTTCCGGTTGCCAACAAGCCAATTTTGTTTTACGGCATTGAAGCCATGGTCTCGGCCGGCATCACCGAAATCGGAGTGATCGTTGGTGACACGCGCGCCGAAGTTATGGGCGCACTCGGCGACGGCAGCCAATGGGGCGCCAAGATCACTTTTATTCCTCAGGACGAACCGCTTGGTCTTGCCCATTGTGTTTTGATTGCCGCCGATTTCTTGGGCGAGGACGATTTTGTGATGTACCTCGGCGACAACTTGCTTGAACAAGATCTTGCTGCTTTCGTTCATGCATTTGAATCGGCGCGTCTCAGCAGCGAACCGCCAACTGCGCAAATTCTTTTGAAGAAGGTTCCCGATCCGCACCGATTCGGTATTGCCGAACTTGATGCCGCGGGCAACGTCATTCGTTTGGTTGAAAAACCAGCCGACCCGCCAACCGATCTTGCGCTCGTGGGCGTCTATTTGTTTGATCGTACGATCAATGATGCCGTGCGCGCCATTGATCCGTCACCTCGCGGAGAACTAGAAATTACTGATGCGATTCAGTGGCTCGTTGATCAGGGCAAGATCGTTCGCCAAGAGTTGCTCACTGGTTGGTGGATCGACACCGGCAAGTTGACACCGCTCCTCGAAGCAAATCGTCTGTTGCTTGAAGTGATTGAACCGCGGGTCGATGGCGATGTTGACGAAGCATCATCGCTAGACGGACGTGTCGTTATTGAAACTGGCGCCGTTGTTCGTAATTCAACTTTGCGCGGACCGTTAGTGATTGGCAAAGAAGCGCGAATTATTGACAGTTTCATCGGACCGTTCACCGCAATTGGTAACGGTTGCGAAGTGGTGAACAGTGAAGTTGAACACTCGGTCATCATGGAACGCAGTCGCATCATTG
This sequence comes from Ilumatobacteraceae bacterium, assembly GCA_044355095.1. Lineage (GTDB taxonomy): Bacteria > Actinomycetota > Acidimicrobiia > Acidimicrobiales > Ilumatobacteraceae > Casp-actino8. The sequence continues at coordinate 20,234 of JBIKYT010000007.1, forward strand.
ACATCACGCGCCTTGAAGACAGTTTGATCGGACGCGAAGCCGAAGTGATTCGTTCGCAAAAACGTCCTCGCGCGTTGCGCTTAATGATTGGCGATCACTGCCAGATTGATACGGAGTAAACACGTGCCCAAAGTGACAGCTAGCGACAAGATTGATGGCGTTTGGATCGTTGAACCAACGCTTCACGGAGACCAGCGCGGACTATTCATCGAGACATACCGCCGCGAGTGGTTTCCGAACGGCCGTGAAATGATTCAGGGCAACCGTTCAAACAAGCAAGCCGGCGCGTTAGTTGGATTGCACTATCACATGCATCAGTCTGACTATTGGTACACGCCGGTCGGCACGATTCGCGTGGTCTTGCATGACCTACGCGAAGGCGGTCCCACCGACGGCGCCACGCAGACATTGGAAATCAGTGGTGAAAACCATGTGGGCGTTTACATTCCACCCGGGGTTGCTCACGGATTCTCGGCACTCACTGATGTTGTGATGACCTATCTTGTCGATGGTTATTACAACCCCGCCGACGAACTTGGAGTCGCCTGGAATGATCCGGTGATTGGTGCCGATTGGGGAGTCGCTGACCCGATCATGAGCGAACGAGATCGAACAAACCCAATGCGTGCCGACCTGCCTGCAGGCCGCCGCCCTTACTGGCCCATGAGGACCTGAGATGAAACTGTTTGTAACTGGAGCCGCCGGATTTATTGGCTCAAACTATGTGCGTTGGCTGTTGGTAAATAGTGACGACACCGTCACTATTTACGACAAGCTCACGTACGCCGGCAACATGGAAAGCATCAATGACCTCATTGATGACAAGCGATGCACATTTGTGCAAGGCGATATCTGTGATGCCGATGCAGTTCTAGCGGCGATGAAGGGTCACGAAGGTGTCGTGCACTTTGCTGCCGAAAGCCATGTCGATCGCTCCATTGTTGACCCGTACGCGTTTGTGCGAACCAACGCTTACGGAACGAACGTGATGTGCGATGTTGCACGCCAAGTTGAAGTGCAGCGTTTCTTGCATATCTCAACCGACGAGGTTTACGGAAGCATTGATGAAGGCTCATTTGCTGAAACAGATATCTTGTGCCCACGTTCGCCGTATTCGGCATCAAAAGCATCAAGTGATTTGATTGCGCTGTCGTATGTGACGACCCACGGGTTGCCAGTGGTGGTGACCCGTTGCTCAAACAACTTTGGCCCGTATCAATTCCCCGAAAAGTTGATCCCGTTGTTCACCACTAACTTGCTTGACGGTAAGAAGGTTCCGTTGTACGGCGATGGGGGCAATGTGCGCGACTGGATTCATGTCGAAGACCACAACATTGCTGCTCATCTCGTTCTGCAAAAAGGTGAAGTTGGTCAGGTGTACAACATCGGTGCGCACAACGAAATCACGAACCGCGACATCACCTATCGCTTGCTCGAGTTGTGTGGCCGTGATGAAAGTTCAATCACGCCAGTTGCCGATCGTCTGGGTCATGATCGTCGTTACTCGGTGTATATCGACAAGGTGTCGGCGCTGGGCTGGAAGCTCAGCCGCACCTTTGAAGACTCGCTTGCCGAAACTGTTGAGTGGTACCGCAACAACCGTGCCTGGTGGGAACCACTCAAAGCCCGCGCTGGTCTGTGATTAACTCATAGTTATGAAAATTCTCGTTACTGGAGCTAATGGTCAACTCGGTCAAGACCTGATGAGAGTGATTACCGCCGCTGGTGACGAAGCAGTCGGAATTGATATTGACACGGTTGACATCACTAGTCGCGAGGCTGTTCACGAAGCCTTAGTGACGATTCATCCAGACGCGGTCATTAACTGTGCAGCGTTTACGGCTGTTGATGCGTGTGAAGACAACGCCGATACCGCAATGTTGGTCAACGGAACCGCAGTGCGTTGGGTGACCGAGGCCAGTGATGCAGTTGGCGCACATCTCGTGCATATCAGTACTGACTATGTTTTCGACGGTACAAAAATCGGGCCGTATGTTGAAACCGATACCCCCAATCCGCAAAGTGTGTATGGCCGAACCAAGTTGGCGGGCGAACACGAGGCACTGATCAATGGCTCGGGTGTAGCAGTCGTTCGCACATCGTGGGTGTGCGGTTTTTATGGCAACAACATGGTCAAGACAGTGCACAAGTTTGCTCAAGAACGTGATTCGTTGTCGTTTGTGAGCGACCAGATTGGCCATCCCACGTTTACATCTGATCTCGCTCCGTTGTTGCATCGTCTTGCTGTTGATCGCCGTGACGGGATTTTCCACGGAACGAATCAAGGTGCGGTGAGTTGGTACGAATTCGTCCAAGAGATTGTGCGTTTGATGGGTAAAGATCCGGGCATGGTGCATCCGATCACCACTGCCGAGTTGCAACCGCCTCGGCCGGCGCCTCGTCCGGCGAACAGTGTGCTTGACAACAAGGCATTACGAGATGCTGGTTACGCGCCAACTCGCGATTTCCGTGAGCCATTGGCCGAATTGTTGCGACTTCTCTAGAAGTTGGGGAAATAGACCCCCGAAAACGGGGTGTTTACGCGCCCAAGAGGTTAAGGCTCGAAGGTGATGGGGTCGCCGGGGGAGACGTTGCCACGTTCAACCACGGTTGCGTACACACGACAACTTGCGGTCTTGTTTTCAAGATCGCGATCGTGGTGAATTCGATTGAAATCTCGGTCAACAAATAATTCCGCCAACTGTTTACATGGCACGGCATACGACGAAATATCGCACAGCACCTCACCAATTCGCACCCGAGTTCCGGGACGCACATCATTCCAACTGATTCCGCTCACCGTGATGTTTTCGCCGGCCGAACCCGGAACAACACGATGTCCCTCAGAGCGCAACGCTTCCATCACTTCAGCAGACCACAAACTCAGTGCCTGAAAGGGACGACCGTGGTGTTTGCGCGTTGCCTGCCGATCACCTTCAACGCCTTTCCATCCGATGTATGCACCGTCGACAGCCGTCTTCGGCACTCCACCTTGTGACGCATTGAGTTGTACAAGAGTTCCTGTTTGCGGCGAAGGGATGTGCCCCAATGCTCTGAGGGTTGGCGTTGCCCCCGACAAGGCGGCCCACACCGTTGGCAGTACCGACGTGATCTCTGAATCGGTCATTTGGTCGACGGCCGTACCTTCAAGCAGTTGGTTCACGTACGCCAGCAGATGATCAATGGCTCCGTTTCGACCTTCGGACATCTCGGTCAAAATCTTTGGTGCAGCCAACAAAGTATTGCGGGCATCTTCACGGGTGAATTCATACGGACCAACGATGAACATCACGACACTCTAGGCTCGCTCCATGGCCGAAATAATGTTTGACGGAAAGCCTTTGCGATTGACTGAGTGGACCAGTTGTGGCGGTTGTGCTGCCAAGTGGGGCAAAGACTTACTGGCAGGCCTTGTGAACGAGCTTCCAGTATCAGTTGATCCGTCGCTTTTGATTGGACTTGCTCCCTTCGACGATGCGGCCGTGTACAAAGTCAGCGACGACATCGCGCTGGTGAGTACTACCGACTTTTTTCCGCCGCTTGTTGATGATCCATCTGACTTCGGGGCAATCGCTGCCGCCAATGCGTGTAGTGATGTGTATGCGATGGGTGGAAAAGTATTGATGGCTGTCAATGTTGCGGCGTTCCCAGAAAACTTCCCGCGTGAAGCGATTGTGGCAATCTTTGCCGCCGCTTCTGATGTGATGGCACAAGCGGGCGGATCAGTTGCGGGTGGACACACCATTCGTAACCCCGAACCAATTTTCGGATTAGCGGTTCAAGGCATTGTGCATCCTGATCGCGTCTTCACCAAAGGCGGAGCGCGCGAGGGGGACGTATTGCTTTTGTCAAAACCACTTGGCACCGGAATCGCACTCGCTGGCGGATCTGATTCGGACAAAGCAACTGCGATCGCTGGAATGCGTCGACTGAATCGCGATGCGAGTGAACGTTTACAAGCAAGTAGTGGTGTTCATGCAGTCACCGACGTGACGGGATTTGCACTTGCTGGCCACGGCTGGGAAATGGCTGAACGATCTGGTTGCACATTTGAAATTGATACTGCGAAGTTGCCGGTGTATCCAGGCGTTCTTGAAGCTGCGCAACGCGGTGTACGAACTGGGGGAGACGCGCGTAATCGAACCGCGGTCGGAACACGCGTGACATTGGCTGAAGGTGTTGATGTTGCCTATGACATCGTCGCCTTTGATCCGCAGACTTCGGGTGGATTACTTGCGGCGGTTGATCCTGCAGCAGTTGCTGGTCTAACTGCACCGGGTTCACCATTTGTTGTGATTGGCAAAGTTGTCACTGGAACTCCGGGATTGCGGTTGGTCTGATGGCATCTCGGGTGTCGGCAAAAGTACCGACTCGAGATCTTGAGCAGTCTTTGCATGATGCGGGTCATCGCATCATCGTCGGTGTTGACGAAGTGGGCAAGGGTGCGTGGGCCGGCCCGCTTGCCGTTGGAATGGCGATTCTTCCATTGACCGGCGATCTTGCTGGTGTGCGCGACTCAAAATCAATCACCGAAAAATCACGCGAGGCCATGTTTGACACAGTCGCTTCATGGTGCACTTCATGGTCGGTGGGTTACGCATCACATCTTGAATGCGACGAGTTAGGAATGGCCGATGCCCAACGTTTGGCAACGCAACGAGCTCTCGCGCAACTTTCAGTAGTTCCCGATGCCGCAGTAGTTGATGGCAGTTGGGATTTTGTGACACCGCTGATTCCGAAAGTTGTGATGCAGGTCAAAGGCGACACCTCGGTTTTGTCGATTGCCGCAGCATCAATTTTGGCCAAGGTGACACGTGATCGATTGATGCGAGAACTCGCGATTGATTATCCGCTGTGGAGTCTTGACACCAACAAGGGGTATCCATGTCACTGGCACCGCACAGCGTTGCAGGGCTACGGTCCGTCGGCAATTCATCGCCGGAGCTGGGCTTTTATGGACAACTTCGTGCCGTGGCCCGGAACTCCGCGAATAGATCGAAATGCCTCACCGACGCTCTTTTAGGGACTTTGGATAGTTGTAATGATACCCCAAGGGGTATATGCTGACGGATACCTAGGAGGGTATCTATGAGTAACTATTCAATTCCGGACACGATCATCCCGCACGACACCCCTGACGCCAAACATGCGTCGGGCCAGACTTTGTTTGGGCGTCTCGCCAGATTCTCGGTGCGTCGCCGTCGACCCATCATGTTGGCGTGGTTGATTCTGACCGTCGCTGCAGCGCCATTAGCGATTGGTGTTTCAAGCGCGCTCTCGGGCGCAGGCTGGGAAGCGCAAGGTTCAATTGCGCAAACCGTTCGTGATGAATTGCGCGCCGACTTCCCGATGGTCGGTGCCGAGTCGGCGATTGTCGTCGTTCACCAAAAAACTCCTTTCGCCGACGACTCCAGCGCTGTTGCCACCGTCGTTGCTGAGTTAACTCCCGAAGTTGGTGGTCATGTTGTCGCCGGCATGGTTGATCCAGCCACGATGCCGATTGAGGCAGGCCTGGTTTCACAAGACGGATTAACGGTGATGATTCCGGTGAATCTTGCAGGAACGCAAGATTCAGATCTTCCGAAGTCGGCTGAAGAACTCATCGCAATGGTGAGCGATATTGAACTAGCAAACGGTGCAGTTGCTGAAGTAACTGGCGAGTGGCCGGTGTGGGCAGACTTCAATAAGTCCAATGAAGAGGCGCTCCACAAAGCAGAGCTGCTGTCGGGATTGCCGACGTTGATTTTGTTGTTCATCGCATTTGGTGCGGCGCTGGCTGCGGGCCTTCCTTTGCTCTTGGCAATAGCTGGTATTGCGGTTGGCTTTGCGAGTTTGAATCTTCTCACCGCAATCACACCGCTCTCGGTCTGGTCAATGAACTTCTCAATGATGATTGGTTTGGCCGTCGGTATTGACTACTCGTTGTTTATCGTGACGCGATATCGAGAAGAGCGCGAAGATGGGCATAACGCTGCGGATGCAATGGCTAACACATTGCAATCTGCTGGAAAGGCCGTTTTCTTATCGGCGCTCACTGTCGTGATGTCTCTCGCTGCAATATTCGTGGTGCCAATCATGGTGTTCCGTTCAATGGCACTCGGAATGATCTTGTCGGTTGTTGCCGTGGCCTTTGCATCGTTGACACTTCTGCCAGCTGCCTTGGCTGCACTCGGTGATCGAGTGCTCGTGAAAAAAGGCGAACCAGATCTAGATCGTTCGGCCGAAGGCCGTTGGACACGTTGGACATCTAGCGCTTTAAAGCGACCTGGTCTGACGCTTGCACTTGGACTCATCTTGCTATTGGGCTTGGCTGCGCCAGCGCTCGGTATGCGTCTTGGCATGCCAGGTGCACGAGTTGTTGACGAGGGTTACTCAAGCCGTGATGGTTACGAACTGGTAGTGGCTGCCTTTGGTGATGGTGCTGCCGCTCCGCTGTTCATCACAGTTGACGCTGCTGATGCAGAAAAAGTTGTGAGCCTTGCGCAAACCGATGCGAATGTGGTTGACGCACGATTCGTTGCGACTAACGAATCTTCGGGTCGTTCGGTCGTGAGAGTGATCGGAAAGACTGCGCCAGACGATCGTGAAACTTCGAACATGGTGGGTCGCTTACGTACGGCTTTGGATACCGAAGTGACCTCAGCCGACGTCGGTGGGCCAGCAGCTCAAAACCATGACCTCACTGATGTACTGACTGGTAAGGCCCCTCTGGCTATTGCCATCATCATGATCGTCGCCTTCTTGTTGTTGCTGGTGGTCTTTCGAAGTGTGGCGATTGCGATTAGTTCAATCGTGTTGAACCTCATCAGTGTTGCGGCTGCATTCGGCTTCGCCACATTGGTGTTCCAGCATGGTTATGGTGCTGGACTGTTAGGAATTGAACATCAAGGGTTTGTCAATGCGTGGGCACCGTTGTTCTTCTTTGCCTTGCTGTTCGGTTTGTCGATGGACTATCAGTTGTTCTTATTGGCAGCCATTCGTGAACGTTATGAAGCAACTGGCGACACCCAGCGCGCCATTCGTGAGGGCATTGCCAAGACTGGTCGCCCCATCACGAATGCTGCACTTGTGATGATCGTGGTCTTTATTGCCTTCGGTGTCACTGGACCAATTCCGCCAACTGAACTCGGCGTGACATTGGCTCTTGCGGTCTTCCTTGATGCAACAGTCGTGCGAATGATGTTGGTGCCATCGTTGATGGGACTCTTGGGTGAGCGCAACTGGTGGATCCCGAAGTGGCTCGACAAGCGTTTGCCGCACGTCAACTTCTCACACTGATATAACCCACGCATTGGTTTTTCTGGTGGCAGGAAATGACGGGAAACCGTCATTTCCTGCCACCAGAAACTATTTTTTGAGGTCTTTGAAAGCACTCTTGCTATCGATGCCCGGATCTTTGGGCATACCCAAGACGCGTTCGGCAACGATGTTGCGCATGACTTCATCAGAGCCACCGGCGATACGTCCGCCTGGAGTTCCGAGAATCAATTGATTCCATGCATACGTGCCCCATTCACCACTATCGGCAATGAGTTTGGGTCCGAGCACCATTGAAACGAAATCGCCGAGACGCATCATGTTGGCGGTGCCAGCAAGTTTGGCCATGCTCATTTCTGGTCCAGGCATTTGGCCCGACTTGATCTTGTCCATCGCGCGTTGGTTGTTGTAACCCGCGACTTTGTTGTGAATGATGATCTTGGCAAGTTCATCGCGTACGACGGGATCTTTGTCGAGTTCATAAAACTTGACCATCTCGATGACGCGCGTGAAAAAGCCTCCGCCTCCACCACCTGCACCGATTGCGGCGCGTTCGTTCATGAGAGTTGTTAACGCAACGTTCCAACCGTTGTTGACATCGCCGAGTCGATGATCGTCACGAACACGAACTTCGGTAAAGAAGACTTCATTGAAACTCGCTCCACCAGTCATCTGGCGCAACGGACGAATTTCTACACCTGGTGCATGCATGTCAACAATGAACCCGGTGAGTCCTTTGTGTTTGGGCATATCAAAATCGGTACGAGCAATAATTTCGCCGATGTCGCTGTAATGCGCTCCACTTGTCCACACTTTTTGACCAGTGATGATCCATTCATCTCCATCGCGTTCAGCCTTCGTGCTCAAGTTTGCGAGGTCACTGCCAGCACCCGGTTCACTGAACAGCTGACAGCCGACGATGTCGCCGCGATACATCTTGCGCACGTACAGATCGCGAGCGATATCTGAACCATGGTCAACGATGGTTGGGGCCACCATGCCGAGTCCGATGGTGAAGCAACTCTGACTCGGGATTTCATACTTTGCTTCAAGTGCGTCATAAGCCCGTGAGTAGGCAACGGGTAAGCCGCGGCCGCCGTATTGCTCGGAGCCAAAGATGTAACCAAAGCCGGCGTCAAACTTCTTGCGGCGCCACGCGCATGCCTCGGCGACATCGAGCTTTTCGGCGGCGCGATCTTTTTCTTCGAACATGGCGACCTTGTCGTTACCTTCGCCCCAGACGAATTTCTTCTCAGCCTCTTTACGTGGGGCGTTGGCCTCTAAAAAGGCGAGGGCGTCAGCCTGGAATTGCTCGAGAGTGGGTTGAGACATGTTCTGGTGCTCCTGTGTGACAAGTGAAATGATTGACGAAAATAGAGACAGTGCTGTGACCGTACCGCGTGCGAACTAAGGTTGTCTCATGGGTCAGCCTGTAGTCGTCGTTGAAAAGCAAAGTCGTCGCCCCGGAATCGTCCGTTTTGAGGCCAACCGCAGTTTGTCGGGTATGGGGCACGAGAGTTTCTTGTCGTCCGATACCAATGCGCACGCTCTTTCATCAATCACCCCGTCGGCTGAATTGGCCCGCCGTCTCTTCGCCACTGGTCGTGTGGCTGGCGTTCACGTGTACCAGAACATGATTACGGTCGACCTCGAAAAGGGTTTTGATTCGGCTGGTTTACAAGACATCGTTCGTGATTTGTACCAGTACTGGAAGCCCGGAATGGTTCCGCCAGCCTTTGAAGACCTAGTGGCAGCCGAAGAAGCGCCGGCTGCAAGCAGTGCGCCTTCTGAAGGCGGAGTGGTGATTGATAGCCGTGTACCAGCACATTTGATTGAACGCAGCCGAGCGGCTCGCGCCCGGTTGACCGGTCAGTAACAGGTCGTGAAGCGGTCCTGAATAGGGCCAAAAGTCCTTTTGGTAGGCGACTTATTTGTCATCGCACAATCTCTCATGAATAGTGAGGTGCATTTAGCCTGTCGCTGTGGAGACAAATGTACTGACACTTGACGAGGTTAAAGAGGTCCTCGGCGTGAGCTACATGACGGTCTACCGCTATGTGAAGAGCCGCCGTTTAGAGGGCTACCAAGTCAGCGGAGTGTGGCATGTGCCGCGAGAAGCGCTGCGGCAGTTCCAAGAAGAAAAGAATCAGCCCAAGAAATGTACGACTACCTCGGGCGATGCGCGCCGCACGACGAACTATGCCGAAGAACTTGAACGGTGTTTGATCGCCGGAGATTCGAGCGGATCATTAGAAGTTGTCAAGCGAGCCGTTGATGCAGGCGCTGATGTTGAGCGGGTATACCTCGAAATTCTGTCGCCGGCCATTGCGTCAATTGGTGCATCGTGGGCAGCCGGTGAAATTGATATTGCGATTGAACATCAGGCCAGCGCAATCGCGACCCGTCTGGTGGGTCAGATGAGTCCGCGGCCACGAGGTCGCCGACGCGGTCAGGTGTTGATTGGCGGCCCAACCGGCGAGCGCCATGCATTGGCTTTGGCGATGTTGGGTGACTTGTTGCGTCTGCGGGGATGGGAAGTGCTCGACCTGGGCGGGGATACTCCGGCGCAATCGTTCGTGCACGCCGCCAGCAAAATGACCGATTTGGTTGCCGTGGGTGTGAGTGTGACGTCAGTTGAGTCTGAAGCTGCAGCGGCTGCCACCTTGACCTCTCTGCGGGCGGCAATTGGCTCGGATGTGCCGGTGGTCTTAGGCGGAGGTGCGATTCGGGACGAGAAGCACGCTCGTGACCTGGGGGCCGACCATTTCGCGATGGGCGCTCGGGGTTTCATCGAGTTCCTCGATCAACTCAAGAAAAAATCCGCCTGAAACTTACGAACACCTGTTCGCTAGAGTCGGGGGCATGTCGTCGGTTCGTGTTTCATCTCTCTCGCCATCGCTGTCGGGTCCCCTGTCTGAAATGACGCTGGCGCGCGAGCGCTTATTGCCTGTTCATCAAACTCTCGCTCCACTTTTTGGGCTGAACGCTGACGACCCCACTCCATTGGCATTGACTCGTGGGCACACCGTGGCGTGTGTGGGTTCGGCGGCAATGTCGTGTGCTTTGGCGGTTTTGGTGGCCCCGACCCGAGCGGGTTCGTGGGCCGGTGTTGTGGGCTTGCCGAGTTGTGGAGTGCAAGCCGCTGCCGATTTAGGTGTTGCACTTGAGCGAACGGTTTTCGTTGCCGACCCAACAGGTGGTTCGCGAACCTCTGGACAACAAGGCGATGCAGTAGCGGCGTTATCGGCTCTGGTCGACGGAGTTGATGTGCTGTTACTCGGGCAACGCGTTGTGAGTTCATTATCGACATCGTTATTGCGCCGTTTGCAAACTCGGGTGCAATCGCGCGGCGGTGTTTTGGTTGTTGTGGGTGAAGCAAAGTCTTTGGCGAGTTCATTGTCGGCTGATATACGACTTACTGCGACAACTCAACAATGGCAAGGTGTTGGTTTGGGTTACGGCCATCTGCAACGTCGTCAAGTGTTGTTGCAACTTGATGGTCGCCGAAGGGCCCGCACAACTGAACAACGGGTGTGGTTGCCCGATCATCAGGGGCAATTGAGTCCGGTTGAAAACGCAGCAGAAAATACGGGTGTGGTTATTCCGTTACGTCGCGTTGGTTAATCAATGGCCGCTATTCAGCCACCGCGTTGCGCGGTTCTGCATACTCCGGCGTGGCCAATCGCGGCAGCAATCTTGCATGAGCCCGAAACTTTTCACGTCGCACAACCACTTGCGGTTTTTCATGCACAACGAGTTTTGTCCTGTTCGCCTTTGGCTTGGCGTGAAGGGGTTCGTCCTGGGCAGCGACGACGGCAAGCACAAGGCGCATGTCCGCATTTAGTCATCGTCCCGTTTAACGCTGATCGTGATGCACGTATGTACGAACCGCTCGTGCAATCAATAGGAACTTTGGTCCCGCTCATCGACGTGGAAAATCCAGGGTCATTGTTGTTGGCCACACGCGGACCATCGCGTTACGTCGGTGGCGACGATGCTTTGGCAGCGCGTCTACTTACATTGGCGAGCGAAGGTTTGTCTCATGCCAATCAGGGTCTGAATGTTGATGAGGTCATCGCAGCAGGTGGAGGTTTGGGCGTTGGTATTGCCGATGGTCGTATCGCTGCAACATTGGCCGCGCGTTCATCATCGCGTCGAGGTGAACCAGTAGTTATTCAGCCTGGACACGAAGCAACTGCAACATTCTTGGCACCGTACGCGGTGAAAGTTTTAACTGCAGTTGCCGGATGTTCGCCAGACTTAGTTGATCTTCTGGAACGACTTGGTTTGCGACAACTTGGTGATATTGCTCGTTTGTCGGTGACCGATCTGGTGGGGCGTTTCGGTGCGATCGGAGAAACTCTGCATCGACTGGCGAACGGCACCGACGACACGCCACCATCAACGATTCCGCCACCACCCGATCTAACAATGTCTCGAGTCTTTGATGATCCGTTGTTGCAACTTGACATGTTGGTCTTTGCGGCCAAAGCACTCACCGATGAATTAGGTGCGTACTTTCACGAACGTGGACAAGTATGTACGCGTGTACAAGTTGAAGCCGAGAGTGAACACGGTGAAAGTTCGCAACGCGTGTGGTATCGGGCCGAAGGAATGCGTTCGGCCACATTGCTTGATCGCGTGCGTTGGCAACTTGATGGTTGGATCAACGGCTCCGAACCACCAACCGCTGGTGTCACTTTGTTGCGGGTCACCCCGATTGATATTCGTTCTGATGCGGGCACACAAGTTGGTTTTTGGGGTGGTCGATCAGAAGCCGATGACAATGCAACACGGGCGATTACGCGGGTCATTGGTTTGCTAGGACCACAGAGCGTCACAGTTGCGTCGTGGCGGGGTGGACGCGACCCGCGTGAGGTGTACGAGATGGTGTGTTTCGCTGATATTGGCAGCGCCGATTCTGGAGGTGTCGGGCAACAACTTGTTTTGCGCCCTGATGATGATGCCGACGCCGCAGAATGGCCTGGTTCGTTACCCGCACCTGCGCCCGCAGTTGTGCATCACGACCCATTGCTTGTTGAAGTAACCGATGTCCATGGTCGGGTCGTCGCCGTGAATGGACGCGGACTGGTGAGTGCTGCGCCGACAACTTTGTTGCAACATGGTCAGTCGTATCGCATTGTGGCGTGGGCCGGGCCGTGGCCAGTAGATGAGCGTTGGTGGGATCAACGCGCTCGTCGGGCTGCCCGATTCCAGTTGGTAATCGAACAGCCCGACGGGCAGTGTGCGTATCTTGCTGAAGTAGCGGCCGGTCAATGGTGGTTGACCGCCGAGTATGCCTAATCAGGAATTGCTTGAAGCAGTTTGAGATTCGAGTGAACGTGACGATGCAAGATCATGCTTCGCTAATTGCAGAAGGTCATCAGCAAGACGGAAACCGATGCCACGTACCGTGTGCAAGAAACGCAACTCTGGTGCTCGCTCGGTCAGTTTGCGACGCAAGTTTGATAAGTGAACATCAACAACATGAGTGTCGCCGACCCAGTGTGGACCCCAAACACTTTCCAGAAGTTCAGTTCGGCTACACACTTCAAGTGGGCGTAGGCACAATTGCGAGAACAAATCGAACTCAAGGCGAGTTGACGCGATGGGGTAGCGGTTGACACGAATCTCGCGCCGGCCAAGATCAATATCAAGCGGACCGAAATACAGATTCTTGGGTTGACCATCACTGGCAATTGCGTGAGCGAACTGGCGCGAGCGACGCATCAAAGCTTGGCAGCGTACGGCAACTTCGTCGGGTGAGACTTCGCTAGGAAGTGCGTGGTCGGCGCCATTGCGCAGAACGGTCATACGTTGATCGTCGGAGTTGGCACCAACAACGATGATGTAGATCTCGGGACAACGGCGTACCTGGGTCATGAGGTTGTTGGGAAGCGGGTAAGCATCGCGAGCGTCGATCACGATCAGGTCGGGGGCAAGAGACCGAAGCATGACTTCGGCGGCCGCGTGATCGTTGGTTGAGCGCACGACATAGCCGATGCGCTGCAGGGCGGCTTCAACCGAACGGCGGTCAGAGTTGTGGATCAAGGTCACCAAAGCTCGAGGGGTTGATTCGCCCTCGGGGCGTTGTTCGACACCGCCGGCCACGGTGGGACGGAGTCTTGATTCGGTTGATCCGGGGAAGTGGGTCTCTATAAGTGTCATGACAGTTATCGCCTTTATCGGTAGGGAGTGCTCAGAACTTGAGAACTATTTGTTGTCATGGGTAGTGAGTATTGAGAAGGCGACACGTTGCACTTTTCTTGAAGGTTTGTTTGTCGTGGCCCAAACTTTTTGATGAGGGCCAGATAATTCGGTGATTCGTCGGTAATTCGGGTTCGTTGACCAGTCGTTTGATGGTTGACTAGAGATGCTTTCAACGCTCGGAATCACCATGAACACTTCACCGAATCACGAACCATCAGAACTTCAGCCCGAGACTTTGGCGATTAGTGCGGGTCGTCCCGACGATCAGATATCTATGGCTCCCGTCATGTTCGCGTCGACGACGTACGAGATGGGTTCGCTCGAAGAGGGTCGCAAGATGGCGCACTCAACCAAAGCGGGAAAGTTCTATGGCCGTCATGGCAATCCAACTGTGCAAGCTTTCGAAAGTGCAGTCGCCGAACTTGAAGGTGCCGAAGCGGCGCGCGCGTATGCATCTGGAATGGGCGCAATCGCTGGTGTCATTCTTGGTTTGTGTTCGAAGGGCGATCACATCGTTGCGCAGAAGCAGTTGTATGGCGGCACGATGCAGTTGCTCGCTGGTGTGTGTCCGCGATTTGGTATTGATGTCACGTTTGTTGATGGCACCAAACCCGGAGCATTTGCTGAAGCGGTGATTCCTGGTCGAACGATGATGGTATTTGCAGAAACACCAGCGAATCCGTTACTTGACATTGTTGATCTTGATGACTTGGGTTCGATCAAAGGCCCAATAACCGTTGTGGATTCGACATTGTCAACACCGCTTGGTTCGCGTCCACTTGACCACGGTGTCAATTTGGTTTTGCATTCAGCAACTAAGGCAATGGCAGGGCACAACGATGCAACTCTTGGTGTTGTTGCGGGCGAACGTGATCTCATTGATGCGTTGTGGGGCTTTGCGGTTTTGCAAGGTGCATGTGCATCGCCGTTTGATGCATTGAATGGTTTGCGTGGTTTGCGCACACTTGGTCCGCGTTTACGTCAACAAGGTGCGAACGCTGTTGCAATCGGTCGTGCTCTTGAAGCGCACCCAGCAGTTCTTTCGGTGCGGCATCCGGGACTTGAATCGCATCCGCAGTTTGAATTGGCTTCGCGTCAGTACCGCATGCACGGTGGAGTGTTGTCCTTTGAACTGGCAGGTGGGCTAGATGCCGGCGCCAAGTTCGTGCGATCGGTGAAGTTGTGTCATGCCGCAACATCAATGGGTGGGCCCGAGACTTTGGTGACGCACCCGGCCTCGACAACCCATGCCGGAATGACTCCTGAAGAATTGGCTGACAGTGGCATCACTCCGGGGACGGTGCGGATGAGTTGTGGTCTTGAGCACCCCGACGATCTGATCGCCGACATCATGCAGGCGCTCGAGTAAAACACACCCGAAAACATTGCTCTTGGCATACGAACATATGTTCGCTAGCCTGTCGACATGGGGTCGACATGGGGAATGCAGGGACCAACCACCTGGTCTGAACTGGAAGCTCGCTTATCGGGCCGAAAACCCCAGTCGTCATCGCAATCTTCGTCGGCCCATTCTTCGCCGTCGGTCGTTCGGCTGGCCCGCGACCCGCTAGTTACGCCCGAACCTGATCGCACGCCCACTGGTGGCACACCTCGGCCTGTTGTGCCGTACGCCGAACTGCACTGTCATTCAAACTTTTCGTTCCTCGATGGGGCATCGCACCCAGAAGAGTTGGCCGAAGAAGCGCACCGCTTGGGTCTGACCGCGCTGGCCATGACCGATCACAACGGTCTGTACGGCGTCGTACGTTTTGCTGAGGCGGCGCGAGCAGTGGGCTTGCCAACAGTGTTCGGTAGCGAAATCACTGTTCAGGCTTCTGCTGGTCCGCAACACCTTGTTGTGTTGGCTGATGGCACTGCGGGATACGCGCGTCTGGCGCGAGCGTTGAGTTTGGCGCAGTTGGCCGGCAGCAAAGGTGACCCGCGTTGCACGATGCCCGATCTTGCTGACGTAGGAGCGGGACATTGGTGGGTGATGACTGGTTGTCGACAAGGTGCAGTGCCTTCGGCATTGGTTGATCATGGTCCGAGTGCGGCATTGCGTGAACTACAAAAACTGATTACTGCGTTTGGTCGCGATCGTGTGTTGGTTGAGTTGTGGGATCACGGTGATCCACTTGACACTGCACGTAACGATGCAATGGCTGAATTGGCGGCACGCGCTGATGTGCAGTGCATTGCCACAAACAATGTTCATTACGCAACACCGTCGGCGCGACGATTAGCGACGGCAATCGCGGCGGTGAATCAGCGGTGCAGTCTTGATGAGATTGATCACTGTTTGCCGGCAGCGGCAACAGCACATTTGCGAAGTGGCGCCGAACAAGTACGACGATTTGCGCGGTATCCGGGTGTTGTCGATTTGGCGGCTGAGATTGGTCGTGCTGCAGCATTCGATTTATCGCTCGTGGCACCAAAGTTGCCGCCGTATCCGTGCCCTGACGGTTTGACCGAGATGCAATTTTTGCGACGACTCACCGAAGAAGGTGCACGACGTCGGTATGGAGAGCGTCCGCAAAGTGGGGAAGATCTGAGTATTCGCGCGCGAGCGTGGAAAACAATTGATCATGAACTTGAAGTTGTTGAACTGCTGGGTTTTGCGGGCTATTTCTTGGTGGTGTGGGACATCGTGCAGTTCTGCAATGACTCCGATATTTTTTGTCAGGGTCGCGGAAGTGCGGCTAATAGTGCGGTGTGTTATTCGCTCGGCATCACCAAGGCCGATGCGGTGTCGTTGGGCTTGTTGTTTGAACGTTTCTTGTCACCCGATCGTGATGGACCACCCGATATCGATCTTGATATTGAGAGCGGTCGTCGCGAAGAAGTCATTCAATATGTTTTCAATCGCTACGGACGTCACCACACTGCGCAAGTAGCCAACGTGATTACGTATCGCGCGCGTTCGGCGGTACGCGATATGGCGCGGGCTCTTGGGTATGCGCCTGGCCAACAAGATGCGTGGTCAAAGCAGATGGATATGTGGCGCAATGTGGCTGCAAACTCTCCGGAGAAAACTCCCGAGGGTCGTGTTGATCAAGCTATTCCGCCGTTGGTTTTAGAACTTGCTGCCGAAATTGAAGATGCGCCACGTCATCTTGGTATTCACTCGGGTGGAATGGTGATTTGTGATCGCCCAGTGATTGAAGTGTGTCCCGTTGAATGGGGGCGTATGAAAGACCGCAGTGTTTTGCAATGGGATAAAGATGATTGTGCTGCGGCTGGATTAGTGAAGTTTGACTTGCTGGGTCTCGGAATGTTGTCAGCCTTGCACGGAGCAGTTGATTTAGTGAAACGGCACAAGGGTGTCGCGATTGATTTGGCGGCGCTGCCACAAGATGATGACGTGTATGCGATGTTGTGTCGAGCCGACACGGTCGGTGTTTTTCAAATTGAATCACGCGCGCAAATGGCGACACTGCCGCGGCTCAAACCTCGACGTTTCTATGACTTGGTTGTTGAGGTGGCGCTCATTCGACCAGGTCCTATTCAGGGCGGTTCAGTGCATCCGTATATTCGCCGGCGTAACGGTCAAGAACCAATTACGTATTTACATCCATTGCTCGAAAATAGCTTGGGCAAAACATTGGGAATTCCATTATTCCAAGAACAACTGATGCAGATGGCCATTGATGTTGCTGGCTTTTCGGCTTCTGAAGCTGATCAGTTGCGACAAGCCATGGGTTCAAAACGCAGCCAGAAACGTATGCAGTTATTGCGACAGCGTTTGTATGAGGGGATGGCCGAACGCGGAATCGTTGGTGATATCGCTGACGAGATTTTTGACAAGATGGCGGCCTTTGCCAATTACGGATTTCCTGAAAGTCACTCGGTGTCGTTCGCATACTTGGTGTATTCATCGTCGTGGCTGAAGTTGTATGAGCCAGCGGCTTTCTATGCGGGGCTTTTGAATGCGCAGCCCATGGGTTTTTGGAGTCCACATTCGTTGGCGCAAGATGCGCGTCGGCATGGAGTGGTGGTACGCACGCCAGACCTATTGGCATCTGGTGCGCAGGCAACTCTTGAAGAGTGTGCAGAAAGCCATGGTGGTTTTGCAGTGCGTTTGGGACTGGGTTCAATTCGTGGAATTGGTGCGGGCCTCGCGCAACAAATTGAAGACGAGCGAATGTTGCATGGCGACTATCTTGACGCCGAAGATTTGGTACGACGAGTTGATGAGTTAACGCTTGCGCAACTCGAGGCCATGGCAACGGGTGGACTCTTTACCGAATGTTTTGGTCTTGAACGGCGGGAGGCGTTGTGGGCCGTTGGCGCGGCGGCACAGTCGCGCCGAGATCGATTGCCAGGTTTAGCAACGGGAACACAGGCCCCGATGTTGCCAGGTATGGAACCACTTGAAGTTGCGGTCGCTGATTTGTGGGCCACGGGTGTATCGCCGAATGGACACCCGACAATATTTTTGCGTGAGCAACTTGATGCGTATGGCGTGGTGCCCGCAGATCAATTGTTGACGACTGAACAAACCAAAGTATGGGTGGCGGGAACGGTGACGCACCGTCAACGACCGGCAACTGCTCAGGGAACAACTTTCATCAGTCTTGAAGATGAAACAGGTTTGATGAATGTGGTGGTGTCGGTGGGGTGCTGGAAACGGTTTCGACCAGTGGCTCGCGGTGCGGGAGCGTTGTTAGTGCGCGGTCGTCTGCAGCGTTATGAAGGTGTGGTGAATATCGTCGCTGAACACATTGCGCCACTTTCGGTCGCTGCTCAAGTCGCCGCCCGAAACTTCAGATAACCCTGTGCTTCTGGTGCAGAATCGTTGCGTATTTCGTGACGATTCTGCACCAGAAGCACGAAGTTATTTGGATGATGAAGGTGATGTGGTGGCGGCGGCGAGGCCGAGAGCGATGAAGACGGTTCCGGCAACGTAACGCTGCACAAAAGGCAAAGTGCGTCCGCTCAACAACTTGGCGCGCAAGGCACTCGCTGTGAGTGCGTACATGCCATCGGTAACGCAACCAATTAGTACGAAGGTTGTTCCGAGAACCAATGCCTGCGACCAAGCAGCACCTTTGTCGGCGTCAATGAATTGCGGAAGATACGACACGAAAAACAACGCAACTTTCGGATTCAAAGTATTGACGATGATTCCTTGAGTGAATGAGCGACGCAAAGTTGTTGTTGTCGCCTCATTTTCAATATCAGTTGGCTGACGCAACAGCGTTCGTATGCCCACAAAAACGAGATAGCCGACACCAAGCCACTTCACCACATTGAATGCGGTTGCTGATGTTGCGAGCACTGCTGAAAGTCCAACTGAGGCAGCAATGACGTGCACGAAGTTGCCAAGCTCGAGGCCAGCGACTGCGGCCAAACCAACTTCACGACCGTCAGAGACACTGCGGTTGAGGACGTAGATGACGGCTGGTCCTGGAATGAGGAGTAGTGCAACTGATGCAATCGCGAAAGTGACTATTGAATGCAGGTCGGGCACGAGGAAACTCTAGACCTCAACGTTGATGGGCGACGAAGGAATTCGGTTCTCAATGATGTTCATCACGTGGGTGTGTAGTCCGGAGGGAACAAATGTGGTCTGTGCTGCCGCAATTTCGTCGACATGCCACCAGCGCAATTCAAAAAGGTATTCGGCATTCAACGTGTCCCAGTCAAGAGCGGGCTGGGGCTCAAAGATTTCGGGAACCTGCACGAGATGAATGTGTTCACGCTGTCCATCCCATTGGCCATTGATGAAGGGAATGCGATGTTCACGAGTCCAGATATGGGGACCGATGTCTGGGCTGTGCAATCCGACTTCTTCAATGAGTTCACGGCGTAGCGCGGTGATGTGGTCTTCGCCTTCGTCGAGTCCGCCGCCAGGCAATGCCCAGCGAGTGCCCGCAGGGAATTCAAAACGCACTAACAAGATGTGTTGGGTTGGAGTGAGGAGCAGCGCTCGGGCGGCTGGTCGAATACGCAACTCTGAGTTTTGGTCGGCCTCAGTCGGATGGTTGCTCATTGAGCCCATCGTTCATCATGCGGTACATCTCGTAGATCGACTTGCAGTCTTCACACATCGGTAATTTCTTGGGGTCGCGCGATGGAACCCACACGTGACCACACAATGCCTCTAGGGGACTGCCGTAAATGCGGGCCTCCATGACCTTGGCCTGAGCACTTTCACCTGGCTCAACTTTGACAATGTGGGCCACCGAGGGTTCGCCGGTTTGAGTGGTTTCATCGAGTCGAGTGTCGAGAATCGTCGAGCCTGCGGGGTGAGCGGTCATTGGGTCGTTTGAGGCCATGACATAAGTCAAGCAGACGCCTACACTCGGGGACATGCCGTTGTACGACTTCCGTTGCAAGACTTGCGAAACAACCTTTGAAGTGCGCCGTCCGATGGCTGAAGCCAGCGATCCGGCAACGTGCCCGCAAGGCCACGAGAATGCGGTGCGACTTTTGTCGGTGTTTGCCTCGGTCGGTGCGTCATCGGGTTCGGCTGCTCCAGCGCCTGCGCCACGTTCTGGTGGTGGATGCGGCTCGGGTTGTGGCTGCGCTCACTGAAGACGTCTTTTAGGGCGACACTTCTTATAAAAGAGAATTTCTGTGAGCGGAGGAGATTAATGCAGTTATCCTTCGCTCATCACCACAGACCACATGAGTAGCGAGACGGGTCTGAAGTCGCGAGATATTGCTCCAGATGCATTACGAGGGTTTGCGCTTCTCGGTATCTTGGTTGTGAATATTCCGTATGTGGCCCTAAGCAGTAACGGCGATGCCATTCACGGTGTTTATCTTGATGGTCCCGCCAATTCGATGGCCGGCTTTCTGATTTTTGCCCTCCTTCAAGGCAAGTTCTACTTGCTATTTTCATTTCTCTTTGGCTACAGCTCGAGTTACATAATGAAGGGCGACAAGGCCAATCGGGCTCGTTGGATCAAGCGGTGTCTGTTTCTCATAACACTCGGCGTTATTCATGGAACGCTTCTATGGTTCGGTGAGATCCTCTTTATTTACGGCTTGTTTGGGCTTGTCCTTATACCGTTCTTCTTTCGCCCAGAAAAAGTCCTAAAGATCTGGACTCGGATAACTTTTGGAGTGTTTGCATCCATTCTGTTGATTATTTCCGCACTTTTGATGCTCGTCGATCGATACCTGCCGGAAGAAGATCTGAGTGCTTCGTTCTCCTCTAAAAGGGCGGAACAACTCGATACGTTGATGCTCAATGGCACATATTTTGAATCAATAGGTGCTCGCGCTAGTTATTGGCTAGAAACTCTCCCAACCCTGGTTTTTATCCAAGGAGTCGTTGCTTTTGTTGCATTTTTGGTGGGTGTACGTGCTTCAAGAAGTAATTTTCTGAAACCATCAACCTCGGATGAAAACATTTCCAAGATGTTCAAAGTCGGGTTCATCATCGGATTACCAATTCAACTTTTAATCGCTACAGGGTGGCTAGTTAATGAGAAGGCGCCAGAAAGTTCGGAATCAATCTATTTGAGCCTTACTTTGGTATCGATGATCACCGCGCCACTTCTTTCAATCGGCTATCTCGGGGCCATCTTGGCAATGATTCGAAAGCAACCGCAACTTATTGCCTGGATGAAGCCAGCCGGAAAGGTTTCGCTGACCACCTATATTTCGCAGTCATTCGCAATGTTGTTCATATTTGCTCCGTGGGGCCTGGGCTTGTTTCAAAAAGTTGAACTTTGGCAGCTCATTCCGATTGCGGTCGTGATTTGGCTCATACAGGTTTACTGTGCGACCTTGTGGCTCAAAAGATTTAACTTAGGCCCACTTGAATCGGTCTTACATTTCCTCACAAGGAATCGGTAAATCTGGCTTCTTGAGTGAGGCACACTGAAAACTGGGTGCGACAAGCAAGTCGACCCATTGGTGATGTAAGTTGCAAGTTATGGCTTCTTGGATTGTGAACTTGATCGTCGCTGGTGCAGCGATTGGTATCGGTGCAATCGGAACGCGCGTCATTGGAGAGGCTCCCAAGGTAAAGCCCATTCCAGTGAAGGTCCGCAAACCCCGCCAACGTTAAGTCGTGGCGATTTTTGTTGATGAGTGCCGATGGTGGCACAAAGAACGCCATTGGTGTCACATGGTCAGCGATACAAGTTTGGATGAACTTCATGCATTTGCTGCAATGTTAGAAATTCCTAAACGAGGCTTTCATCGTGACCATTACGACTTGCCGGAGTCTTTTCGCGTGCAAGCGATCGCGTTAGGAGCAATCGAAGTGACGAGTCGTGAACTGTTACATCGCATGCGGGCAGCAGGACTACGCGTGCGCAAGAGTCGTGACACTTCACTCGGTCCAGTTACTTGAACGACCGAATTCGGTGGGGATGCTGCGCGCATTGCGCTTGGTGACAACGAACCAGTCGATGAGTTGAATCCCTTGGCTTGCCAACCATGCCGATGTGAGATCGAACTCGTAGATGTCGTTTTCATCCAGGACATCGTGATCGCGATATGAATACAAAATGATGTCGGGTGTGTCGTGGTGATCGAGTGAGATGGCCAACATTTGGCGGATGTTGTCAAGGTAACGAGCCCCGTTTTCAAAGAGTAAAACACCATGCCCGATCAGTTGTCGATCAAGTGGGACAGCAGCGATATCGGCTGTACGGCTAGAAGTATTGAGAGCGTGGCCAAGCAATGCGGCAAGTGATGCTGATGTGATGGGGTCGACTCCGCAAGCGGGAATCGGGCGATCAGGTTGATGTTGTGCTTCGGTCAAGACAGACCTCCGGTTCATGACCAAGCAATGCTGCTTGGATGTGGAACGAGGGGAAGTCGTGAAAAGAACTTAGAGAAGGGGTGTTGCAGGTTCAGCCAACGACGATAACGCTGGCGATCACGCTGCCGATGATGGCAATCGTGGGCACGACGTAGCCCAACCACGGCGGTTGTTTTTGATGCGGGGGCGGCAACATGATGCTGCCGCAGATTGCACCCATCACAATTCCGCCGATGTGACCACCGATTGAAATGCCGGGGATAGTGAAGGTGAGCAATAAGTTGATCATCAAGGTTGTGCCGAGTCCGGTTTGGAAGATATTGATTCCACGGCGTTGCATGCCAATTGCTGCTGCGCCCATTAAGCCGAATACTGCTCCAGACGCGCCACCGTGTAGACCAGTGCTGCTCCCTTCAAGAACAAGTACACCGAGAGATCCGCCGAGCAAACAAGCAAAGTACAAGAGTCCATATCGCAGTCGACCTAACGGCGGTTCAAGCAACTTGCCCAGTTGAAAGAGCATGTACATATTCATTGCGATGTGCAAAATTCCGAAGTGCAAGAAACCAGAGGTGATGAGGCGATACCACTCGTGGTTGAAAGAGAGCAGCAACTTGTTGAGGCCAAGATCAATTTCGCGAGACGAGACACTGCTACCAAAACCAGCAGAATTGGTGTCGCCAATAAGTACCCACACAAAAACTGCAACGTTCAGGGCAATGATGATGCGCGTGATCAGTGCGTCTTGTGAGGCATTCCAATCTTTCGCTCGAACTGATGCAGCTGGTCGGGATGCCTTCATGCAATCGGGGCACTGACTGCCGATGGTGACGGCTTGCAAACAGTCGCCGCACGCCGGTCGTCCGCATCGGGTGCACGAACGGCCGGTTGGCATGTTGGGGTGTCGATAACAACGGGGCAGAACTGGGGGTGCGAATTCAGACATAGTGGCTAGATCAGACCGTAGTGGCTGACACACCAAATGCGGTGGCAGCGACTGGGCGACCGATGCGATAGCCCTGCACTAAATCACATCCGAGCAAGCGCAGGCGTTCAATTTGCGCGTCGGTTGTGACCCATTCGGCGATCACGGCCATATTGAGGCTGTGGGCCAACTGCACAATGCCACGCACGATGGGGTCATCGGTTTCGTCCTCGCCAAGTGCTCGAACAAAGGATCCATCAAGTTTGAGGTAGTCGGCCGGACACGACCGTAGATGGGAAAGCGATGAGTACCCGGTTCCAAAATCATCGATTGATAGACGAACGCCGAATCTCTTCATTGATTGCAAAGTGCGCAAGGTGCTGGCCGTGTCGTTCATGAGCATTTTCTCGTCGAACTCCAGGGCCAAATGTTGTGGCTGCAAATCAAAATCATTGATGGCGGCCAACGTGCGCTCGACAAAGCGCGTGTCTCCAACCTGGCGTGGTGAGACATTGACGTGAACAATGAATTGGCGGTCAATACGTTTTTCATTCAGCCACACACGCATATCGGAACATGCTTGACGGATGACCCATTCACCAATTGGAACAATGGCGCCTGATTCTTCGGCGAGATCAACAAATGATGAAGGCGTGAGAAGCCCGAGTGTTGGATGACGCCAACGAAGTAAAGCTTCTGCGCCAACAACCTTGTTTGAATGTGGCGACATAACCGGCTGATACACGAGATGTAGTTCGTTATTAGCCAGGGCTTGTTCAAGCGATGCGGACAATGTGGCGCGCTCTTTGGCGGTATTGCGCATGTTGTTGCTGTACAACTCGCAGCGCGAACGCCCGCGCATTTTGGCGTGATACATGGCGGTGTCGGCGTTGCGCATGAGAGCAACAGCCGCATCAACAAGCGCGGGTTCATCAATTTCGCCGCGAGTCATAGCAACGCCGAGGCTCGCGCCAGTCACTACTTCAATTCCTTGCAGCAATACGCGGCCAGTGATTGCAGTGCGGATTCTTTCAGCCAGATCCATCGCTGCTTCTTCATCGGTGAGACCTTCACACAAAATCACGAATTCATCTCCACCAATGCGCGCGACGATATCGCCAGGGCGCGTTGCCGAAACTAAGCGACGACCGATGTTGGTGATAAGGGCATCGCCGTTTTCATGACCAAGGCTGTCATTGATGTCCTTTAATTTGTCGACATCTAAGAAGATCACCGACACAGTTGATGTAGTCGAACGCGAGCGCTCAATTGCTTCGGAGAGTTTGCGAATGAACAACGTGCGATTAGGCAGTCCAGTTAGTGCATCATGAGTTGCAAGATGTGCGAGTTCGGCCTGAAGACGTAAGGACGAACTGATATCGCGGGCCAACATTGTGATTCGATCGTTCGCACAGGCAACCTGAACATCAAACGTGTGCAGTTCGTTGTCGGAGCCGCGTAGACCAACTTCGCCGCGCCAGTTTGAATTGGGCGTCGACAAAATTTCACGGGGCATTTGATCGCGTACCGAAACGGCCATCTGATCAAAGTGGCTGGCGGCTTCGTTGGCATGCAGAATCACACCATTCATGTCGGTGATGATCGTTGGGTCATCTGACGATTCAAGGAGGGCGAGCAGTTGGCCGGATTCGTGCGAGAACAACTGTTGATGAGCGGCCATCGCGATCACGACACCCGAGTAGCCGATGATTGATCCGTCGGCGTCGAGTCGAGGGTTGGCTAAAAAGCGAAGAGGCGAGTCTTGGTCATCAATGGACGGAACCTTGACTTCAATATCAATGGACGATGACGAGTCGATGGCGTTGCGCCATGCCTGTTCGGCTTTGGCGCGATCGTCGGGGTGGGCGTTGGCCCAAGGAGCTCGACCGAGGGGGACTGGTCCGCCCAACAAGGCGAGTTCACGAAACCGTGAGTCGGCCGAGGTGAGACGGCCAGATGCGTCGGTTTCAAAGAGTCCGATCTGAGGAGTGGAGGTTGACGAACTGATTCTTCAGTTTGGCAGATTGTGGTGAGGCCAACGCGGAGGGTGACGAAACGATCAAAATCAGCCACTCTGTACAAATTGTCGCGCTCAGCGCGACAATTTGTACAGAGTGGCGCGAAAGTTCCGGGGAGGTGGGGGGCGTTTAGGGGGCGGGGGTTTCGAAGTTGGCGTCGCCTTCAACCGGCAGTGTCGTCGTCATGATTGACTCATTCTGATTGCCAGCGGGAATCTTCATATCGCGACCGTCATCGGCGCAAGCACCAAGCGTCAACAAAACGGGAATCAGAACGAGGGGAAGCAGGCGATGTGTCATTGCTCTCAACTTTACGGTGGCTGAGCGACCTAGGCGTGCAACTAGCCTGAGAACGATGTTGACGGCCCCCGAGAGTCCATTGTGCGTGCTCACAATTCACGCTCACCCGGACGACGAAGCGTCCAAAGGTGCTCCGACTCTGGCCAAATATCACGATCTTGGCGTCCGGACCGTTCTGGTGTGCTGCACCGGCGGCGAGGAAGGCGATCTGCAAAATCCGGCCCTCCGTGATGAAGGCGGTCCCTTTCACGGCTTGACCCCCGAGCAAGAAAAACAGCATTTGGCGCGAATCCGGCCCGTTGAATTAGCCAAGTCAGCCAAGATCATCGGCTTTGATCAAGTTGTCATGCTGGGCTACCGCGATTCTGGAATGGCCGATTCTCCACCCAATGACCACCCAGATTGTTTTCATCAGGCCGCGCTTGATGAAGCGGTTGGTCGACTGGTTTCAATCATTCGGCGTGAGCGGCCGCAAGTGATCATTACTTACGGCGATGATCAGCGTGGCTACCCGCACCCCGATCATTTGAAAGTTCACGATATTTCGGTTCCGGCATTTGAACGTGCCGGAGATGCAATGTGGTATCCGTGGGCTGGTGAACCGTGGCAGCCACTCAAGATGTATTACTCGGTCTGGGCGCGCACGCGATTGATCGCAGTCCATGAAGCAATGTTGGCGAAAAGCGGCAAGTCGCCGTATGACGACAAATGGTTAAATCGTCCAGGCCAAGACGAACGCATCACGACTCGTATTGATGTGGCCTCACACATGTCAGCGCGTTCAGGCGCATTGCGCGCGCATGCAACGCAAGTCGACCCCAAAGAGCCATGGTGGTTTGGTCTTGACGATGATGAGTTGGTCGCTGCGTACCCATACGAAGATTGGGTATTGGCTAAATCGGCAGTTGGTGCGCCCGATGCTGATGTTGTTGAAATTGATTTGTTTGCCGGAATAAAAGAAGTGATTGCGCTTGAACATGGGCAGTCATTTCCTGGTCGTTTGTCAAGCCCTGCATTAGTTGAAACGGAAGTCGGAGAAGTGGCATGAGTGATGCACGCACAATTCAGTTTCGCCTCGTCATGGGTAAAGGTGATGAGCGAGTCTCTGGTCCTGATGATGCAGACACTGTGGCGACAATCGCGAAGGCTGATGCCACGATGGATTTGTCAGTTGCCTTTATGAAGAGCAAACTCAAAATCACTGGTGCAACTGGTCCACTTTTTGATGCTCTATCTAGTGGCGAAGCAGCGGCAACGATTACTCGTTTATTGAACGAAGGCTAAGCGTTTAGTTTGCGCGTCGCATTGCTGCGCGTAACTCGCGATAACCAATCACGACGGCATCTTGCTCTTGCAACAAGTCGGTGACTGTTGTGTCGTGCAGGGCTAGATCAAGATCGTCGATCCACTCATCGGCATGATCGGTGAGTGCACGAACTTCAGCGGTGTCAATACTTGGCTGAATGTGAATTTCGGTCACGCCCGGTTGCAGGCTGCGAATTGCGTTGTACACCCGCTCACGACTTCCGGCGCGCCAGTCATGATCGAAGTGGTCGGGGAAAACAATTCCTTCTTCGGCGGCAAGTCGACGGAATGGGAAGCCAGCTTGCTCGGCAGTCAACGTTGAAGGAAGGCGAATGGGTAATTGAAACTCAACGGCCAACTCGAGATAGATGTCAAAGAATTCGGGCCTCAGTGTGATCACACTGAGGTGAGGTGCGAGATGTGAAACATCAAAGCCCCAGATTGTGGCGCGTTCGATTTGGGCGCGACACTCACGAAGTACTTCGGCAGGATCAGCATGTTCCCAAAGATCATCCACATTTCGTGGAAAGCCGCCATCGCCCGACAGAAGTGATGGCGCATGAGTAATGGGGCCCCAGCGATAGAGCGGATGCTCGGCATTGAGAGTGATGTGAACACCGATATCTTCGCCGTCATACATTTCGGCAGCATGGCGCGCCCACGGTGCAGGAACCATGACCGAAGCACATGAGGCAATGCCATTACGAATCGCTTCATACACGCCGATGTTGGCGGCATGGCATGAACCAAGGTCGTCGCACGAAATGATGACCAGCTTTTGGCTGGCTTCGTAACCGAGTCGCTCGGCGAGACTGATCTCGTTGTTGCTCACGCCGTCACGCTATCGGCGAAGGTTATGGCTCTGGTGGGCACTCGCCCCACAGTCCGGTTCGGGATGATCGTGCGATTTGGCTTTGGTCAGCAA
Source organism: Ilumatobacteraceae bacterium (assembly GCA_044355095.1). Taxonomy (GTDB): domain Bacteria; phylum Actinomycetota; class Acidimicrobiia; order Acidimicrobiales; family Ilumatobacteraceae; genus Casp-actino8. Next base: position 47,899 of record JBIKYT010000007.1, read on the forward strand.
ATTGGGCAGTAAACGCAGTGTTCGGAGCGATTGATAAGGGGCGGGCATAACCATTCACAATGAGGTCTTCATTGACGAAGAGTCGATCGGAGGAGCGAAAGACGTAGCCCAAAAGTCGCCCATACGGGTCACGGGCCTCGATATCGCGTTGCACAAATACGGGGGTACCTACTGGCAGGAGTTCAGTTGTCCGTTCGGAGGCTTCGGGACCAAAACACTCAATAGGGGCATTGGGCTTTTTGGTTTCGGGGGTGTCGATACCAATGAGTCGCACTCGTTCGGTACGGCCATTCATCGAAACATCAACGGTGTCGCCGTCAACCACTTTGACAATACGACCATTCGCGCCGTCGGGTAACGGCTCGTTTGATGATGAACAGTTGCTCAAAATCAAACAGGTCAGGACTACGCCGAGTCCTGACCTGATGATGAATTTCATTTTCATAACCCCAGTGTGGGAAAAGAAAACTCTTGGGCGGTTATGAAATTGGATGATTAGTTCAGAGTCGCTCGATCAGCGTTCCGGTACCAAGACCACCACCGCAGCACATGGAGATCAATCCGTAACGACCACCAGTGCGCTCAAGTTCATAGAGGGCCTTCGTCGTGAGAATTGCGCCGGTACTTCCGAGTGGGTGACCTAAAGCAATTGCACCACCATTCGGGTTGGTCTTTTCAAGATCGGCACCGACCTCTTTGGCCCATGCCAACACAACTGAAGCAAATGCTTCGTTGATTTCGAAAGTATCGATTTGGTCAATGGTGAGGTTGTTGCGCTCAAGTAAACGCTTGGTGGCGTCAATTGGTCCAGTCAACATCAACACTGGGTCAACGCCAACGAGGCAACTGTCAACAATGCGGGCACGAGGTTTGAGCCCGAGTTCTTTGGCTTTTTCTTCAGTCATCATCAAAATGGCGCTGGCGCCATCAGAAATCTGTGAAGAGTTACCAGCGGTGTGCACGCCATTTTCGCGAGCAACTGGCTTGAGTGATGACAGCGATTCCAAAGTTGTTTCGCGCATACCTTCGTCACGACCAACTGCATGGGTTGAACCGGTTGGCTTGCCATCTGCATCGAGATCGGGTGCATTGACGGTGATGAACTGGCCGTCAAAACGACCTTCGGCCCACGCGCGTGCGGCGCGCTGTTGCGACTGCATTCCGAAGTTGTCGGTATCGGCACGGGTGATATTCCACAAGTCTGCAATGCGCTCGGCTCCTTCGAACTGTGAAGTGAATTCATAATGTTCGAAGTAGCTCTTGCTCACGGCCTTACCAAGTGAAACTTCAGCCTTGGTCTTGGGATCTTTGGTGAATGCGTTTGAGTTGCTGCCGATCGGCACGCGACTCATTGACTCGACGCCGCATGCAACTGCAATATCAACAACGCCCGATGAAATGAGCGAAGCAGCAAGACCAGTTGCTTGCTGGCTTGATCCACACTGTGTGTCAACAGTGGTGCACGCAGTTGTGAGCGGAAGACCTGCCGACAACCATGCGGTGCGAGTGACGTTAAAGCTTTGTGCGCCAACTTGGCTGACGTTTCCACCAACGACCTGCTCGATTTTGGACGGGTCGATGCCGGTGCGCTCGACGATGGCCTTTTGCACCAAACCAAGAAGGTCCGTGGGGTGCAAAGTGGACAAGCCACCGTTCTTGCGGCCAATGGGGGTGCGGACGGCGTCGACAATAACGACGGTGCGGCCGGTGTTGGGGGTGTTGGAGTTGGACATAGTGGTCATCTTACGGTCATGCTCTATGGGTGACCGATTCGCAGCAACCCGCATCCTTTGGCCCAGGCTCGATTTCGCGCCCTTCGCGCTTTCAGCCCTCGATGAAACCAGCGCCCGACCTGGTCGGACATCGGTATTTTCACGTTGTTGAATCTCGGGTCTGGATTCATGAGGAGCCTGCAGGACCTGACCACTCGACACATTTCTTAGGAATGCTTGATGGGCACGCTTGTTGGGGTGTCGATGTGCCACGAGGACAAGATCCGTCAGATGGTGGAGCACTTGATCTCTTTAGTTTGTTTGGCCGGGCTCCCGAAGAAGATTGGCTAGTCGCCGGTCGAGCGGTTCAATTAGTCGAGTGGGCTCGCACGCACCGGTTCTGTGGTCGTTGCGGTGAAGCCACCGAGCCGGCCCGTGGTGAGCGCGCTATGCGTTGCCCAGCATGTGGTCTCGTGAACTTCCCGCGACTTGCTCCAGCAATGATCACGTTGGTGACGCGCGGTGAACCTGGGCCCGATCAAGAAGCATTGCTTGCGCAAGGCGTGCAATTTCGAGGACCGATGTACAGCTGCCTCGCAGGGTTTGTTGAGCCAGGTGAAACTCTTGAAGGCGCGGTTGTGCGCGAAGTCTTTGAAGAAGTTGGCGTGAATGTTGGGACGGTGAAGTACATGGGTAGTCAACCGTGGCCGTTCCCGCACAGTTTGATGTTGGGCTTTCGTGCCGAGTGGGTGAGTGGTGACATCGTGTGTGATCCCACCGAAATTCTGGACGCGAATTGGTATCGCAAAGATGCCCTGCCAAATATTCCTCCCGGAATTTCGATTGCCCGCAAACTGATTGACGCTTGGCTCAACGAATAAGCGGGTGCGCCGACTAAGTTTCTTATATGGCTTTAACAAAGAACTCACTCGGCAAATTAGGTATCTGGACGTTCCAACTTGATATGCAGCCCATGAAAGAGGCGCAGAAGGTTGCGGCTCAAATTGAAGAGTTGGGTTTTGGCGCCGTCTGGGTTCCCGAAGCAGTTGGCCGTGAACCATTCGCGTCATGCGGACTGTTGTTGTCGGCTACAGAGAAGCTCATCATGGCGACAGGTATTGCTTCATTGCATGCCCGTTCGGCAATGACGATGGCGGCTGGCCAAAAAACATTGACCGAAGCTTTCCCCGATCGTTTTCTTCTAGGCATTGGAGTCAGTCATCAACCAGCAGTTGAAGGATTTCACGGAGCGTCCTATGGCAAGCCGTACTCAAACATGGTTGCTTACCTTGACGCGATGGACCGCAGTTTGTTCTTTGCTTCTGGCCCAACTGAGCCCACCGCGCGTTGCTTGGCTGCGCTTGGTCCGAAAATGTTGAAGTTGTCAGCCGACCGAACTTTGGGTGCACACCCTTATTTTGTTCCGGTGGAACACACGCCAATCGCGCGTGCAGCTCTCGGACCCGATGCATTGTTGGCACCTGAGCAAGCTGTTGTTTTCTCGACCAATGCAGAAGAGGCTCGCGCAGTTGCGCGTGGTCACATGTCGACCTACATGGGACTTCCGAACTACACCAACAACTTGCGTCGTTTGGGTTGGGGCGATGAAGACCTCATGACCGCTAATGGTCCTTCGGACAAATTGGTTGATGCCATTGTTGCTTGGGGAACCCTTGACGACATTCACGCACGCATTAAGGCGCATTTAGATGCTGGCGCCGACCATGTGAGCATTCAGGTGTTGTCGGCCAATCCGGCTGCTGTCACCATGAACGAATTCAAGGAACTCGCGAGTCTGATTCCGAGTCTCTGATTCGGGGTCTCTGATTCGGGGTCTCTGATTCGGAACTAGTGGCCGGTTAACGCGCCGTAGAGCAACGTAGCCAACGTGTTGCGAATGGCATCACGATTGGCACCGCGTTTGGCCATTTCGGGTTGAAACGCCAACAGTCGTTCACACATCGCTACAACAGCTGCAGCCGTTGTGAACGGGTCAAGCGATTCGGGAAGTCGTTTTGTGGCGACTCCTTCTGAGACCATTGCCTGGAGAGCATCCATGACGAGCAAGTTGGCTTCGGTGCGTACAGCTCGGAAATGACGGTTGCCTTCTTCGGCCTTTAAGTTGCGGGCGCGGAGCACTGCATGATGGGTGTCCCAGTAGGCCATGTAGGCATCAACAAATTTGCCAGCCCGCTCAAGTCCATCTGATGCATTCCAACCTGGTTGCAGCAGCGCCACTAATGGTTTTTCGTCGTCGGTTGCTTCTTTGGCAAGTTCAAGGATGGCTTCATCAACATCATTGAAGTACTGATAAAAAGTTGCCGGTGACGAACCGATGTCGCGCGATATATCGACAACGCGCAGATCAAGAATTCCTTGTTCGTTCAGCAACTTTGCCGTTGCATCAAGAAGCTTGCGGCGAGTTACTAAAGCACGAGATCCGATAATTCGGCCATCGGCGGCAAATACATCATCACTCATCAGTTAGCACCGTACACGGGTGCAGGCTTCGGGGCCTCGCGAATGAGGTCGGCAACAACTGCACCAATCTCGGCAGGTTCGTAACGCGCACCCTTATTGAAGGGTGCGCCATGTTGCCAGCCATCGGCAACAGAAAGTTCGCCGCCGGCTGTTTCAAACATACGTCCTGAGATTTCACATGCTGATGAACCTAGCCACACAACGACTGGGCTCACATTGGCCGGGTCCATGGCATCAAAACCAGATTCGGGCTTCTTCATCATGTCAGCAAACGCTTCTTCAGTCATTCGGCTACGTGCTGATGGCGCAATGCCATTGATCTTCACGCCGTAACGATCAAGTTCGGCGGCCGCGACAATGGTGAACGAAGCGATACCAGCTTTGGCTGCTGAATAGTTGGCTTGTGACACGCTGCCGAAGAGTCCCGCGCCAGATGATGTGGTGACAACACGGGCATCAATCGGTGTGCCGGCCTTACTCATCGCTCGCCAGTAGTCAACTGCCTGGCGCACTGGACAGAACATGCCGCGCAAGTGAACTTTCATGACTGCGTCCCATTCATCAACTGACATGTTCACAATCATGCGATCGCGCACAATGCCAGCGTTGCACACCAAGGTGTCGAGATGGCCGAATGTGTCAATGGCTTGTTTGATCATGCGACCAGCACCATCCCAGTCACTCACATCATCGTCATTGACGATGGCGTCGCCGCCAAGGCTCTTGATCTCGGCAACAACTTCCGCTGCGGGTGTGAGGTCGTGTCCTTCGCCCGTGAGCGAAGCGCCAACATCGTTGACGACAACTTTTGCGCCTTCAGCAGCGAAAGCTAAAGCGTGAGCGCGACCAAGACCTCGGCCGGCTCCAGTGATAATGACGACTCGTCCGTCGCAAATTCCCATGATGTACTTCTTTCAGCAGGTAATGCCGCCGTCGATGACGACAATTGAGCCCGTCATGTAGCGACCTTCGTTTGATGCAATAAATGCGAAGAGATTGGCCATCTCGTCGGGCTCGGCTTGATCCATAGGAGTCATGATCTTGCCCATGATCTTGTAGTCGGCATCGGTGGGAAGGCTCATGAATGAGTTAACGATGTTGGTATTCGTTCCACCTGGCGCAATGGCATTCACACGAACGCCTTTACCGCGGTATTCATAGGCAAGGGCACGAGTGAGGTTGACGACTCCGCCTTTGCTCGCGCAGTAAGCGGCGCTCCACGGTGCACCCATTAAGCCCGAAGTTGAAGCGGTGTTGACGATGACTCCATCGCGACCAGTCTTGGCATATGTATCAAGCAAGTGGGGGAGCGCATAGCGAGTGACATAGAACGTGCCGTTGAGGTTGACCGACACAATGCGATCAAACCACTCGGGGGTTTCTTCGTGGCTGTTTGCGAAGTGACCGATGCCAGCGATGTTGCAGACAATGTCGAGACCACCGAGTGCCTTGGCGGCTTTGTTGACAACCTTCTCAACTTCGACTGCCTTGGTGACATCAAGGTCGTAGGCAGTGGCGGTGCCGCCGGCCTTCTTAATTTCAGCAGCAGTCTCTTTGGCCCCGCGAAGATCGGCCAGTGCGAGTTGGGCACCTTCGGCTGCGAAACGAAGAGCAGTCGCGCGACCAATGCCAGATCCGGCACCAGTAATGAAAACACGCTGACCCTTCAGACGCTTGTACGTTGGCGCAGGCTTGAGGGCGGCCTTCTTGGCGGGTGCCTTTTTTGCTGCTGGCTTCTTTGCTGTACTCATGATGCTCCTCCGTAGGTGGCTCGTAGATCTTTCTTGAGAACTTTTCCGCTGGGGTTGCGCGGAAGTGCGGTAACAATTTCGAGTTGTTCAGGAATCTTGTGCACTGAAAGTTGTGCGGTTTTCAAAAAACTCACCATGTCATCAAATGAAATTGTTGAATCTGGCTTACACACGACAACGGCACACGCGCGTTCGCCGCTCTTCTCATCGGGTAAACCGATCACTGCAGCATCGGCGATCGCCGGATGAGCGAACAGCAGGTCTTCAATTTCTTTGGCTGAAATGTTCTCGCCCTTGCGAATGATGATGTCTTTTAAGCGACCAGTGATTGAGACGAATCCTTCAGCGTCAATGACTCCGAGGTCGCCAGTTCTGAACCAGCCATCTTCGTCAAATGCATCGGCGTCAAGAGATGAATCTAAGTAGCCCTGACACACTTGTCGGCCCTTGACGCGCAGCTCACCTTCTTCGCCTGGAGCACAAACGCGACCATCAATGACGGTGCGCAGGGTGACACCAGGACACGGACGACCATCGGTAAGAGCTTTCTTCTCATCAGGATCGTCAACATGAATCATGGTGTTGATGGGCGCTTCAGTGAGACCCCATCCGCCAATAAGCGGAGCACCAAATGCTTCCATCATTTCTGCGTTCAAAGTTTTTGGCTTGGGGGCACCGCCACCGTTAAAGATGCGGACATTGGGCAGCAGTCGTTCACCGGCCGGAAGTTGGCGTTGAGCATTGAGGTAGGTGAGCCAGAAAACAGTTCCGGCGCCGGCGCACGTCACACCATTTTCTCCCAACCACTTCGGTGTGTTTGCTGGATCGAAAGTTTCAACCATCAACAATTCAACGCCGGTTTGCATTGCATTGAATAACCACACCAAACCGCCGACGTGAGTGATAGGGAAGACCACGGCTGCTTTGTCGTCGGGACCGACTTCCATGCTCCATTGCATACCGTCGTTCGCGGCCGACATGCTGTTGTCACTGTGCTTGGCGCCTTTAGGATCGGCGGTCGTTCCGGATGAATAAAAGAGCCAGCGAATCGCGTCTAGATCGGCGCGATATGTCGGCAAGCCGATTGCGTCAGGGTCGGCTTCGGGAAGATCGGGATCAACCACGATGATCTCAACATCTTGGACAAGTGTTGCGACAACTTCTTGAGCCATCGTCAAGTAATCAAAGCCACGGAAGATGTGCGGGACAATCAAAACCTTGCAGGTTGATTGCGTCGTGATGAACGTAACTTCACGATTGCGATATATCGGCAAGATTGGGTTTTGAATTGCGCCTAGACGGGACAAAGCGCCAGTAAGAACGAGCGATTCAAAACGTGATGGAAGCACCCAAGAAACATTGGTGTTTTCGGTGATTCCTTTTTGCGAAAGACCAGCAGCGACACGTTCGCACCAGTTCTTGTATTCGCCGTACGTCATCGTGCGACCACGTTCGTCGAGGGCCATGCGCTTGTCGGGTGTTACTAAGGCACGCTCTGAGATGAGTTGCCAGAGAGTCTTGCCCTCTGTCTCGATCGTGCCGGCGATATGCGAAGTCATTGTTGTGTATTCCGATTTCTAGAAAGTGATAACAGCACGAGCGACAGTGCCACTCTCAAGGCCGTGTACTGCGTCTTCCCAATTAGCGATAGGGAAAGTGGCACTCACGAGTTCGTCAAGTAACACTTCGCCGCGGCGGTAAAGATCGATGATGTATGGAATGTCGCGCTGCGGGCTGATCGTTCCGTAACGGCAACCAATGATTCCGCGATCGACTTGTGTCAGACGCGTGTACAGACCAGAGAATTCTGCGGTCTGACTAGTAACGCCGATGACGACAACGGTGCCTTCCCAATCGAGGCATTCAAGAGCGTTGCGAGTCACAGCGGGATGAGCGACACAATCGAA
>JBIKYT010000037.1:0-19886 GCA_044355095.1 Ilumatobacteraceae bacterium
AAGATCGTCGTCGTCAGAAGGAACGAGAAAAAGTACAAAGCGAGTTGCGTACATTGCCACAGCAAGAAATCTCGCGGCTGATCATCACTTTGGAACAAGAGATGCAAGAAGCGGCTGCTGACCTCAAATTTGAATACGCAGCGCGTTTGCGTGACGAAATCAACGATCTTCGTCGGCAAATAAAAGATGCAGGTTAAGCCGTGACCGCTTTTGATTCACTAGCCTTCGCTCATGTCTGATCGTCTCATCGTTCGTGGCGCCCGCCAGCACAATCTCAAGAACATCAGTATTGATATTCCCCGAGACAAGATGGTGGTTTTCACGGGACTATCTGGGTCAGGTAAGTCTTCTTTAGCCTTCGACACCATTTACGCCGAAGGGCAGCGTCGTTATGTTGAATCCTTGAGTGCTTATGCCCGTCAATTCTTGGGTCAAAAGGATCCGCCGGATGTTGACTTCATCGAGGGCTTATCGCCGGCTATTTCAATCGATCAAAAGTCGGCGAGCAGTAACCCGAGGTCAACTGTTGGGACCATGACCGAGGTCTATGACTATTTGCGTTTGTTGTACGCCCGTATTGGCGTTCAACATTGTCCAAATGATGGAACGAAGTTGGCGCTGCAGACGCCAGAGGAGATCGTTGATCGAGTACTAACCCTTGAAGAGGGAACTCGTTTCATGGTTTTGGCGCCCGTTGTAAAAGGTAGAAAGGGTGAGTACGAAGCACTGCTCAATGATTTCGCTGGGCAGGGTTTTGTGCGGGCGCGAATTGATGGCGAGATCGTCGACATCACAGAGTTTTTGAAGACTGATCAGAAACTTGGTCGTTATGACCAGCACACCATTGAAATAGTGATCGACCGTTTAGTAGCCAAGGGCGATAATCGTCGTCGACTCTCCGACAGTATGGAAACGGCTCTCAAGTTCGGTGAAGGCGTCGCTCAAATTTTAGTGACTGAATCTGATGAAATCTTGACCTTCAGTCAATTCTTAGCCTGTGCTAAGTGTGGTGAATCGTTTGAAAAGCCGGAACCCAAGAACTTTTCATTCAACTCACCGTATGGCGCTTGTGTTACTTGCGATGGTCTCGGAACAACTTTTGAAGTCGATCCTGAACTGGTCATTCCAGACGGAGACCTAGCCTTGAGTGCAGGTGCGATTGCTCCGTGGAAAAGTGCGACGACTGGGTTCTTTCTAAGAATTCTTGAATCAATCGCCGAGGACCACAAGATTGATCTCAATAAGCCGTGGGACAAACTTTCCGCTAAATCGCAAAAGGTTGTCTTACATGGCCTTCCAGGAAACGTTGTCGTTAAGTTCAAGAATCGTTATGGCAAGGCCCGCCAGTTCAACACCACCTTTGAAGGTGTGATCCCGTGGATTAAGCGTCGGCACGAACAGGCCGAAAGCGATTGGAGTCGCGAACAGTATGAGGGTTATATGCGGCTTGTTCCGTGCTTGGCCTGTGCAGGGGCGAGATTAAAGCCCGCGACATTAGCGATCACAATCAATGGCAAGCACATTTCAGAAGTTTGTGAAATGTCTATTGGTGACTCGGCGAAGTTTTTAGGCAAGCTCACTTTGTCCGAACGTGATCGCACGATTGCTGAAAGAGTTGTTAAGGAAATTAATGCTCGGTTGGGCTTCTTGCTTGATGTGGGTCTCGACTATCTGAGTCTGTCTCGCACCGCAGGAACCCTTGCTGGAGGAGAGGCGCAACGTATCCGCCTAGCCAGTCAGATTGGTTCAGGTTTAGTTGGAACCCTTTATGTTCTTGACGAGCCTTCGATCGGCCTTCATCAGCGCGACAATCGTCGGCTTATTGAAACCTTGTTGCGTCTGCGTGATCTAGGAAATTCGGTTCTTGTCGTGGAACACGATGAAGAAACCATTCGGGAAAGCGACTGGATCGTTGACATTGGACCTGGCGCAGGAGAGCACGGCGGTGAGGTTGTTTACAGCGGACCGGTTAAGGGAATTTTGAAGGTTAAGGAATCGGTCACTGGTCAGTATTTATCAGGAAAACGTTCAATACCTGTTCCGGAGTCAAGGCGTCAACCTAAGTCGCACTGGCTTGAAGTAGTTGGAGCGAAAGAACACAATCTGCAAGATGTCACCGTCAAAATTCCACTTGGCTGTTTTGTCGCGGTCACCGGAGTTTCGGGGAGCGGCAAAAGCACGTTGATTCGCGACATTTTGTTGCCCGTCTTGATGCAGCGAATCTATAAGTCAAAAGATGCACCCGGTAAACACAAGCGCGTCAACGGTGTCGAACATCTTGACAAAGTGATTGACATGGACCAGTCACCAATTGGTCGAACGCCTCGATCCAACCCGGCTACCTACACGGGTGTCTTTGACAACATTCGAAAGTTATTCGCCACGACAGCAGAAGCAAAAGTACGTGGTTACATGCCTGGCCGATTCTCTTTTAATGTTCAGGGCGGAAGATGTGAAGCCTGCTCTGGAGACGGAACGATAAAGATTGAAATGCACTTCTTGCCTGATGTGTATGTGCCTTGCGAAGTTTGCAAGGGAGCTCGCTACAATCGCGATACTCTCGAGATCACCTTCAAGGGCAAGACCATCGCCGATGTACTTAACATGCCGGTTGCCGAAGCAGTTGACTTCTTTTCCAATCAACCAGTCATTGCTCGTCATATGCAGACTTTGGTTGATGTGGGTCTTGGATATGTTCGACTGGGTCAGTCGGCGCCAACACTGTCTGGTGGTGAGGCTCAACGCGTCAAATTGGCCTCCGAGTTAGCTAAACGAAGCACTGGTCATACGATCTACTTGTTGGATGAGCCAACGACAGGTTTGCATTTTGAAGATGTTCGTCGCCTTCTGACGGTTCTGTCTCGTCTCGTTGATCAGGGAAATACGGTTTTGGTCATTGAACACAGTCTTGATGTCATTAAGACTGCCGATTGGCTGATTGACCTGGGCCCTGAGGGCGGAAGTGGTGGCGGTCTTATCGTCGCTGAGGGGCCGCCTGAAGTAGTTGCCAAGACGAAGGGTAGTTACACCGGTCATTACTTGAAGCCCATGCTGGGTCTTTGATCGAGTCTGACGACTCCTACGGTCATGGTTGCTCGACCACCAGCTGGAACGATTCCAGAACTACCCGGTTCATACCAGTTTAAGGATGTACATGGTCGGGTCATTTACGTTGGTAAAGCATCAAACTTGCGCCAACGTTTATCAAACTATTTTCAGGATCCATCGCAATTACATCCGCGCACTGCCCAGATGGTCGCCACTGCGGAGACTGTTGAATGGATGACTGTACGCAATGAGGTAGAGGCTCTCATTCTCGAGTTCAGCCTCATTAAGCAACATCATCCGAGATTCAATGTTCGACTACGTGATGACAAGAGCTATCCATTTTTGGCTGTCACCACAGACGAGCAATGGCCTCGCGCGGTGGTGATGCGAGGGCGCACTCGCAAAGGGACTCGATATTTTGGTCCCTATCCGCATGCATACGCGATTCGCGACACTCTTGATCTGTTGTTGCGCACGTTTCCGATTAGAACCTGTAGTCCTGGAAAATTCAATCAGCACAACAAATTGGGTCGCCCCTGTTTGCTGTTTCATATCGAGAAGTGCAGCGGACCTTGCGTCGGTGAGGTATCTGCAGATGCTTATGCAGGACTGGTGAAAGAGTTTTGTGACTTCCTTGATGGTGACACTGATGAAGTCGTCGCAAAATTACAAGATGATATGAATTTGGCTGCAGCAGCCCTTGAATATGAAAAAGCAGCCCGACTTCGAGACCGGTTGCAGTCGGTCGCGAAGGCGATTGAGAAGCAACAGATAGTCGGCGAAAAGAGTGAAGACATAGATCTGATTGGTATCGCTCAAGACGAGCTTGAAGCCGCCATTCAAATCTTTTATGTTCGCAAGGGTCGCGTCGTTGGACGCAAGGGCTTCATCCTTGACAAAGTGGAAGACTTATCTCAATCAGGTTTGATTGATCGGATCATTGAGTCGTTGTACGGCGATGAGCCAGTTCTAGGCGTTCCGAAGATGGTCTTAGTTCCTGATTTACCTATCGCCATAGCGACCTATGAAGAATGGTTGAGTTTCCAACGAGGTTCTAAAGTTGAAATTCGTATCCCGCAACGTGGAGACAAACGAGAACTACACGAGTTGGTGACTCGAAACGCTAGCGAAGAATTTGTTCGCCATCGAATGAAGCGGTCGGCGGATCACAATGCTCGGAGTCGGGCATTAACTGAATTGCAAGATCTCTTGGGACTTCCCGAGGCACCATTGCGTATTGAGTGTTATGACATGGCGCATTTGCAAGGTACTGATTATGTCGGTTCAATGGTGGTGCTTGAAGATGGCCTGCCAGCCAAGCGAGAGTACCGTCGTTTCAAAGTGAAAGAGGTGCCTGGTAACGATGACTATGCCGCCATGGAGGAGGTATTGACGCGACGTTTTACTGCGTACATAGAGGAGCGCGAGCAGCCGATTGAGACTGATGAGTTGACTCAACAACAAAAGCCACGATCCAAGAAGTTCGTTTATCCTCCTCAACTACTCCTTGTTGACGGTGGCAAAGGCCAACTAGCGGTGGCCGAACGAGTTTTGAAGAATCTCGGTTTAGATCACGAAATCCCGGTTGCTTCATTGGCCAAAAGGTTTGAAGAGGTTTTCATTCCGGGTCAATCTGATCCAGTGGAAGTTCCACGGGGTAGTGATGCCCTATTTATGCTTCAACGTATTCGTGATGAAGCACACCGATTTGCTAATTCCTTCCATCGCGAGTTACGTGACAAGAGAATGGTCACGAGCGCTTTAGACGGTATTGCAGGACTGGGGGAAGCAAGAAAAAAGAAGATCATCAAGGCATTTGGGGGAGTAAATGCGGTGAAAAAAGCTTCTCTAGAAGAGTTGCAAGCGCAAACGTGGTTGCCAGAAGACGTTGCACAAGCGATCTTCAATAAGTTTCACACTCCGTAAAATGTGCGTCGCAAATTAGAAGTGATTCAGAATCTCGGTCCGAATCTTTTCGTAACTATCAAGTCGGGTCTGCGCATCTTTACCCAAGGTGAAGTCGGGGAAGATGATCTCATCAAAACCAAGTCCGATGAGTTGTCCAATCTGATCAATGATGTATTCGTTCGATCCAATGATTGATCGGTCGTTCGGGGCAACCTTGCGAATCTTTTCAATGGTGTCTTGATCGTCAACGAGGAAGAACATTGCCTGAACCGATTTGTGGATGTCATTCCAGTCCCGATCCACCTTTTGACACGCTTGAGCGAAAGTTGCAACTCGTTCTGTTGCAGTAGAAACGTGCCCCCACGTGTTCCATTCATCGGCGAACCTCGCAGTGATCGTCGACATTCGGGGTCCGCCAGTACCGACCATGATCGGGAGTGGTGTTTGTACCGGTTGCGGTTGGCAAGGCGCATCGGTAATTGAAAAATGTTGACCCGCAAAAGAAGTTCGATTGTGAGTCAACATTGACTTAATGATTTGTATGGCTTCCTCAAAACGATCCACACGGTCTTTGCCCTCAAGTAGATCTACGCCGTAAGCCAGATGCTCATTCACTTGCCAACCAGCACCGATTCCAAGAGTTAGACGGCCTCGAGAAATCTGGTCGATCGTCGCTGCTGTGTTCGCCAAAATTGTCGGATGACGAAATGTTGTCGGAGAAACTAATGAACCGACACGGAGACGATCGGTAACAGCTGCGATTGCAGCAATCATGCTCCAACACTCATAGACATGTCCGTCTTGAGTGGCGCTTCCTTCGTGATTTGGCATGAAGTGATCGGCGTACCACAGCGAATACCAATGATTCGTGTCTGCGTAGACCGCTAGATCTCTGACATCGCTCCAAGATCTCTCAGGCGATGGCCAGATGGAGAATTTAGTCGGCGATTTCTTCGTTGTTTTGTCGGAGGTTGCCATAGCGAAAGGGTAGTCGTGTCGTAACCTCGCAGAGTGACTAGTAATTCTTCAAACAGCCCCAACGAAAACACCTTGTGGGAAGAAAACGCTCAATGGTGGATTGACGGGTTCACCGACGGAGCCGATGCCGAGTACGAAGAACAAATCTTGCCTCTGGCGGCCGAAGAACTTCTGGGTATGGATCATGTTCTCGACGTGGGTTGCGGAGATGGCCAAGTTTCGCGGTTGGTAAAGAACTTGGGCGCAAGTTTCGTAGCAGGCATTGATCCAACATGGAATCAGGTCACTGTGGCGTCACAACGTGGTGGTGGTTTGCACGTCAGCAAAGCAGGAGCTGATGGTCTGCCGTTTTTTGACGAAACCTTTGATGCCGTAGTCGCTTGTTTAGTGTTTGAACATATTCAAGATGTTGATGCTGCTATTGCCGAAGTTGCTCGCGTGTTGAAGCCGGGCGGACGGTTTTGTTTCTTCCTAAATCATCCGTTGCTACAAACTCCTGGTAGCGGCTGGATCGATGACCAAATTTTGGATCCGCCCGAACAGTATTGGCGCATTGGTGCCTATTTGATTGAGCAAGAATCCAATGAAGAAGTTGAAAAGGATATTTTCATTCCGTTTATTCATCGCCCGTTAAGTAGGTACGTGAACGCACTGATTGAAAATGGACTGTATGTTCAGCGAATGCTTGAACCCGCACCTCCTCCCGGTTTTTTGGCAAGGGCTGCCGAATACGAGGACGCTTCAACGATTCCGCGTCTGCTGTACCTGCGTGCAGTGAAATTAGATGTCTAAGTACGGGTCATTAAAAATAGGCGTTCAGTTGCAATCGCACGTTGTCTCACCTGCAACATTTCGTGAACTAGTCGGTGATGCTTTAACCCTTGGAGTTGACTCGGTTTTTCTGTGGGATCATCTCGTTCCATTTACGGGAACTGAAGGCCAAGTTTCGTGGGACACTTGGACTCTTCTCGGATCTTTCGCCGAAGTTTTTCAAGGAAGAGATCAGGTTCTTGGCGTCTTGGTGTCGCCCCTGTCGATTCGTGAACCGGCAATGTTGGCTCGGTCGGCTGCAACAGTCGCACTCCTTGGAAATGGCTCCTTCGTGTTAGGAGTAGGCGCAGGTGGTTATGTCCATGATGACAATCTCACCGACGCTCCGCAGGATGTGGCGTCTCGAATGAAACTGTTTTCTCGGAGGCTGATGTTTCTGAGAGAAGAAGTCTCTCGTCTTAATGCGCTTTTTGGCACGAACGTCAAACTTTGGGTGGGAGGATCTGGCGAGCGTGTCACAATTCCTTTGGCGGTGAAGTACGCCGATGGTTGGAGCGGATTTGGTCCCCCGACGGAGTTCGTCCATCAGGCTAAGAATTTCTCACAGGGCGATCACGAAATCAGTGTGTTGCTGACTCCTCATGATCATGAGAACTACCTTCAGGTCTATGTAGATGCCGGTGCCCATCATGTGATCAGAAGTCTTCGACCCAACGATGAAAACACATTTGATTTGTTCCCGATATCGCAAATGCTCTCCGAGCGAGCCCAGATGATCGGTAGTTTGTAGTCGTGGCAGACATTTTGGTGATCACCGGTCTTTCTGGAGCGGGTCGTTCTGCAACCGCGGCTGTCCTCGAAGATCTCGGTTGGTATGTCGTTGACAACCTCCCTACCTCGTTGGTGGACACCATTGTTGATTTGGCAAGTGTTCCTGGCTCGGAGATCGATCGCCTCGCTCTAGTAGCAGGTCGCCAGCACCTTGAACTCATGCCCAAGGTTGCGGCGATGCGGGCGAGTGGACACCAGGTTCGAGTTGTTTACTTGGATGCGTCAGACGCGGAACTCATCAAAAGATACGAATCGTCCCGAAGGCGGCATCCTCTTGATTCAGAAACAGACGGCTTGTTGGAATCAATCCAGTTGGAGCGGCGCCTACTCGAGCCAATGAAGGACGATTGCGACCTCGTCATTGACACGACCGAACTCAATGTTCACCAGTTGAAAACAAAGTTGGTGGGAGCTTTTGAAGTTTCGGCCCTTGAACGACTGCAGGTTTCTGTCGAGTCGTTCGGTTTTAAACATGGTCTGCCTCTTGACGCCGACATCGTGATGGATGTGCGTTTCCTGCCGAACCCCCATTGGGAAGAGGGGTTACGAGCATTGACTGGTCTCGATGGGGAAGTTCGTGATTTCGTTTTAGACCGTGAAGAGTGTTCAACGTTTATTCAGGGACTCGTGGGACTTCTTGAGACAGTTCTGCCTCATTACGCCGCAGAGGGCAAAAGTTATCTCACGATCGCCATTGGCTGCACCGGCGGGCACCATCGTTCGGTCGCCGTGGCTGAAGAAATCGGACAACGACTGCGTGGGTCTGGGCAACCAGTTCGTGTAACCCACCGAGACATCAACCGATGACTCCCGGCCCTATTTGGGGTCTTTTGTCATGTCTTGCGCCTTGAAGAGGGTAGAAATCCTTTCGGCGGTCGCCTCGCAGACTAGGTTTTAGACGTCTCTTGGACACTTGTTATTAATGAACGTCGTATATCGAAAGGATCGCCATGACTGTGCGAGTTGGTATTAATGGATTTGGCCGTATTGGTCGTAACTTTTTCCGAGCGGTTCAGGCTCAAGGAGCCGATATTGAGATCGTTGCCGTGAATGACCTCGGCTCGGTCAAGACGATGGCCCATCTCTTGAAATACGACTCAGTCATGCGTCAGCTTCCCAACGACATCAAGGTGTCAAAGAATGGCATCAGCGTTGATGGTGTTGAAATCAAGGTTTTGAGTGAACGCGATCCAAAGAATCTTCCCTGGGGAGAATTGGGCGTTGACGTAGTGATTGAAAGCACCGGATTCTTTACTAAGCGCGATGCTGCCGCAGCACACCTTGAAGGCGGCGCTCCGTTGGTTATTGTTTCGGCCCCTTGTGACGGCGCTGATGCGACCTTCGTTTACGGTGTCAATCACAAAGATTTCGATTTCAAAACTCAAAAGGTCATCTCTAACGCATCATGTACAACCAACTGTTTTGTACCGATCGTCAAAGTTCTGGATGATGCGTTCGGTGTTGAACAAGGCCTGATGCAGACGGTCCACGCCTACACCGGCGATCAGTCGCTTGTTGATGGACCTCACAGCGATTTACGTCGGGCGCGTGGAGCTGCGATCAACATCGTCCCCACGAGCACCGGAGCCGCTCGGGCCACCAGTCTTGTGCTCGAAAGCATGAAGGGCAAGCTTGACGGAACGTCATTGCGTGTACCAGTACCGACCGGTTCAATCGTTGACTTCACAGCAAACCTCAAGAAGGCGGCGTCAGTAGAAGAAATCAACGCTGCGTTCAAGAAGGCCGCTGCGTCCGGTCCATTGAAGGGCGTCCTTCGCTATACCGAAGATCCCATTGTTTCAAGCGACATCGTTGGCGATCCCCATAGCAGTATTTTTGACGCTGGCTTAACCATGAGCATGGGCAAGATGGTCAAAGTTTTGTCGTGGTACGACAATGAATGGGGCTATAGCAATCGTTTGGTGCAGACCACTTTATTTGCTGGTTCCAAAGTTCCGAAAAAGGGCCGTCGCTAATCAGCGTTGACGATGAGTAAAAGTATTCCCACTCTTGAAGACCTCGGTGATGTCGCTGGAAAGCGAGTTCTCGTTCGTACCGATTTCAATGTGCCAATGGAGACCGGGGCCGATGGTACGAGGGTCATCAGTGATGACTTTCGTATCCGTGCTGCTCTTCCAACGATCAATTGGTTGACAGAACGCGGCGCCACAGTTGTGTGCGCAAGTCATCTCGGACGACCCAAAGGCACGGTTGAGGCCAAGTACTCAATGGATCCAGTGGCGAAGCGTCTTTCCGAGTTGGCGCCTGGCGTTGAGCTGTTGGAGAACCTTCGTTTCAATGCTGGGGAAGAAAAGAACGATCCTTCCTTTGTCGCAACTCTTGTCGCAGGTATCGACATGTATGTCGATGATGCGTTTGGTGCGGCGCATCGAGCGCATGCCTCAATTGTTGGGCCTTCAAAAACTCTGCCCTCTGCGATGGGCCGCCTACTGCAGCGAGAAGTCGAAGTTCTTTTGGCGTTGCGCGAAAACCCCAAGCATCCCTTTGTGGCAGTTCTTGGAGGATCAAAGATCTCCGACAAGTTAGGCGTCGTGGAAGCCTTGCTTGACGTCGTTGACTCGCTCATTATTGGCGGCGCAATGTGCTTTACCTTCTTGGCGGCTCAGGGATATTCAATCGGCGACTCTCTCTTTGAACCCGATCAAGTCGATACATGTAAGCGCTTACTGTCACTGGGTAAGGCAATTCATTTACCTGATGACATCATCGGTCTCGATGCTGATGGGAACTACGCAACGTACGGTCGTCGTTTGCCTCCTGGAGCAAAAGGTTTCGACATCGGACCAGGTTCGGCTGCAGCCTTCACCGACATCATCATGGAAGCTCGAACAGTTTTCTGGAATGGTCCGATGGGCATGTTTGAAGATGAACGTTTTGCCGGAGGTACTCGCACTGTCGCACAAGCGATGGCCGACACAAAAGCCTTTACAGTTGTCGGTGGCGGCGATTCTGCGGCTGCACTCGCGCAATTTGGTTTTGACGATCAGGTTGATCACGTATCAACCGGTGGCGGAGCGTCACTTGAATTACTCGAACTCGGCGACTTGCCAGGTCTTGCTGCCTTAAGGGAGGCCCCCAATGCCCGCTAATTCACGTCGCCCTTTAATGAGTGGCAACTGGAAGATGAATATGAATCACTATGAAGCGATTCATTTAGTACAAAAGTTGTCGTATTTGCTCACCAAAGAAGATTTTGAAAAGGTGGATGTGACTGTGCATCCTCCGTTTACTGATATCCGCAGTATTCAAACTGTTCTTGAAAGCGACAAGTTGGCTATGTTGCTCGGTGCTCAGAATTGTCACACCGAAGAAAAAGGTGCCTTCACCGGCGAAGTGTCGCCAGCTTTTCTGAGCAAACTCGGCGTGAAGTATGTCATTTGCGGTCACAGTGAGCGTCGTCAGTATTTCGGAGAAACAGACGAAATCGTTGCAGCAAAAGTTGCTGCAGTTATTAAGTTCCAGATGATCCCCATTGTGTGTGTCGGCGAGAGCAAGGAAGAACGTGAAGCCGGTCAGACCTTGGAAAGAGTTGAATCTCAAATCCGAGGCTCATTGAAGGGTCGCAAAGCTGACGAGTTCACCACTCTCGTCATCGCCTATGAACCGATATGGGCCATTGGGACTGGATTAACTGCCACAGCTCAAGATGCTCAAGATGTGTGTCATCACATTCGTTCAGTCGTGCGCACTGAGTGGGGCAATGAGGCCGCCGAAAAAGTTCGCATTCAATATGGTGGTTCGGTCAAAGCGGGCAATGTCTCTGAATTAATGGCTCAACCCGACATTGATGGGGCTCTAGTTGGTGGAGCAAGTATTGACCCCGATGAATTTGCTCGGATTGTTCAATTTAAAACTTCGTGAAGTTGCGTTGTAATTCTCGTGGTTCCTGTAGATCTATGATGCTGACGTGAATGGCGTAGCTTCTCAAGATCTGATATCTGAGAAACGTAGTCATGTTGATGAAACGTTGGGTTTGTCACCTTGGCAGTTGGGTCTCAGACGATTCAAGAAGAGTCGATTAGGTGTTTTCTCTTTCTGCGTCGTCACGTTCTTTGTCCTTGTTGCGATCTTTGCTCCAATAATTGTGAAAATGCTGAACGTTGATCCATATGAATTGGACCGCAACGCAATCAACGATTACGGATTGCCTAAAGGTCCACTTGGTGGCATGTCTTGGAATCATCCATTAGGAGTTGAACCTGGCACCGGCCGAGACATCTTGGGTCGTTTGATCTATGGGGCGCGAATCTCACTTTTAATTGGTGCAGTCGGGACTCTGTTGAGTACGAGTGTTGGTGTCGTGTTGGGCATGATCGCTGGTCTGCGCCGAGGTTGGGTTGATTCGTTGATCAGTCGAATCGGAGATGTCGCGTTGGCTTTTCCGTCCCTTCTGTTAATCATCGCGTTGGCAAATCCAATGACCCAAAGACTTGAGAGTTGGGGAGTGCCACCTGGGAATACCGCGAAGTTGACGTACATTCTCGCGATCCTGACAATTTTCGGATGGGTGTACATGGCTCGTCTAGTGAGGGGTCAAGTGTTGTCGTTGCGCGAAAGGGATTTTGTTGAAGCGGCTCGCTCATTTGGTGCAGGTACCGGTCATTTGGTGTTTAAGCAGTTGTTGCCAAATTTGTGGCCCCAAATTATTATCTTCGTTGCAATGAGTCTTCCTGGATACGTAGCGCTTGAAGCCACGCTGTCGTTTCTAGGAGTCGGTCTGCAGGCACCAACCGCTTCGTGGGGAATTATGTTGGGTGACTCGGTGCGCTATTACCGATCAGACACTGCGTACCTCTTTATCCCTGGTGGCACACTGTTGCTTCTGGTTTTGAGTTGCAACTTGCTTGCAGATGCAATGCGGGATGCGTTTGATCCCAGAAGCGACCGCCAACAATTGTGAGCGTTATGTAATAGACACCACTGGTATTGACAGCTGACAGCAGTTGGCTCTGTGTCGGTTTCAGTGTGGTAATTTTCGTATACAAGTTATTCGCCATTTGGCGAAGAAGAGGAGGACGTTATGAAACGTCATCGGATAATTGCGACTATTGCAAGTGCAGGGTTGCTTTTCTCGGCATGTGGTGGAGCCGGAGACGGCGTGTCGAGCGGCGAAGAAACTGGTGGTCGATCTGCTTCTACCGAAGGCGTCAAGGAAGGTGGAACGTTATACGTGCTCACCAAACAGGAGGGAGCCTCGACGCTTGATCCGCAACGCGTGTATACCGGAGCAGAGCTGGGTGCATGGGGTTCAACGTTTGCTCGAACTTTGACGTCGTACAAGCCAATTGCCGGCAAAGACGGAATGTCTCTAGTGGCCGACATTGCTACTGACCTTGGCACAGCGACTGAGGACCTTAAGTCGTGGTCCTTCACTTTGCGTGATGGCATTACTTGGCAGGACGGTTCTGAGGTCAGTTGCGCCGATATTGCGTACGGAGTGTCTAGAACTTTCGGATCCGAGATCACGGCTTTCGACGGTCCGCAATATGCCGTGAGTTATCTTGATATTCCCGCAGGCGATTACGACACGGGCAGCGCTTACCCCGGTCCGTGGTTGGCTACCGAAGAGGAGCAAGCCCTTTTCGATGAGGCTGTTAGCTGCGTTGACAAGACGATCACCTTCAAGTTGATGGTGCCTGTTGCCGACTTCAACTACACGGTAAGCCTTTTGGCATTCGCGCCTGTTCCCAAGATGCAGGACACAGCCGATCAATATGCTCTGATGCCGTTCTCAAATGGTCCCTTCAAGATCGAGAGTTACGAAGAAGGCAGGGAACTCGTGCTGGTTCGAAACGAGAACTGGAAGAAGGAATCCGACGAGGTTCGCAGTCCCAAGGTTGACAAGATCGTGTGGCAATTCGGTCTGAGTGAATCTGTTATCGATGAACGGATGCTGGCCGACTCCGGAGATGACAAGAACGCTGTCGTGTATGGAGGTATCCTGCCGGAAAACCTGCAGACGGTCTTTAGTAATGATGCTTTGAAGGACCGCCGCACGGACGGATTTGACGGATATGTCACTTACACGATGTTGAACGTGAGTTCCATTCCTTGCCTCGAAGTACGTCAGGCGATTTGGTTGGCAGTTGATCGAGAAGCACTACGCACAGCAGCCGGTGGGCCTTTCACTGGGGAGTACGCGCAAAGCTTTGTTGCTCCACTGTTGACCACCGATTACGCCCCGGCCAAGTTGCTGGAGGGAACAAATGCCGATGGCACTCGTAACACCGAGGCTGCGGTTGCCAAGATGGAGGAGGCCAAGTTGAAGTGTCCCGAGGTATACGCCAAGGCCACTGATGTTGGCTTACGTTTTGATCATGCCGACACCGATACCTGGAAGAAGCTCATTGCTGTCTGGATTGACTCGCTTGGCGCCGCAGGTATCAAGATCGTAGACAATGCTATTGAGGGATCCAAGTACTACGCCAGCATCAACGGCGATCAAGGTGATTTGATGAGCGCTGGATGGGCGGCGGACTGGGCCAATGCTTCAACGGTATTGCCCGAACTCTTTGGTAAGGGTGGTGGTTTTAATTACCTCAACAATGAAGAGGACGCTGCTTTTGGTGACTTCCAAGACAAGGTCGAGGCGGCGAAGTTGGAAACCAACCGTGAGGCACAATCTGAAATCTGGAAAGAACTTAACCAGTATGCGTTCGATCAGGTTTGGGCAATCCCCGGATTTGCCACCAAGGTGCAAAATGTTGTCGGTTCAAACGTGCGTGGTGCCTATCAGTGGTTACCGTTTGGTTGGTACAACCTTGGCGATCTCGGCCTTGCGGGCTGATCTCTGATTCAAAACACTGGTGGTCAGTAACACTCGTTACTGACCACCAGTTTTGAAACGTTTATGTTCTACTTCGTCGCTCGCCGGTCTTTATTCGCGATCATTCTCCTTTTCGTGGTGAGTATCTTCACGTTTTGGATCTTCTCCGCGTTACCGGCAGATCCAGCGGCATTAACTTGTGGCAAAAATTGTCGTCCCGAAGTGATTGAAGCAAATCGGGCTCGCCTTGGTTATGACAAACCGTTTTTCGAGCAATACGGCGGCTACATGAAGGGCATCTTCGTTGGTCGTACGTATGGAGAAGATCAAACGGGCGTCCATTGTCCAGCGCCTTCACTGGGCTATTCATATGACCGACACGAGTGCGTGACCAGTCTGGTGGCGAAAACTCTTCCAGTCACAGCGTCAATTGCCCTTGGAGCTTTCGTTTTGTGGATGTTTCTCGGAATTTCTCTCGGAACGTGGGCGGCCCTACGAAGAGGTAAATGGCCGGACCATTTCGCAACTGTTTTTAGCGTGATTGGAATTAGTTTCCCCTCTTTCTTTTTAGGCCTACTTTCAATTTTGGTTTTCGTGATTTGGACTGGTGTGCTGCCCTTTCCGCAATACGTGGGAATTACCGAGAATCCACTGAAGTGGTTCACTGCGCTCATTCTCCCGTGGTGCGTTCTAGCGGTTCTGTCTGCTTCGACTTACATCCGCATGACTCGTAACGGAATTCTTGAAGTGATGAACGAAGAGTTTGTTCGCCTCGGGATTGCGAAGGGTCTTCCACGAAAAACATTGATTGTGAAGTATGTGTTGCGAGCAGCCCTAACTCCGATTGCAACGATTGCCGGTATCGATCTCGCATTTCTTTTGGGTGGCGCATTGGTGGCCGAAAGCGTGTTCAACCTTCCTGGTTTGGGAAAACTGACTTTGGCAGCAGTGATCAACTCTGATCTGCCCATCTTGGTTGCAACGACACTTATCGCGGCAGTTTTTATTGTTGTCGCAAATGCTGTTGTCGACGTGATGTATGGACTGCTTGACCCAAGAGTGAGGTCGAAGTGACTCAGCCACTTTTATCTATTCGCGACTTGCATGTGGGCTTTGGCACTGCTGAAGGCGAAGTTCAGGCAGTTCGAGGAGTTTCCTTTGATGTGCACAAGGGAGAAACTGTCGCAATAGTTGGCGAAAGCGGTTCAGGTAAGTCCGTTACCGCTAGCGCAATTATGCGATTGAACTTTGGGGCAGATGTTCGTGTCTCGGGTTCTGCGACTTTTGATGGCCGAGAAATATTGGCGATGGACGAAGAAGAAATCAGATCACTTCGCGGTCGTGACATCGCCATGATCTTTCAGGATCCGCTCACTGCTTTGAACCCTTTTTACACAGTGGGAAATCAGATCGCTGAAGCGTACGCGATTCATCATCGTGGCACATCCAAGAAGGAATTACGCGAGATAGTGCTTGATGCCATTCAGAAGGTAGGGATACCAGAGCCTCTCAAACGGTTTAAGCAGTATCCACACGAATTTTCTGGAGGCATGCGGCAACGAATCGTGATTGCGATGGCTCTCATTAATCGGCCCAAGTTGCTGATCGCCGATGAACCAACCACAGCACTTGATGTCACCGTTCAAGCTCAAATACTTGATCTGATTGCCGAAATGCAAGAGGAGAGTGGGTCTGCAGTCGTTTTGATTACTCATGATTTAGGCGTCGTGGCTGAGATCACTGAACGAGTCTTTGTTATGTATGCCGGACGTTTAGTTGAGTCGGCGTCAGTAACAGATGCGTTTGCGTCGCCATCGCACCCCTATACACGTGGACTATTGAACTCCGTGAAGAGTCTGGATTCCGATCGCCATACTCGACTCGAGCCAATCCCTGGCACGCCTCCTTCATTGATCAATCTTCCTTCGGGTTGTACGTTTCACTCGCGTTGTCAGTACGCAGAATCATTGAACGGAAAGTGTGTGTCAGAAGTTCCTGAATTGAAGGCTGTCGGAGGTAGTTGGTCAGCTTGCCATCTTCCTGTGGAAGTGCTCGCGATGGCTATGAAGGAATCGCAATGAGCAACGACATTATCCTCGAGGCTTTTGATCTCAAAAAGCATTTTCCGACAGGCGCTTCAAAACTGTTGCAACGTCCAACGCAAGTCGTGCAAGCGGTGGACGGTGTGTCTCTATCTTTACGTCGTGGAACCACCTTGGCCATCGTCGGAGAATCGGGTTGCGGCAAATCAACACTCGCGCGCTTGTTGGCGCGTCTCATCGAGCCAACTGCAGGTTCAGTCGTTCTTAATGGTGTCAACTTCACGTCCGCATCAGCAAAACAAGTGTTGAAGATGAGGCGCGATATTCAAGTGGTTTTTCAAGATCCGTATGCCTGTTTGAATCCTCGTCATAGCATCGGGCAAAGTATCGGTACTCCCATTCGAATTCAAAAGACCATGTCGCGAGATAATGAGAAGCGTCGTGTATTTGAGTTGATGGAGTTAGTCGGGCTGAGCGTTGAGCATTACAACCGCTTCCCCCACGAATTTTCAGGTGGGCAGCGCCAGCGAGCTGGAATCGCTCGTGCCTTGGCATTGGACCCCAAGGTGATCGTGGCCGACGAACCAGTTTCAGCTCTTGATGTCTCGATCCAAGCTCAGATTCTCAATTTGCTGGAAAACCTCCAATCCGATTTGGGCTTGTCATATATCTTCATTGCTCATGACCTCTCTGTCGTGCGCCATATCGCCGATGAAGTCGCCGTGATGTATCTCGGCAAGATCGTTGAGATCGGCTCGCCAGAAGCCGTATACGAGGCGACTACGCACCCGTACACCAAGGCCCTAATGTCGGCAGTGCCCATAGCGAATCCTCAGTCCGAGGCCAAACGTCAGCGCATTATCTTGACTGGCGATGTACCGAGTCCGGTGAATCCGCCATCGGGCTGCCGCTTCCGGACCCGGTGCCCTCAAGCCCAGGATTTGTGTGCCCACGAAGAGCCGCTTTTGATTGATCGTGGACAAGGTCATCGAGTGGCCTGCCATTTCCCCGACTGAAGCCACTAGGCTGTACAACCGTGCGTGACATCGTGATGTACATAATGGTTTTGATCAATGTGGTTTCCATGTTCGGCATGGTTGGCACAATTTTGATGCACAGCGGTAAGGGCGGGGGACTGTCCGACATGTTCGGCGGAGGCAGCGGTGCTGGCCTTGGCTCAGCAGCTGCTGAGAAGAACTTGAATCGGATCACTTTCGTGATCGCTTTGGTTTGGATCATCTCAATCCTTTCCCTTGGTTTCCTCCTCACCAACTGAGAGAACAAGCACACATTGTTGGCTGACTTTAGGTCGACCGATAGAGTTTCAACACCACGTCGAAGTGGCGGAATAGGCAGACGCGCTAGCTTGAGGGGCTAGTGATCGTAAGATCGTGGGGGTTCAAGTCCCCCCTTCGACACCAAGTAGTTTCCAAGCATTCTGGAGATTTCAGTGCACTTCCATTATTGCCCGAGGCGTCGCAATGACCTTTACGATCCGTGTTCCCTTTCGGTCGCAATTGAAATCTCGTTTACTGCTAAAACCTAGTCATGAATTTTCAGCATCGAGTCTTTCTTGCCCCCCTAGCCCTCGTTGGTCTTTTGGTTTCATGTGGTGGAGACAACGAAGACCCTCCCTCAACTAGTGCACCTGGGAACTCAGTAGCACCCACCCAAACCAAAACCGAGACTGTCCCCAAAACCTTGACCGACCATATCGCTGCGATAAAAGCCACGATAAACGTGTCGCCAACTCCCGTCGTTTTTGGCGAGGTTACTCAGGGAACAACCAAGGAAATTACCGTGTATCTGAAAACTGACAAGATCGGAAACGACGAGTACTTGCAATTCAAAGACAGAACGCCATCAGGCGGACCGGTCGCCGTCACGTTTTCTAAAGTTCTCGACAAAAATTATGGCGATTGCGGAGGTACAACATTTGGAAAAGATCATTTTTCTTGCAAGTTGATCTTCACATTGGATCACAGGGCTACTGGGGCGAGCTCAAGTGGAGTGGGAAAAATCAAGTTGGAGGCAGAGCTTTGGAAAAACCCAGTCCAACTGGGCAACTTCTTCATTGAGGTGCCCTATGAATGGGGTGCACTCGCTCAAACCACAGTCGCGGAAACAGTCCCGATCAATACGACGGAAACAACGATCTCCAAAGTAAATACGACGAAAACGACGACCGTCCCGATCAACACGACAAACCCATTGCCTAACACGACGTCCGTCCCGATCAACACGACAAACCCATTGCCTAACACGACGTCCGTCCCGATCAACACGACAAACCCATTACCTAACACGTCGACCGTAGCTTCGAGTACTGCAGCGCCAACGACAGTGCCGGTCACGACGCCAGCACCTGCAATTGCTGTCTCCCCTTCGGAATACGATTTTGGTTCAGTGCTATACCGCACGGCGGCACGCGATTTCGTCGTGACCAACACTGGCGGAGGAACACTGCGTTTTACGTCTTTTCGGTTCGCATTAGGGGACCAGTTCTTTTACACAAGTCGAAATACTTGTCAGGGTGCTGATCTCGCCGCCGGACAAACTTGCATCGTCTCCATTGAAGTTTCGTCCGGAGGACCTGATATTTCACCACCACCCGGCGACCACGCCGACACAATGAACATTGAGTCCAACGGCGGTAACGCCTCGATTTCGCTGAGATTTACCACTCCGGGCTGAGACAACTGCGTTGACTACGTAGATTTTTTGTCGTGACATAGAGGAAATGGGCGCAATGGAATTTTGTAATCTCCAGACTCCTGCGGCACCAGTTGTTTATGCAATTAAAGGCTCTCCGAAATTGCCATGAGCAAAGTCTCAAAATCGTTGATTGCCCGAAATTGCGGAAATTCCTTGATGACATTGTCGGGTGCATGAAAGAGAAATCCGTCGTCTGCAGCAGTCAACATCGCAGTGTCGTTGTACGAGTCACCAGCAGCGACAATGCGGTAATTCAACGATCTGAAGGCTTCGACTGCATGGCGCTTTTGGTCAACCTGTCGTAATTCGAAGTCGACAATCCGATCATTTTCGACAATCAACCGGTGACAGAACAGAGTCGGCATACCTAGCTGGCGCATAAAGGGCCGTCCGAACTGCTCAAAAGTGTCCGACAAGATGATGACCTGAGTTCGCTCCCGAAGGGCATTGAGGAAATCTACGGCTCCGGGAAGAGGTTGCAGGGTCGAAATGACCGTTTCGATGGCACTCATGGTCAGACCGTGTTGGTCGAGGATCGCCAAACGCTGACGCATCAGGAGGTCATAATCGGGTTCGTCCCGGGTGGTACGTCGGAGTTCGGGTATTCCCGTCGCCTCAGCCACGGCAATCCAAATTTCGGGGATCAAAACCCCCTCTAGATCGAGGGTAACGATGGTTTGATGAGCTTGTTGGGCGACGGCCATGTCCCATTCTCGCAGAACTGTCACAAGAACAGCGAAATGGCGTTATTTAGGTGTGTTCGTCAGCAAACTCAAAGATGTAGTAAGCCATGGATGTGGGCGGAG
>JBIKYT010000008.1:0-54661 GCA_044355095.1 Ilumatobacteraceae bacterium
TGGGTGGCGGCATGCCTGGCGGCATGGGCGGCATGGGCGGAATGATGTGATCTGACGGTCCGCCGTCAACACAATTTCAACCACATACAACCGAATACATAACTAAAACGACAAGGGGCTGGTGGAGCAATCCACCGGCCCCTTTGCCATTTCTTCTTGGGCGCGAAATACCCCCGAATTCGGTGGTCAAATTACCCAAGCGGACTGGCAACTAGCCTGTGACTATGCCCGCTCCTGGAAAACGCTCGTTTTGGCTTCATCAGTTGGCTGAATACATTGTGGGCGGGGCGTTGTTGGCAACGGGTTTACAAAGTCCCAAACCATTGATTCCGGTCATCGTCGGAACCTTGATCGTGCTCAACACCGCCATTGTTGACGCTCCCTTTGGGGCATTCCGTTTGGTAGGACGGCGACTACATCGAATCCTGGACTACATCGTCTTAGGCGTGGCGATAGTGGCCTGTGTAGCCCCAGGTATGGACGTCTCGACGCGATTAGTGCAGATTTTGATTGTGATCGTTCTGGCTGTGGTGGTGTGGCGAACCGACTACTCGGCACCACAACCCAAAGTCAAACAACCGGTTTCTCCGAGTCCTGAAGGCAAAGCCGATGAAATCGGCCGCCTAGCGGGGCATACTGCGGGCACGTGGGCCAGCAAAATCCGCGAAAAGAGTCGAGAGTTCAAGCAGTCATGAATAAGCCCCCTAAAAAATCAGCGCCAAAACCCAAGCGTTTCAAACTTCCTGATGGCACTGGTCTGGTGGTGTGGACCGATCCGATCGGCACTGGTTCGTTCGCTGCACTCGTGATTAAAGGTGGTCGCCTCGAGGTTGTTGACTTCGATGGTTCGACGATGGTGTACGACTTCGCCAACGCGTACGACGCCATTTTCCCTCTGCTCGTGGCTCACACGACGATGTCGGAAGAGACGGCGTTCCACGTGTTGTTCTGCGAGAAGTACAACGAGAAACAAGCTCGAGGGGTTGTCCAACAAATTCTTCGTTTAGTGGGTCGCGAGCGGTTTGAGAAGCAGAATATTGAGGTGCGATATACGGGCGGACGAGTCCGCGCCATTGACCTCATTGACTCGTGATCTGACGAAGTGTCGCAACGAGAGTCTTTATGCCGATGAGGCGTAAACTTTGGCTATGACTTCATCATTCGAACGTCCAGCAGCCGACCTGAACAAGATCATCGCCGCGTGGGATGAATGGGAACGCGGTGAAGAAGCACCAGGCAAGACCATGACCAATATGAAAAAGGCTGGCCTCGCAGAAATTCTGAAAGAACTCCAGTCGTCTGGCTGGAAGCCAACCGTTGTTGCCTGATTTGTGATGTCGACGGGTTCGCCGCGCCGCGCTGGCGGAGCCCAGAAGATACCGACGCCCACAATGCGTCGAAGTGGTGGTGCACCAGCGTGGAGCAATCAAACAGTTGATTTCACTCTTGACGCAATCGTTGAGAAAATTCAACAGCTCTCGCTTGACTCACGTAGCCGTACGGCACCGCGAGAGAACGAGAAGATCTCGGCAGTCTTAGCGCTGCTTGCACCTGGTGAACATGGTGCGGAGATTCTGCTCACTCGACGCTCAACAAAACTTTCAAATCATCAAGGTGAAATGAGTTTTCCAGGTGGCCGGGTCGACACTGATGAGACCATGACTGAAGCAGCCTTGCGCGAAACTCACGAAGAAGTTGGTATTGAACCCAGTTCAATTACTGTCCACGCCGAATTAAGTCCTTTGTCAACATTTGTGAGTCGAAGTTTTATTGTGCCAATCATTGGCACTGTCGAGAAGAAACCAGAACTGGTTCTCAATTCATATGAAGTTGAACGCGCAATGTGGGTGCCTCTTGCTGAACTCGTACGGGCAGATACTTTCTCGTGGGAATGGTGGAACTTTGATCGGGTTGAACTTCCGGGCGATCGACCCATGTTCTTTTTTCATCTAGACGACGAAACGGTGTGGGGAGCAACCGCGCGGATATTGCACGAATTGCTATGCGTTGTTCACGGCCTCAATCATTTCGAATTGCCGAACTGGTAAGACAAGATATGAACATGTTTCATTTGCGTCTTCTTCAATACGAAGATGTTGAATGGATTTTTGATGCCTGCCAAGACCACGACATTCAACGCTGGACTTTGATTCCCCGTCCATATTCGATGGAGGATGCTGAATGGTTTGTTGAAAACCAGCCGGAATACGCGATTATGGTGATTGAAGATTCAGAGTCGTCAATGCCGTTCGGTCTCGTGAGCATTCACGACATTGATGAGGTGACTCGCGAGGCCTCCATTGGCTATTGGGTGGCACCGTGGGGTCGAGGCATGAAGGCCGCATCGGCTGCCGTGAAATTGTTGATTGCCTCAATCACACCTGATGAAGACATACATTCAGTTGTTGCCTACATCGCTGAAGAAAATACGGCCTCACGGCGCACCATCGAGCGCGCTGGCTTTGTCGAAGTTGAGCGCGAGTGGGGCAAGGCCAGAGAGTTCATGACTGAAGTGATGGCTATTAAATTTCGAAAAACTCTCTGACCGACCCAAACGTTAGAGACCTCCAGCGGCGCGCACGGCTTTGTAAAAAACTGTGGCCCATGCTTTGCAAGGCAAGTAATCAAGCAGTGAGCGTGATGAGCAGTGATTCAGCATGTCGGTACGAAAGCGCGAATCAATTCGCAATCGGTTCTTGCTGTTCCACCATTTGCCGTAGATGCTTGTGCCAGGTCCACAGGCCTGATGAGGCAAACGTCGAGCGCAGGAATATCGCTGGTCCATTAGCTTGAAATTTCGATACGCGAAATCATGTCTCAAACATGGTTCGGTGAAATCAAAAGTACGACCAGTACTACCGACGAGTGGTGCCGAACATAAATCGGTTGACCAATCAAACCAATTGTCTGCTTCAGGGTGATGATGCGATAGCGCAACAAAGTCGCGCAATGTAGTGGAGAAGACCAATGTCTCTAAACGCTTCGAATCACGATTGGGATCGGGGTTCGACAATGGAGCGGTCAAAAAACTCGAGACCGCTACGAGGAGACTGAGCACAAAGCCCATGTCGCCCTCCTTGTGTTTTGTCACCACCGATGTAGTGACTCACCAGCGTGTGCGGCGCCCTCAGCAATCGGGAGACGGGGAGACGAAAATTTGATCCACGATGCGCACGATATACGCAAAGAGTGCGTATGATATGCGCATGACTTCTTTTCTGACATCATCATCCGTGTTGCGTCGATCTGTCGGGGCAATTCTTCTTGTTGCCGTGATCATTGCCACAACGAACGGTCAGGCGACCGCAACCACTGAGTGGGGTCAGGCGACTCCAGCGGTGTTCGCCAGCGGTGTGCAGAACGCAACACCGTACGCTGGTGTCAATTCGGTGTCGTGTGCGTCGGCAGGCAATTGTGTCGCTGTCGGAGCTTTCTCCAACCTGGCCGGTCGGAACGAGGCGTTCACGATGTCGATGGTGGCAGGGGTGTGGGGTCAGGCGACTCCGGCGGTGTTCGCCAGCGGTGTGCAGAACGCGACCCCGTTTGCTTCGTTCAGTTCGGTGTCGTGTGCGTCGGCAGGGAATTGTGTCGCTGTCGGAAATTTCTTGAACCTGGCCGGTAGTGGGTGGGAGGCGTTCACGATGTCGATGGTGGCAGGGGTGTGGGGTCAGGCGACTCCGGCGGTGTTCGCCGACGGTGTGCAGAACGCGAACCCGTATGATGGGTTCAATTCGGTGTCGTGTGCGTCGGCAGGGAATTGTGTCGCTGTCGGAAATTTCAAGAACCTGGCCGCTGATTTCAGCGAGGCGTTCACGATGTCGATGGTGGCAGGGGTGTGGGGTCAGGCGACTCCGGCGGTGTTCGCCAACGGTGTGCAGAACGCGAGCCTGAACACCGGACTCTCTTCGGTGTCGTGTGCGTCGGCAGGCAATTGTGTCGCTGTCGGAAATTTCAGGAACCTGGCCGGTTTTGGAGAACCCGGTAGTGGGTGGGAGGCGTTCACGATGTCGATGGTGGCGGGGGTGTGGGGTCAGGCGACTCCGGCGGTGTTCGCCGACGGTGTGCAAAACGCGAACCCGGTCGCTGGGTTCTCTTCGGTGTCGTGTGCGTCGGCAGGTAATTGTGTCGCTGCCGGATATTTCAGGTACCTGGCCGCTGGGTATGAGACCGAGGCGTTCACGATGTCGATGGTGGCAGGGGTGTGGGGTCAGGCGACTCCGGCGGTGTTCGCCAACGGTGTGCAGAACGCACAACCAAACTCCGAATTCAAATCGGTGTCGTGTGCGTCGGCAGGTAATTGTGTCGCTGCCGGAATTTTCAGGAACCTGGCCGGTGGCAGCGAGGCGTTGACGATGACCGCGGTCAACAACACACCTGCTCCGACGACAACTGTTGCTCCGACGACCACTGTTGCTCCGACGACCACTGTTGTTCCGACGACCACTGTTGCTCCGACGACCACGGTGGTCCCGTCGACAACGGTTGCTCCGTCGACCATTGTTGCTCCGACGACCACTGTTGTTCCGACGACCACTGTTGCTCCGACGACCACGGTGGTCTCGTCGACAACGGTTGCCCCACCGACTGAATCGGTTGTTGTTGCGTTACCGGTGGCTAACACTCCACTGGTCGCCAATAATTCGTTGTCAGCGGGCACCGAATTTACGATCACTGTGGGCGGTTTTACGCCAGGTGAGTTCGTGCAGCTGATTGTTGCGTCGACACCTCAAGTGATTGGTTCGGGTTTCGCCGATGCCCAAGGTTTCGTGACGTTGACGGGAACCATTCCGGTTGATCTCGCATCGGGCAGCCACACACTCGCGGTATTCGCACCGGCCTCAGGAGCAGGTTTCAAGCAACCGATTACAGTTTCTGGCTTGTCGTTACCTGCTACTGGAAGCAACTACAACGGTGTTCTGATCTTGGCGTTGCTCGCAGTTGTCGCTGGCACGGTGGTCGTGGTTCGGCGTCAGCGATTCGTCGCCTGACAGATGTAGTGACTCACCAGAGTGTGCGGTCCACTCGATAACACGGGGACTTACTCGACAGTGGGATATGTGGATTTAATCTGGTTGACGAGCAACGCCATCTCAATCGCGCCAACGGCGGCTTCGTCGCCTTTGTTGTCGATGCCTGGGCCTGAACGGTCGACGGCCTGTTGATTGTTGTCAACAGTGAGTACGCCAAACATGACAGGTACGCCAGTCTCGAGCTGTGCATTTTGAATACCACGTGCGCATTCGCCGGCAACGAATTCAAAATGCGCGGTGTCTCCACGAATGACTGCACCAAGAGTGATCACGGCGTCGAAGTTTCCAGAATCAGCAAGAGTGATTGCAGCGAGTGGAATTTCAAACGCGCCAGGAACCCAAACTGTTTCAATGTTTGATGAATCAACTTTGCATCGCTTGAGACCTCGTAGTGCACCGGCGAGAAGCTCACTCACAATGTGATCGTTGAAGCGAGCGCAGACAATTCCGATATTCAGTTCAGATCCATCAAAAGATTCCGGCGCTGTTTTGCTACTTGTAATTCGGGTCATGACTTTTCCTTTTCTGAATCGGATTCGGGCAAGCTAAACAAGTGCCCCATACGGTCGCGCTTGGTTTGTAGGTACTTGATGTTCTCTTCTGTTGCGACTGGGTTAATGGCCACGCGTTCAATGATTTCTAAACCGTAACCTTGAATTCCGCCATACTTTGCCGGATTATTTGTCATCAACCGCAGTTGATTGGCGCCTAGATCGGCAAGAATTTGAGCGCCGATTCCATATTCACGGCTATCTACTGGAAACCCGAGTTCGGTGTTTGCATCAACAGTGTCAAGGCCGCCATCTTGCAATGAGTACGCGCGAATCTTATGACCAATTCCGATCCCGCGTCCTTCGTGACCTCGGAGATAGACCACAATGCCACGACCTTCTTCCGCAATGCGAGCCATTGCCGAATGCAACTGTGCACCACAGTCGCAACGACGACTAGAAAACACATCGCCAGTCAGGCACTCGCTGTGCACTCGCACCAACACGGGTTGACCATCGTCAACTGTGCCCAGTGAAAATGCCAGATGCTCCGTTCCATCAACATCACTCTTGAATGCGGTGCACGTGAAGTTTCCCCAGTCGGTTGGTAGTTGTGCTTGGCCCACGCGCGTGACAAGTTTTTCGTGATGGCGTCGGTACTTAATGAGGTCGGCGATGCTCGAGAGCAAAAGATTGTGTTGGCGAGAAAACTCAATGAGTTCTGGTAGGCGTGACATTGAGCCATCGTCATTGATGATTTCGCAGATGATTCCGGCCGGCTCAAGACCAGCCATACGAGCAAGGTCAACAGCCGCTTCGGTGTGTCCGGCTCGTTTCAGTACTCCGCCTTCACGCGCGCGCAATGGGAAGATGTGGCCAGGACGGGCGAATGAAGCAAAGCTTTCTTGAGGATTCGCCAACGCCCGCAATGTTGCGGCTCGATCGGCGGCCGAGATGCCAGTCGTGGTTCCCTCAATGAGGTCGACTGAGACCGTAAAGGCAGTTCGATGACTCTCGGTGTTGTGTTCAACCATGAGGGGAAGACGTAGATCATCGCATCGATCTCCGCTTATTGGCGCAACAACAACACCTGAACTATGACGAACGATAAAGGCGATCTTTTCAGGTGTTGCAAATTGCGCAGCCATGATGAGATCGCCTTCATTCTCGCGATCTTCATCATCAACCATCACGATCATCTCACCACGTGCGATAGCAGCAATGACATCCTCGATTGGGGCAAATTGGAAACTGTCGGTCATGATCTCTCCACATTCGTGCGGGGGTTATCTATCGTTACTTCTATATCTGATCCGAGTTGCCGGACATTTCGCAGTGTGCCCCGCCATAGTTGTTGTATTGACGCAGCGGACTCGCCATTGAACAATGGCGCGCCATCGTTGCCGCCCATGAATGCGGGAGCGACATACAGCACATAACGATCAACAAGATTTTGCTGGTGGAACGACGAAGCGACCGTTGCTCCACCCTCAACCATGAGTTGTAGAACACCTTCGTTACCCAATGAGTCGAGAAGTTCACATATTGACTTGTCCCATTCAAGACACGGGTGAACATTGGCTTGTTCGGGGGCTTTGCCCAGAACAACGCGACGTGGTGATGGACCATCAACGAGACGTGTTGTCAATGTTGGATTGTCTCGACGCACCGTGCCAGAACCGACGACGATGGCGTCACTCTCGGCGCGAAGTTGATGGGCAGCCTTGCGGGCTGGTTCACCAGTGATCCATTGACTCGTGCCATCAGCGGCTGCGGTACGACCATCAAGGGTTGAAGCAAGTTTCAAAATGACAAAAGGTCGACCTGTCGTTCGGTGGTGAATGTATGGACGAAGCTGTTCAGTCACAAGATCGGCGCATAAGCCAACATCAACAGTGAGGCCATCGGCGCGAAGGGCGGCAAAACCTTGACCACCTACGAGTTGATCAGGATCAGTGATTGCGCTTACCACCCGTGACACACCAGCAGAGATGAGTGCTTCGGTACAAGGTCCGGTTCGGCCGTGATGACTACAGGGTTCAAGAGTTGTAAACACTGTTGCACCTTCAGTGTCAGCAAGTGCCGCGCGTGCCACGTCAAGTGCGACGACTTCTGCATGGCGACCACCTGGTGCCTCAGTAGCACCGACAAAGACTTGACCGTCAACTGTGACGATGATGCTTCCGACCCACGGATTTGGCGAAGCATGAAGGCGTGCTGAGGCAGCGGCTTCAATCGCTTTCATCATGTAGTCGTGGTCGGTCATGGCTCTGCATTCGGGGTCAGACCACATACGGGGTGACAGCGCAAGCACGAACAGCACGAGCAATGAACGAGCAACAAGGCCCGTTCATGTACGCCGAACTAGACGCACCCGTGCTCCCATCCGGACTATGACCGTCGGCCCTGGAATTTCACCAGATCGGCCAGTTGTTGAGTGAACTCATCAACTGGTTCGCGGACTGTAACCGCCGGTTGGGACTTACACCCAAACCCCGCACGGGGTGATTTATGTTGTCCTGAAATCTTACGCCAACCTTTGCAACATTCCCCATGCTGAGAGCACATGGTGACGTTCGGTGGTACGCCCACCGATGGAAAACCTGAGAACGCTTCGACCGTTCAGCACCGTGCGCGTGAAAAACACCTCTCGAGTGGCGTTTGCCGCCTCAATGAGCTGATCGGTGAGTCGGTCGCCCTCTTCTGGGCTTGAACCCTTGATGCGGAGGCAGAGCAAGTTCAACGTGTGGGGGGCGACAATTTCAAAGCGTGCGTCAGAGGTCACGAGGGTGGCCAGGTCTTGGGTAATCGCGACATGACGACGAATGAGTTCTTGGAAGACTGCAGTGCCGTCGGTACGAATGGCGAACCACAACTTGAGCGAGCGGAAACGGCGACCCAGCGGAATCTGCCAGTCGCGGTAATCGATTGCAGCTCCAGATTCGGCAGCGGCAGAACGAAGGTATTCCGGCAAGATGCTGAGTGCACCAAGTAATGATGCGCGATCAGATGTCCAAAAGAGGTCGCAGTCAAAGTTGACACCCATCCATTTGTGTGGATTGGTGCAGTAACTGTCGGCCAACTCGAGTCCGTCATTGACCCAGCGAAGTTCAGGTGCAAGCGCAGCGATGCCGTGCATTGCTGCGTCCACGTGGAGCCAAATGCCGTGTCGCTGTGCGATCACACCAATCGCAGGTGTTGGGTCAAAAGCACCAGATGAAGTGGTTCCGTGAGTACTGCAAATCCAGAACGGAATGAGCCCCGCATTTTTGTCGGCAATGATCTGCGTTTCAAGTGCGTCGGCGTTCATCGCAAATGATTCATCGTGTTCAATGACGCGAATATTGCGAGTACCGATGCCAGCAATACGAAGACCCTTTTCAATGCTGCTGTGGGATTGCGATGTGCAGTAAGCAATCAGTTTTGATGTATCGCCGTCAAGGTTCACTTTGCCTTGAGTGATACGCCAACGTGCCGCAAGGATTGATGAAAGTGTGGCTTCACTGGCTGAACCTTGAATCACTCCACCACCAGTGGCGGTCGTGCTGCGGTATTTGTCTGGCAATCCAAGTAGTTCTTGCATCCAATCAAGCATGAGCGTTTCAACTTCGGTGCAAGCTGGCGATGAAAGCCAACTCATACCTTGTACTCCGAGGCCAGCAGTCAGAAGGTCGGCAAGGATTGATGGATACGACGAGTTACCAGGAAAGAAAGCGTAGAAATTCGGATGTTGCCAATGGGTGAGACCAGGCAGAACGATGTTGTTGACATCGCGCAAAACGTCATCAAATGATTCAGGCGATGTAGGTGGATGTTCGGGCAACATTGAACGAATGTCCCCGGGTCGCACGTCGGCGGTCACTGGTCGTTGCTCAATCGTTTCAAGGTATTGAGCAATGAGTTCAATCACGGCTTGTCCGTTGGCGCGAAATTCGTTGGCATCCATGAGATATAGGTTAGGGGGATGGGTTCGCCGAGTACGGCGGGATTTGAGAGTTCTCGGTACGGTGGTGTGATGAATCCAGATGTAGATCCTCAGCGATTTCAACTTCACACATCAACTCTGCGTGGTTTCAAACAGTCGTTTGTCTATGAACAGTCTCCCAACGGAAACGGGATTGCGTTGTTATGCGTTCATGGCTGGCCCGAGAGCAAGCGCATTTTTTGGAAAGTGATTGAGCCTCTCGTAGCGGCGGGCTTTGACGTGATTGTTCCTGACCTTCGTGGCTTTGGTGACAGTGGCTTGGCGCCCGATGGTTTCTATGACACACCATCACATTCGAAGGACATGTATTCACTCGTGCATGATCAACTTGGTTACGACAAAGTAGTGGTTGTTGGCGGCGACATGGGTGGCCCGGTGATTCAAGATATGGCCCTGCGATATCCAGAATTTGTTGACCGAATGGTGTTGTTCAATTCTCCATTGCCCTTTGACAAAGATCGTATGAAGAAAATTGACGGAACTCGTGCGCCGCGCGAAGCTGCCGACTATTTCATTCGTCAGGGAACTGATGCCGCTGGATTAGCGGCTGAACTTTTTACACCTGATGCACGACGTCGTTACATTGCGACGTTTTATGGAAGTCGCTTTTGGGCTCATCCAGGAACCTTCGATCAAGAGGCCGTTGACTTTCATACCGAGCCATTTGCGAGTGCAGAAGTTTTACGAGCCTCGTTTGGTGGTTACGAAACTGTGTTCAATGCGTCAAAGAACAGTGACATGACAACTATGGGTCGCAATGAGAAAACCCCAACTTTGATTTTGTTTGGTCCTAGCGATCACGTGATCTATCCAGCCTTTGACCAAATGGCAGCGGTTGTCTTTGACAATCACATCGGGCCGTATCTGTTACGTGATTGCGGCCACTTCGTACCGTGGGAATCGCCCCATGCTTTGGTTTCGGGCACGGTTGCTCTGTGCTCTGATTTGTTGGGCAAATAGACCCCCGAAAACGGGGTGTTTTCGCGCCCAACAGTTACAAGTTGGGTGGCAAGAGGCGATTGACGTTTTGGAAAACGAAGTAGAGCACCACAAAAAATGGGATGAAGCCAACAACTGCTCCGATGATGCGGTTGCGGTTTTTCTTAGCTAATTGCCATGCACCGATCACAACGAGAAGTTCGAGTAATCCCCACAACAATGTTTGGGGAATTGCCGAAAGATCACTAAACCAACCACGGCTGAGGGCATCGGCACTTTCACTGTTGTTTGAATCGTCGAAAATGATTGCTGGAACAGTCGTCGTAGTAGTCGCTGTTGTCGTTTCAGGAACGACAATTGTTGGTGCTTCAGAGGTAACAACTTCAGTTGACGGAACCGTGGTTGCGTCAACAACTTCATCGGCATACATGGCGGCTGGCGAGGCAGCGATTTCACTTTGAGTGAGGTCAAGTTCGGCAGAAATAATCAAACGTTGCTTAGCCGAAAATTCGGGATGACATGTGGTCAACGTGAGAACAGCTTTGGTGCGATCGGTGGTGGCGACTACCCACGAATCAGTGGCTTCAACGACTTGCTGGTTTGATACGAGATAGGTGAATGTACGCCCCAACAAATCGGTGATGATGATCGGGTCACCAATGCTGAGATCATCAAGATGACGGAATGGTTCTCCGTATGTGGTGCGGTGCCCAGCAATAGATGCATTGCCTAGTTCGCCGGGGAAAGGTGTTTCGGGATAATGGCCAGGACCCTTTTTGAGATCGGCGGTTTGAACTCCGGCCACAACATATTTAGTGACTCCAATATTGGGTATGTCAATGATGGCAATGGGATCACCTTCGTTAATCATGACTGGGTTAGGTGGAGCGACCGTGGTCGTCACTGGTGGTTCGATGACTGAAGGGGAAATTGATGGTGGTGGTGGTGAGGTGGTTGTCACTGCAATTTGGGTGAAACGGTTTTCCAAACTGTTTTGTGATTGTGCTTCCTCAATGCCGGTTCCCCACAATTGGTAACCGACGAATAAAAACATCAAGAGTCCAAGGACAATCAAACTTGTACCAAGTCGACCGAGAAACCAGTACCAGTCTTTTTTTGGTTTGGGTCGGTCCCAATAAGGAACCTTGACTGGGGGAGCCGTGTTTCGGATCTCCTCGCCGTTGTTACGGGGAATTAAGAGTGGCTCGATTGGTCCAGTTCCTGTTGAACGAGGAATCGGTCGCGAGATTTCAAATGGGTCATAGTCGGATGGTGGAGAAAGATCGCCACCGAAGCTGTTTGAGCCAGTCGCGGAAGATCCAGGTGTTTCGTCGTTCGCCACAGGGTTCAAACGATACCTGCGTTGGAGTCGGAGAATAGGGCAGCGCAGAGGTTGCAGATAGCGTCGCAATTGCATGTCAACGATCGCCCACGAGCCTGGTACAGATGTGGTTATTGATCTGTCGGACGCGGTCGCAGTGTTGGGTTCGTTCCCGGCTCTAGCCGGGGCAACCTTGTCGGTGAACCGTGGCGAGATTGTGTTGTTGCGGGGTCCAAATGGGGCCGGCAAGACCACATTGCTGCGATTGTGTGCAGGGCTCATTCCGCTTGAGCGAGGTCATGGCCAAGTACTGGGCGTCGATTTGAAAAACGATCGCGAACTAGTGCGACACCGGGTCGGAGTCATTGGCCACAACAATGGTCTGTACGCCGATCTCACGGTGAGTGAGAACGTGCGGTTCTGGGGCCGTACGGTGGGCGCCACCCGTGCCGAGGTTGATGCTGCACTGCAGCGTATGGGTCTTGATGGCCGCTTGGCTGATTTGCCAGTCTCCCGATTGTCGGCCGGCCAAAAGCGTCGGACCGCTTTGGCAGGTTTAGTCGCTCGTCGAGCCGAACTGTGGTTACTTGATGAGCCCCACGCAGGACTTGATGCTGCGGGTCGTGACGAACTCGATCAGGTTCTCAAGATGGCCGCCGCGGCTGGAGCAACAGTGATGGTTGCGAGCCATGAACTTGAGCGTGCTGCGCAGTTGGCGACTCGGCAAGTTGAAGTTGTGGCAGGACAAGTTCGTGAAATTGGTGCGCCATGAGCAAGGAATTACCGGGTTCAGCCGGAGTTATCGCGACGGCGCGATTGATTGCGGCCAAAGACTTGCGGGTTGAGCGAAGGAGCCGAGTTCTGCTGAACCAGGTTTTGCCCTTCGCGCTCATTGTGATGGTTATGTTTGCCTTTGCCCTTGATAGCGATGCGGTCCTTGAACGGGTAGCACCCGGGCTGGTTTGGCTGGCCACACTTTTTAGCGTGCTCATCATGGTTTCACGGTCTTTCGCCCTTGAAACCGCCGACGGTGCTCTTGACCAGTTGCGATCGGCAGGGGTGCCCGCCACGGGGATTTTCCTCGGGAAAATGCTGGCTCTCATGGTCCAGTTATTGGTCTTGGTGACATTGCTCGTTGGGGCGGCGGTTGTTTTGTATCGAGCCCAAGTTTCGTGGGGTGGTGGCGTGCTCTTGGTCACCACTGGGGTTGCCGCTACCTGCGGTTTGGCCGCTGTAGGTACTCTGTACGGAGGTCTTGCTGCTGGTGCTAAAGGACGCGAAACGTTGCTTCCGCTCCTTTTGTTGCCGGTGGTTGCACCTGTGTTGATCGGAGCAACTCGGGCGACCGAATCTGCGTTCGGCACGAACGGAATTGCGATCAGTGAAGGTTGGCCTTGGTTAGGTCTGCTGGCAGTGTTCGCAGTGTTGTTCAGTGTTGCTGGGGCAGTGGCCTTTGGGCCTCTCCTCGATGATTGAAGATGACGCGCGAAGGAGGAGAACCATGAATACGACTGACACAAATACTTCAACGAATTCTTCCCCTCGTGATCGAGTCACTGGTACACCGTTCACCCGTGGTCTCGGTGTCGTGATTTTGGCTGGCATCACATTGCTGATCATCCTCGCCATTTTTGTTTCTCCTGCCGATGTCAACCAAGGAGAGTCGGTGCGCATCATGTATGCACATGTGCCTGGCGCCTGGTTGGCATACCTTGCTTTTGTTGTCACCGGAATTTCGTCGGCCGCATATCTGTGGAAGCGCACCCGCTCGCTCACGTGGGACCGCATTGCTGGAGCCTCAGCCGAAGTCGGTGTTCTGTTCATGGGTATCTCATTGGTCACCGGCAGTTTGTGGGGACGAATTACTTGGGGTACCTACTGGACTTGGGACGCTCGCCTCACTACGACGGCGTTCTTATTCGTGACGTACATCGGGTACTTAGCAGTTCGTGGCCTAGGCGGGACGCATCAGCAGCGAGCACGACGAAGCGCAGTCTTGGCGTTGCTCGCTGTCT
Source organism: Ilumatobacteraceae bacterium (assembly GCA_044355095.1). Lineage (GTDB taxonomy): Bacteria > Actinomycetota > Acidimicrobiia > Acidimicrobiales > Ilumatobacteraceae > Casp-actino8. The sequence continues at coordinate 13,782 of JBIKYT010000008.1, forward strand.
TGGAAATTCCGCTCGTTCATTTCTCAGTTCAACTATGGAACACGCTGCATCAAGAAGCGAGTGTGGCTGGTCGGGGAACCAATGTTGAAATGGACGGGTTGATGTTGTTCACGCTGTTTCTTGGCGTGGTTGTCTTCACCTTGATGTATGTGTGGTTGGTGTTGCATCGTCAACGTTCGCTTGCACTCGATGACATGCTCGACGATTCGGGGCTAGACAACGCACTGACAGCCCGTCGTGCCGAAGCACAAGGAGTCGCTCGCTAATGGACGATGCCGGCTTTATCTTCGCCAGTTACATCATCACTTTCGGCTTAGTCGGTGCGTACGCACTGGGGGTTATTCGTCGTGCCCGTAAGTCTTCTCGTGAAGTTCCGCGAGAAGAGAGGCCGTGGTTATGAATCAGACTGGCAATGACGACGAAATTGGAACCTCTGCTGATTCGCTTGATCTTTCTCCGCGGCCTGTTTCAGCACGACAGCGACGTAAACGTCGGCCATGGCCAGCAATCATTGTGTTGTTATTAGTTGTTGTCAGCGGTGGAGTTGTTCTGACAAAGTTTTTAACTTCGGCCATCGACTACTACTGCAACGTTGACGAGATTGGTACCAAGTCGGGCTGTGAACCCGGCCGTCGATTGCGTATTCAAGGTGTGGTTGACGAGGGGACAGTTAAAAACGATGGAGTCACCACCAAATTCAATATGTCTTTTGGTGGAGAGTCGCTGCCAGTGACCTATGACGGTGAGCCAGGCGGAATTTTTAAAGAATGTATTCCGGTTGTTGTTCACGGCATTTTGAATGATGGCGTTTTTCTTGGAGATCGGGTTGAAGTAAAGCACTCAAATGAATATGAGGCAGAAAACCCCGACCGAGTTGACGATGAGGCAGCAACTGCTGAAGGAACCGCGTGCTTGCAGTAAGCATTAATGGTGCCATCGGCCGCGGTGCAATTTTGCTCGGTCTCTTGACATGCCTGTCGGGTATCGCCATCACCGTTGCTGGTATTCGAAAGCACGATCTTCGAGCATTGAGGTCAACGACTCGCTACGCGTACGTCGCGTTTGCTGCGGCCCTCTTGGCGTTCATCATGATGGAACGTGCGCTCATCACACGGGACTTCTCCTTGAAGTATGTGCAACAAGTTGGTTCACGTGACACGCCTGCACTTTTCAATGTGACTGCGCTGTGGAGTGCTCTCGAGGGATCCATTTTGATGTGGGTGCTCGTCCTTACGGGATTTATTGCGGCCGTTGCACGAAAGTTTCGGGCACGTGCTGGCGACGAACTTTTAGCGTGGGCCATGGTTGTTTTATTCGTGGTGGGCTTGTTCTTCTTTATGTTGTCATTCGGGCCAGCTAATCCGTTTGCGATGGGTGCCCCTGGTGTGAACGATGGTCCAGGACCAAACCCGCTCCTGCAAAATCACATTCTTGTTTTGTTTCATCCACCAATTTTGTATATCGGATACGTGGGTTTCACCGTGCCCTTTGCATTCGCGATAGCGGCCTTGATCACTGGTCGTGTCGGTGAAGGATGGTTGCTTGAAACTCGTCGTTGGACCCTGTATTCATGGGCTTTCTTAACACTCGGCATCATCCTCGGTAGTTGGTGGAGTTACGAAGTACTCGGTTGGAGTGGCGTGTGGGCGTGGGATCCAGTTGAAAACGCCAGCTTCTTGCCATGGCTCACGGGAACGGCCTATTTGCATTCGGTACTTGTTCAAGAACGTCGTGGCATGTTGCGGGTCTGGAACCTGAGTTTGGTGATCGCTACTTTCAGTTTGACGATTCTCGGAACTTTCCTCACTCGTTCTGGAGTTATTAACAGCGTGCATGCGTTCAGCGAGGGCAGCGTCGGGCCCTGGTTGTTGGCTTTCTTCACAATCATTGTTGTCGTTGCAATTGTTTTGATTGGGCGTCGTGGCGACCAATTGCGATCACCCGGAGCAATTGATTCACCAATCAGTCGTGAGGGAGCATTTTTGGCGAACAATGTCGTCTTTAGTGTTTTCGCGTTTGTGGTGTTGCTCGGAACAGTTTTCCCTCTCCTTGTTGAGGCGTTAAATGATCGTCGCATAGTGGTTGGAGAGCCGTTCTTTAATCGAATGACCATGCCACTCGGATTGACGTTGCTATTTCTGATGGCCATCGCCCCAGTTCTTCCATGGCGTAAAGCCAGCCAAGAAGTTTTACGTGACCGATTGTTCTGGCCGGCATGGTGTGGAGTCGGCGCACTCGCAGTTTCTGTTTTCGTCGGTGCCGATGGTTGGGCATCGCTCGCAGCTTTTGGGCTCGGCGGATTTGCTACTGGGGCTGCGCTTCGTCAAATTGTCTTAGCGAGTCGTCGTCAAGGATGGCGCGGAGTAGTGGGTCGCGCAAACGGGGGAATGGTTGTACACATTGGCGTGATCATTATCGCCGTGGCCTTAAGTGCCTCTTCTTCGTATACGCGCACCCAAGAATTTGTCATGAAAGTGGGCGAGACCGTGACTTTTGCCGGTCACACATTCACCTTTGAAGGTTTGTCACTTGAATCAGACAATGTGAAGACCAGTGTGAAGGCTGCCGTTCGTATTGATGGTGAACAGGTATACAGTCCGGCGCGCAGCAAGTACCTCAAGCAAGGTATGGATATTGGTACACCAAGCGTGAAGACAGGTTTTTCCAAGGACCTGTACGTCACTCTTGAAGGCAATGTTCGCCCAACTGATACCGAAGCACGAATCAAGATTTATGTGAAACCACTCATTTTGTGGTTGTGGATTGGTGGGGGCTTGATGGCGATTGGAACGGTGCTCGCTGCATTCCCAGGAAAACGTCGTCGACCAACTGCCCCCGTATCGGCGGATACCGCAATGGACCGGCCCGATGTAGCTGAACATGTCTGAGCAAGCCCCGCGCCGTATTGCACCGATCATTTCGGTTGCTATTGCAGTCGTGATGGTTTTTTTCATTGTCATTTTGGCAATCACGTCAAATGACAAGGCGGAAACTGCAACGACACCTTTGTTGTTGAAGCCAGCACCAGAGATTTCAAGCACGACGTACGACGGTGACATGTTTTTGCTCTCACGTCGCCGTGGCTCATGGGTTGTGTTGAACTTCTTTAATTCCACATGTGTTCCGTGCAAGCGTGAACATCCTGAATTGGTGAAGTTCTTCAAGACTCAAGAAGCGCTGGACGGAACTGGTGCCGAGTTGTACACCATCGTGAATGATGATGATGAACAGGCAGTGCGTGATTTCTTTGATAAAAGTGGGGGTGGCTGGCCCATCGTGCGTGACGAAGATGCGAATATTTCTGTCGATTATGGAGTTGCGCAAGTTCCGGAGACATGGCTCATCAGTCCGACCGGAGTGGTTGCGCAGCGATTCACTGGTCAGGTCACGGCCGAGCTTCTTGGTTCAGCAATTACATCAATGACTTTGGACAGTGACTCATGACGAATCAACTCAATGCAAAACTGAAGCACTGGTCAAGCTGGTTCGTGATGTTGTTTTGCGTTGTCGCATTGATGATCTTAGGTACTCAACGAGATTCAGGACCAGCGACTCCACAAGAACGAATTGAAAGTATCTCAAAACGATTGGCATGCCCGACTTGCGACGGTGAGAGTGTGTATGAGTCGCGTGGTGGAGCTTCACAGGCAATTCGAAAAGAAATTGCGCGTCAGGTGGCCGATGGTCAATTGACTGATAGTCAAATTGTGAGGGCGATCGATGACAGTTATTCCGCTGATCTTAAGTTGGTCCCGGGCGGCACCGGATTTGATGCGCTGATTTGGGCGTTACCGATTGCAGTTCTAGTTGTATCGGTGGCTGGACTTGTTGTGGCCTTTAGACGCTGGAAAGTTCAGGGTTCAGTTAGTGCGACCGACGCCGATCGGGAACTTGTTGAATTAGCTATGCAGGAAAAGAGCGATCAGCGTGACTCCTGAAAGGCGCGATCAACTGCAAGAAGAACGCGAATTTTTGTTGACTTCGTTGGCTGATCTTGAACGTGAATTCGCAGTAGGCGATGTTGCCGACGACGATTATGCGTCACTCAAGGATTCATATACTGCGCGCGCGGCGATCATCATTCGTGAATTGTCTGATGTTGAACAACCCAAGGTTCGCAGACGTATTGGATGGCGCCCGATCGCATGGTCAGCCTTGGTTTTGCTGTTGGCGATCACGTCTGGTGTTTTGGTTGCTCGCAATACCGGTGAGCGTTTACCGGGACAGGTTATGACTGGTGGTATTGAAGACGGCAGTGTGAGTTCATTACTCGTTCAAGCACGATCACTTGGTATGTCCGATTTTTCAGCGGTTCTTGATTTGTATTCACGAGTCTTGGCCGTTGAACCAGACAACATTGAAGCACTCACGTATTTCGGCTGGTTCACAGTTTTGTCGTCAACACAAGAGACTGACGCCGATGCAGCGGTAACCCGTTTGCAAAATGGCATGGTCTTGCTTCGACAAGCCACAATTGCTGATCCGACATACCCAGACGCTCACTGCTTCTTGGGAATTTCTTTCTTTCGCTTCATTGACGATGCCGCTGCAGCACAACCGGAAATGGCGGCTTGTTTAGAGGAAAATCCACCAGCGGAGGTTGCATCAATGGTGCAGGGGCTGGTGACGCAAATCGATGATGCAGTTACCGCGTCAACAACAATTCCGTGACGAGAAACTGATTAGTCAATTGCCGGCGGCGCCCACACCGATGCTTCGGTGACCTCGCCATTTTCACGAGCCAAAACCCAAACTGTGCCCTTGCGCCAATCGGGATCACCAATGATCTCGGCATGGCGTCGTTGTAAAGCGGCCATCACATCGGGAATGACATCACCGTGGCTACATAAGACCGATCCGTTAGGCAAGGTAGAGATCAGTTCAAGTGCCCCATCACGGTTGTAACCCTCAGCGAGTCGTGGGTCGGCCAACACCTGAGAATGAAGACGGGCAGCGAGGGGCTCAAGGGTTTGCATGCAGCGAATGTAGGGACTTGAGATGAGTTGGGCGTCCGGATGTGCTGCGATTAAATCGAAAAGTCGATCGCTGATGGCAACAGCCTGGCGGCGGCCCTTGCCCGACAGGGGGCGAATGGTGTCGTCGCCGTCCCAAGAGGATCGGTCACCCGCTTTGGCGTGCCGAACGAGGTAGATGGTGGACACTTCAACCATGGAGTCAAACTACAGCCGAAAAACCACAGACTCGGGCGGTGTTCTCATGTGAAATATGGGTCAGAATACAGTTATGAGTTTTTTTGAGCGCAATAGGCAGGACATTTCCGCAAAAGGCCTAGACGCCAACCGCTTGCCACCCGGTCAGTATTTAACTGATCGTTTTCCGGTTCTTCACGTGGGCGATATCCCCGATTATGAGCCTGGTCAATGGAACTTAAACATTTTTGGTCTGGTTGATCGTCCCTTCACCTTGACTCTCGACGAATTGAAGGCTTTACCAAGTGTGTCATTGACTTTTGACATTCATTGCGTCACCAAATGGAGCAAATTTGACACCACTTGGACCGGGGTGCGAGTGCGCGATCTTTTCGAAATGGCCGGTGTTCAGCCTGAAGCGACTCACGTCATGGAGCATGCTGAATTCGGGTACACCACTAATGTGCCACTGCCCGACATCACGACTGATGAAGCGCTCGTGGCCTATGCGTTTGAGGGTGAAGAGATCACTCCCGAGCACGGCGGCCCAGTTCGCATTGTCATTCCGCACTTGTATTTCTGGAAGAGCGCCAAATGGCTGCGGGGAATTGAGCTGATTCCGAAGGATGCCCCAGGTTTTTGGGAGCGAAACGGCTACCACATGTATGCCGACCCATTTAAAGAGCAGCGTTTCTGGAACGACTGACAACTGGATGATTTCGAGTCGTCTTGACCGAATTTGTCTTCGAATTTTAATGTCATTAGCACCGACAATTTGGAGTATAGTGACCCACTAACAACTTGGGGTTCGGATCCTCGATCAGGGGATTGAGGACGCAATGTTGACAAAGTTTTTTGGGTTTGCCGTAAAGAATCCGTTGGTGGCGGCGGCGGTTGGTGTGGTGGCGTTGGGCAGTGTGGTTTTTGGTGTGGTGGCTTTGGTGGGTTCGGGTGATTCGGGTTCGTTGAGTACTGATGCTCCGGCTGATTCGGTTGTTGATACGTCGGTTCCAGCTGATTCGGTGGCACCGACTGAGAGTGGTTCGGTTCCGGTTGCTGGTGAAGCGGTTGTTGATGTTGTGGCACCGGCTGGGATTAAGTTGACGGGTTCGACTTCGGTGGTTGATGATGCGAATTGGGTGACCACGATTACGGGTGGTTCTGGTTCGGTTGGTGGTTTTGAGTTATTGGATGCCGATTTTTCTGGTTCGTTGAGAACTGTTGATGGTGTGATGTCTGGTTCGGTGACGGTGGTGTTGGCTAAGCATCCCAAGATTGTTCCGACGTGGAACAACGATGCGTCTTTGGTGTTGACGTATTCGGTTGCGAAGAAGGCGTTAGTTGGTGAGGTGAAGTATTCGTTGTCGCGTGGCTTAGGCAAGATTGATTTGTTGGGTGCGTTGAACGATGACGGTAGTTACAAGTTGTCGGCGAAGGGTTCGGTTCCTTTTGCTGGAAAGACTGTTGCGTTAGCGGGTTCGTATTCGGCACCGAAGAATGATGCTGTGGATGTCAAAGCGACGTGGAGTATTACGGGTAGTGGTGCGGCGGGTGTGATTGATAAAACGACTGCGACGGGTGTGACGACGATTGAAATGACTGAACGTGTTCCTGGTGTGACTGGAACGACGACAGTTGTGCTTGGTGACACGACACCAGTTGTTGCCAATGCACGCGTGTTGATTTTGGATGAGAAGGCGTGGCGGGTCCGTATTTTGAATGCGTCGACAAAGACATGGGCACCCAAAGTTTTCCCAGTGTTGACTGTGGCGACGAAAGATCTCACTGGTGTGATTGCGAGTAAGAACAATGTGGTGACGTGGGATCTTGCCACGACGGCGGTGTTGACGAGTTCGAAGTTGACGATGAATGGAACGTTCACGTATTCGGCGGCGAAAACATGGAATGTTGCTATCAATAATGGTGGTGGTCAGGTTTTGGGTTTGAGTCAGCCGATGTCGAAGCCGAGTATTCAGGGTTCGATCACGATTGACAATGGTGCGATTGACGGCAAGGTGAGCGTCACGTCGAACGAGGTCAAGATGTTGCCTTTGCCGGCGGGTTGGGATTCTTTGACGCGTCTCACGATCAAGTTCTCGAACAAGACCGGTTCGATTGTGAAAGACACGAATGTTGCGATGGTGTTGTCGCGTAAGAACAGTCGCATTTTGTTGGATGGTGATATTCAAGGAGAGGGTGCTTTCAGTTTGACGGTTGCGGGTGTGTTGCGGATGGGTGCGACTCCGATTCCGTTGGCGGGTCGTTATGAGAGTGCCGGTTATGTGAAGAATGGTGTGGCGCGTACTGTTCCGTATTACAAGTTCAGTGGATCAATTAATGATGTTGCTGGTGGACGGATTCCGTTGTCTGCTGGTTTTGGTTTGAGTGGCGGATCGTTGGGAATGGATAGTGAAGCCAAGGTTCAAACCGCGGGGGTGCGAACGTTGCAGCAAATTTTCGGCGGTCGCCAACCCATGGCCACCACCATCACGTCGTCAATTAGTGGTCCGACGCAAATCGAATTTGACGCCACCGGCACGTATCTGAAAGATGCCACACTCACCTATATCGACGAAGACAACTGGACTGCAACGCTTTCTGTGGCCGTCGGTCAGGCATGGACGATTCCTGGCTTTACCGGTTTGACGATTGCCGCCAGTTCGATTACCGGGACCGTTGGATCAACAGAAGCAGAAATCAACTGGAACGTGACGATCAGCGAATTATCTTGGTACAACAGCACGACCGGCGTGACTGTCACTACCGACTTCAGCTTGGGTGACGACTGCGAACTTGACGACTATTGCCCCGACGCTGAAGGGCTTTACCTCGGTTGGGAAAATGGGCAGATTACGTTGCCGAATGGGCTTCCGTCGATTCAAATCTCTGGAGCACTTAACACCGATGGCTCGTGGGGGCGAATGAGTGGTCTCGCCCCTGATTCCACGTTTGGTGACTTCACGATTACTGCACCGACCATCACGATTTGGAAGGGTGAACGTGACGATTCCTTCGATCCGAACATGGTGATGCCCGATCTCAGCGCGACCAACGACGGCTTGAACTTCGAATTCTGTGGAGGCATTCTCATTTCGATACCGGACATTCTGACGACAGGCACGAGTGGCTGCGCCGAATGGACCCAAGATGGAGTCGTGCTGGCGCAAGCCGCCGTTGGTGGAGATGTTGACGGCGGTGATTCGGAAGGGATCGAGTTGACCTCGTCTCAATTGACTGGTTGGGCGTATACGAACTTGACGACCCTTCCCAGCGTCACTTTGTACGGCAATGTTTTGACGCTCGAAGAAGGCGTCAATAATTTGACCGCCCAATTCGTGGTCCCCGGCTACTTGATGAGCAAAGTAGGCGTTTCCGCTTCGTTGTCGGCCATTCAGGCAACCGGTTGGTACGACGACAGTGATTTTTCCCTTGATGCTTCGTTGGATGTATCGATGTCTAATAGTGGCTTTTCATTGGACACGATCACGTTTCATATTGGAAAAGAAGGGGAGACGTACAGCCTGACCATTGGCGCCGAAGCATTCGTGACTGTCAGCGGAAACAAGTTTCCAATGGGCGTCAACATTGGGGCTGTGTCAGGCGGTGGAACGAATGAGGTGTACATCGAAATGGACGTCAGTGGAACCGAGTCGAATCTTCCTGTGGGACAGTTCGATGATGCTTCATTGGTTCCGACCGGCAATTTCGAGCCGGACAACACCACGGCGGTGGATGGAAGTTTCGATGATCGTCAGGGAATCAGTTTGATACCCCACGGCGATTTCGAAGACGCTGTTGCACCTTCCAATCTGATGCCGGATCCGGACTTCGAGGCCAGCGTTGGTGGTTCGATCTTTACTAATGGCGACTTTGAGGACGGAAATTCGGGCGATGTGTTGGTCAACGGAGATCTTGAATCGTTCGAGATCACCAAAAACGGAGACTTCGAAACCGGGGACACCACGGGTTGGTCCACGAGCAGTAATTACACAACAACGGTGTTGAGTGGCGAAACTGCACCGACTGATGATGAGGGCAGTACCGCAGTCAAGGTGTTCAACAAGTACACCTCGGGTGGTCCGTACAACGACGCTGGCCTGTATCAAGATATTGCTTGGGCCCCAAAATCTGGAGCTGAATACACTCTGTCAGCTTGGGTTAAGTCACCAGACACAACGACAGGTCGAGTCGGCTTGTGGATCGAACAAAAAGGAACTGCATCGGGTTGTTCGACGCTGGCAACTCTGGCGCAATACCAAATATTCAATGTGACAACCGAGTGGCAACAGTTCACGTTCACGACAACTGGAACGGCCTGTCGAACATCCTTCCGGATTATTCTCGACCCCTTGGATGCCGGCGACACGATCGAGATTGATGCCGTCACGTTCACGCCGGCTATGCCGGCAGGAGGAACGACCGACAATTTGTTACCGGGTGGCAACGCCGAAAATCTGAATGTATTACTCAATGGTGATTTTGAGTCGGGCGATACGACCAGTTGGTCAATGAGCAGTGGTTTCACCAAAACAATTTTGCTGAATCAGTCCTCGACCGTCGAACCGCTCGGAAGTACCGGTGTGCAATTGAAGAACACCGGCACATTGAGTAGCACGTACAACGACGTCGGCCTATACCAGAGCATCGCGTGGGCTCCGGTTTCGGGTGCGAGTTATACGTTGTCGGCTTGGGTCAAGTCACCCGACACGACGACGGGTCGAATCGGTTTGTGGGTCGATCAAAAAGGCACTGCGTCGGGATGCTCATCGCAATCAACATTGTCCAATTATCAGGTGTTCAACGTGACGACATCGTGGACACAAGTTTCGTACACGGTGACGGGTTCGACGTGCAAGACATCTTTCACCGTCACGCTTGATCCACTCGATGCGGGCGACTCCATCGTGGTCGATTCGGTGACGTTTACGCCGGCGACGACAACCTCGGTGACGTCGATCGTCTCGGCCCCAAATATTGTGATTCCGACGGTTCTTTCTGGTGTGGCCAGTGGGAGTCCGAGCGTCAAGATTCAGCCATCGATAGCACACACCGGCCAGGGTGTTTTGAGTGTCACTGGCTCATCGACGAATTGGGACATGTATTGGTCGAGCAATGACCCTGCCTCGCAGTTCACGACGTACACCTATAGCGGTTGGGTGAAATGCAGTGCATGTTCGAGCATGACTGGAAATGTGTACATGGAGACCAGTGGCGGGACCACCGATTCGGTGACACAACCAATCACTGTTACTCAAACGTGGCAGCAGTTCACCGTGACTTTGTACATGGCCAATTCGGGACACACCGACGTTCGGCCAGGCCTCAAAGACATGGCGTTGAGCGGCTACGAAATTCTTTTCGATGACATGACCTTGACTGTGAGCAGTCTGATGGGAATGCCAAACGTGGACAAGCCGACGGAGCTTTCAAATGTAAGCGTGACTGTCGGTATCGAATCCGGAACGACCCACGGTGGTTCGGGCGTGATTCATGCTGTCGGTTCGTCGAGCAACTGGGATATGTACTGGTCGACCCTCGAATCACCTGTGCAGTATTCGACGTACACGTTTGAGGGTTGGGCCAAATGCCGCACGTGTACCACGATGACAGGAAACGTCTATTTAGACGCGACGGGCGGAACAACAGATAGTGCTATTGCGCCGATAACACTGACGCCAACCTGGCAAAAATTTCGGGTCACCTTGTACATGGCTCACTCGGGACATACGGATCTGCGCCCGGGTTTTAAAGACATGGCGACAGCAAACTCTGAAGTTCTCTTTGATGACATGAGTTTGCAACAGGTTCCTTGGACTCCAAGCCCCACAACCTCTAATGCCCTCGTCGAATTCGTTTCGACAGATGGAACCAATGCTTACCCAGACGGTGGCTTGGGATCACTCGAATACGAGGCTCGTGCCAATAGCACATCTGTTTACTACGACCTCGCCGCGCCGACCCAGGGAGCCACCTATACCGCTTCGGTTTGGGTCAAGAGCCCGGCCAACACTTCCGCCACTCTCAAAGTGTCCGGAGTGGGAGGAACAAGTGAGCAAGAATTCAAATACTTCACTGCGACTCCCACATGGACGCTGATCAGCGAGAGCTTAACTGTGGCAAATTCGGGTCACACGTCGTTGCGTATCGAAGTCTTTATCACCAGTACGGCGACAACATCAAGCCCGCAAACTATTTATTTGGACAATGCATCCGTTCTAGGCGTAGGAGTCGAAGTCGCGCCTGCGACTTCTGCGAAGTGGTATGGACTTGGATCTACTGATTTCGAATCTGCAGCCCCGATCAATTATTCGAGCGATGTGGTCTATGACTCGACGATTGGAAATCCGGGCAGGTCTTTGCGCAGTGATGGTGACAACGAATATTGGTGGTTCAACAGTGATACATGGGGGAACACCAATGGAGATTTCGATGCTGCGGTCGATGTTTACTTTCCGAATATTGATTCCCGGGAGACCATCAATTTGGGATTCTGGATGACCGGAACTGGAAATACTGCCGACGGGTTTGCGTATCAGATCGATACTGATAATCATGACGACGGATTTGTTTCAGTCGACGGCGAGTCGTGGACGAACATTGGCGGCTGGGACGATAATGAATTGCCCGGCAACGTTTGGATGAGGGTTCGTTTGACGGCGGTCGGTGACGACGTAACGGTCTTGATTACTCGTCTTGACACGAACGAAGTACTGAAAAACTCGACAGTAACTATGACATCGGGTAACCGATCAGGGTTCTTTGGTCAAGCGGTCGACGATCATGGCACGAACAGTTCGACGAAGGGCGTGCGTTTCGACAATTTCCAGGTGTATTCCGGAAGTTCCATTGTTCACTTGTACGAGGATTCATTACAAGCGCATGCCGGATCCGGCTACATGCAATTAAAGGCCGCCAGTGGTGCTGCTTCAGCGTTCCAAGACACAACGGAAGGACCAGTTCAGGGAAGCACATATGTGGCGACTGCATGGGTGAAATCAAGTGGCACCAACGTCTCGGGCAAAATGACAGTTTCTGTCAACGGGACCACTGACACGGTCAATTCGTCCTTTACGGCCACGAGTACGTGGCAACAAATATCTGTCAATCTTCCGATCAACGGTTCTGGTGGAACATCCTTGCGCATGCAATTCGATAACACCACGGCTGGACAGGGATTGATGGTTGATGATGTTGCGATTCAACTTGTTGGTCTGACGCAGCCGACGCCTTGGGATATCTCGGCAGGTACTAATGGAACCGTTGAGATAGCCGCCTACAACGATTCAACGAAGGCCCACGGCGGAAACAACTATTTGCAGTTTGCCGCCAAGGGCTCGGCTGGTTCGATTTATTACCCAAGCACATTCACTCCAGTCGCGGGCGACAACTACACGGCGTCGGTGTGGGTCAAGTCGGCAACCGGCTCAAACATGAGCGGGCAATTGGGTATCGGCCTCGAAGGGGGCACGACGGAACAACGTTGGGTTTCGTTCACGGCCAATGGGACGTGGCAGCAAGTATGGATCACGATTCCGGTGACAAAGACCAACAACACCACGATCAAGACCTATGTCAAGTCGTCAACTCTTGGTGCATATTTGCTGATTGACGATGCCGACGCGCGTCAGATGACTCCGTGGTTGAACTCGGAGCCATCTGGGGTGACGGTGTTCCAAACCTTAGTAAATGATCGCACTTCGGCTGCCGACGGATTGACCTTCAACCGTGTGGTCAGCAATGGCGCCAATGGTGGAATCAACACAAACGTTGCGTCTTCGGTGCAGCCTGGATCAACGTGGACCTTGCAGGCGAGTGTCCGATCAACTAATGGCAACACAGTCAACGGATCTCTGAATTTGACAGCGGGCGATGGCTCGAGTTCCGACGAGAAGAAGTCTTTGACTTTTTCGGCGACTGCTGATTGGCAAGTCGTAGTTTTAACTCTGACGGCAAAGAATTCGCACTCGAATTTGATTCCAGGAATCAAATTGACGAGCAACGATCGGAGTTCGTTGGATATCGATGCCATCACTTTGACGCAAGACACTGTCGTTCAATCTGACCCTTGGAAAAAGATGAATCCATCCGATGGCCAGGTCACTCAGGTGATCAGAGTGGATTCGACGCGTGCTCATGAAAGCAGCGGCGTACTCCAGTTTTCCAAAACCGGGGTTAATGATGGTGGCGTTCAGCACGATATTTCGGTAGTCCCAGTTGTCGGTGAGAAGTATTCAGGAACGGTTTGGGTGCGTTCATCCACGGGCACGCCAATTTCGGGGCGGTTCGTGATCAAGGCATTGGGTGGAACTGTGGAAAGTAAAGCACTCAATTTCACTGCAACGTCTGATTGGCAGATGCTTTCGGGTCAATTATCGATAGCCAATTCGGGCCACACCTCGATGAGCGTCGAAGTATGGCTGACGACAGCGGGACAGACTCTCGATGTCGATGACGTCAGTGTGCAGCAGTTTGATTGGACCATCTTTGGCTCGTCGGCCAGTCAGTTTCAAATGAATGACGTCGCCAATTCTCAGTCGGGTAGCGGTTATCTCAAAATTTCGAAATCGACCGCGGACTCCGGAGGAGTGCAGTTCGACACTCCCGGGGTGCTGACTAACGGGTCATCGCAGACCATGTATATGTACGTCAAGTCGACATCAGGGACAAATGTTTCGGGTCACCTCACTTTGTCGGGCACGGGTGGTTCGACGCAAAATACCGCTACGTTGAATTTCACGGCAGGAAGTGATTGGACCAAAGTCTCGGTCACGGTGGCAATAACCAATTCGACGCAGACTGGTTTGCGTTCGAAGATTTTTGTCGACGGCGTCAATGCCGGACTTGACATTGATTCGGTCAATGTTGCCCAAGAACCCATCGGTGAGCCCGATGGTGTCACAACACCGTTATCGCATCCGCAAACTGGTTACGTGTATCTATGGGATGATGCGTTTGGCATTCCGGGCGCGCATCTGTGGTCAATGACAGCGCAGGTCGAACTTGTGAACGGTAGTCCCGGGCTCGGTCTCGGAGCGACGGTGTACTTCGATCCTTCCAAAGCCACCGGCGTGATGACCGGAACTGATTGGATCAAGGGTGACTTGGTCCTGAACATCAGTTACTCGCAGCCCTGTTTCCAATTCGGTTTTGATGCAACGAACAGCAACGCAGCAGTAGCTATCGAGGGTGGAGTATTCACGACCAAGCAATTCCAATTGACTTATGCACCCGCTGGTTGCACGGTCGGCGATTACGTCATTGCCCCTGGCGCGGCTTTTCTTTTCGACGCAATGCTCGGAGACGCCTCGCTACATTTCGACCTCGAGGTTGGTGTGGACGACGACGGACTTCCGACGTTCTATACCGATATGAGTGTGCAGAACTTGGAATTGGCTGGCACGACGTACAACGACATGGAACTGATCATTGACATCACATCAACCAGTTCGGATGTGAGTTTCAATGGCGATTTCACCCTGCCCATGGGTTCGATGGTTGGTGATTTCAGTTTGACGATGAACAGCACACTTCTGCATATGGCTGGATCGGTGAGTCTGTCCGATTGGGCCATGGTGGGCGGCACCATGGATATCAATTCGTTCAACTACTCCATGAGCATGGATATTCCCGTGACCAGTGGGTCATGTGCCAACTTTGCGACGGCTACCAGTGGCGATATGTCAATGGGTAGCAAGAAGTACGTTTTTTCTGGGAACATGACGATCTCGTGCGGTCAGTTGAGTGTTTTCCACATCGAATTCAGTTATTACCACAACGGCCTTTCCTATGAGTTCGACCTGGATTACAACAGTACGACCCATGTGCTGGCGGGTGGTTTGGGCTTCAAGTTCGAGAAGAGCACTTCATGGACGTACCTCTCGCATCGATACAGGCGTCACCCGAAGTTTGCCATCAGGCTCGACTTCTCGATCGACTTTGATGATCCCAGCAATGGCGAACTCGCTTTTTCTGGATCCATCTCGGTTTCCGGAGGCTCGGGGAGTGTGAGTTGCTCGTTCAGTGGTTCCGGGGATGACTCCTGCTCGCTCTATGTCAAAATCAATGTCATGGGAACCCACATATATCGAGGTACCTGGTAGCCAACTTCACCCGCATTTGTGATTCTGGTGTGGATTTGTTGCGAAATACGCAACAAATCCACACCAGAATCACGGGGAACGGGGACATTTTTGGGTCGTTTTTCATTAGCCTGTCGTTAACCATGTTGGAAGGCTGGGGATGAACAAAAATTCGGTGTTCCGGCACCAACACAGTGGAATCTTGAGCCTGGCCGCTGTTGAAGCGCCTCGTATCGTCACCTCTGATTGGATTGACGAGCAACTGGCCGAAACATACCAGCGCAACGGTTTGCGACCAGGTCTACTAGCTGGCCTCGCTGGTATTGAAGAACGTCGCTGGTGGGATGATGATGTATCTTTCACCGATGCCGCTGCGATGGCGGGTCGTGCCGCCATTGAGAAGGCTGGTATTGATCCTTCAAAGATCGGTATTTTGATTTCGACGTCGGTCTGTAAAGAAAACCTTGAGCCATCTGTTGCCTGTGCGGTTCATCATCAGTTGGGCTTGTCAACTTCGTGCCTCAACTTCGACATCGCAAATGCCTGTCTCGGATTTATCAATGCAATGCACTTGGCAGCCACGATGCTTGATGCAGGAACTGTTGAGTATGCCCTCATTGTTGACGGAGAGGGAAGCCGCTACACGCAGCAAACAACTCTCGAACGCTTACGTAAC
This sequence comes from Ilumatobacteraceae bacterium, assembly GCA_044355095.1. Classification (GTDB taxonomy): domain Bacteria; phylum Actinomycetota; class Acidimicrobiia; order Acidimicrobiales; family Ilumatobacteraceae; genus Casp-actino8. The sequence goes on from JBIKYT010000008.1 coordinate 29,687, forward strand.
CCGAATTCAATTGCTGGTGATGTGTTCGCCGAGTTCGCATCGCTCACTCTTGGTTCAGGTGCAGCAGCCATGGTGATGGCACGCAAGAACCGCCATGGTGATGTGCATCGCCTCATCGGTGGAGTTGCCCGCGCTGGTACTGAACACAATGCATTGTGTATCGGCAACCTTGATCGCATGACCACCGATACACATGGTCTGCTTGTAGCCGGTCTTGATTTGGCCGCTGATGCTTGGGAAGCATCAAAGGCTGACTTTGATTGGACCGATGGACTTGATTGGTACATCTTCCATCAAGTGAGCAAAGTTCATACCACGATGTTGTGTGACCGTTTAGCAATTGATTCGTCAAAGGTTCCATTGACCTTTCCGAAGTATGGCAATGTCGGCCCTGCCGCAGTGCCGATTACGTTGGCGAGCGTGCAGGATCAGATAGAGCCCGGCCAACGAGTGTTGTGTATGGGAATTGGTTCTGGTTTGAACACCAGTTTCTCAGAAATTCTTTGGTGACAATGACCGCTCCGTCCGCACAACTGTTGGGCGAGATTGGGCTTGATCCTTCGTGGTCGCACACCGTTGAAGTACTCAGTCACGATGAGAAAACACATCGTTGGCACTATCTAGATCGTCCAGGTTTAGATGACAGCGCACCAACAGTGCTGTGTCTGCATGGCAACCCGACATGGTCATATTTGTGGTCGCGATTGCTGCATGAACTCAATGCTGAATTTCGTGTGATAGCTCCCGATCATTTATCGATGGGTTACTCCGAGCAAGTGGGCGCTCGTCGTTATCGCGATCGTGTTGCTGATATCAACGATTTTGTCAACGCACTTGGCATTACGGGTCCGATATGGCTCGTTGCCCAAGACTGGGGTGGAGCGATTGCAATGGGGTATGCCGTTGCGCATCCAGAAAAAGTTGCTGGATTGGTTCTGTCAAATACGGGGATTGCAGTACCTGAAGGGCGCAAAGCTCCACGCCTGATACAGATCTCTGCGAGCGGGGGATTGCACCGCACGATCACGCGCAATACGTCTTTGTTTGTGCGAGGAACTGCATTCTTGCCAGGTGCGGGTCTTTCAAAGGAACAGCGTCAGGGTTTAGTTGCGCCCTATATCAATCGAACTGACCGAGATGGAATTGCTGGATTTGTCGCTGATGTCCCTTTCAACGATAGACACGAATCATTCAATGACATTGCCGAAGTTGCTGCACAATTGCCGAAACTAAATGTTCCAGTTCGGCTGTGGTGGGGTGCAAAAGACCCTGTTTTTAATGACGATTTTGCTGATGATCTGATCAAGCGGTTATCTGATGTGCAGATTCACAGAGTCGCTAATAGTGGGCATTTAGCAGTTCTTGAAACTTCGATCGCAACATTCGTTGAGAATGCGATCTCGCAGTCAGGGTCAATAAATCCACAAGCAGTCGATGCAACCAAAGTCGGCGAATCCCTTTGGTCACGTATTGAAAGTCCAAGCCGTCAAAATACTTTGGCGATTTACGACGGAGCAGATAAGTCATCCGTGAAATTCTCGGACCTCGATTCCCGTGTCGCAAGTTTCGCTCAGGGCTTAATTCAACAAGGTGTTCATTCAGGTGACCGTGTTGCTGTACTTGTGCCACCAAGCATTGATCTCATTGCCGTGGTGTATGCCTGTTGGCGTATCGGGGCGGTGACAGTCATCGCCGATCGTGGACTTGGCATCAAAGGCTTGGGACGTGCAGTCAAATCATCGAGGGTGCAACATGTCGTTGGCGTCCGCGCGGCCGTAGTTGCAGCTCGAACTTTGCGCTGGGCGGCACGCGCGACTTTCATTGATCTCAAGTCATTACAAAACTCCATGCAACTTGAGGGGCTCTCGCAATTGGCGCTTGCTGAACCTGTAGCAAATGATTTGGCGGCCATTCTCTTTACATCTGGTGCGACTGGTCCGGCCAAGGGCGTGCGTTACACACATGGTCAACTTGGGGCACAGCGCGATATTTTGCAAGCGGTGTACAACATCACGGACACTGACAGTTTTGTGGCCGCATTCGCACCGTTCGCATTGTTTGGTCCGGCGCTAGGTATCACAACTGGTCTCGCCGACATGGATGTCACCTCGCCAGCCACTCTTACTGCGCAAGCTTTAGATGATGCATGTCGGGCGACTGAAGCCACGATGGTTTTCGCTTCGCCAGCAGCATTAGCAAATGTTCTCAAGACTTCTACGACAAACTTGTCTTCGTTAAAGCAAGTACAACTGGTGATGTCAGCGGGTGCACCGGTCCCGATTGAAACTTTGCGTCAGATGACACGGCTGTGTCCGCAAGCCGAAATGCATACCCCTTACGGAATGACCGAAGTCTTGCCAGTCGCTGACCTTTCACTTAAACAACGCGAGGCAGCCGGTGAAGGTGCAGGCGTGTGTGTTGGCAAGCCAGTGAACAACTGCCATGTCAAGATCGTGGCAGTTGATGGTGGGGTTACCGAATTATCACATGGCGAAACTGGTGAAGTAGTTGTGAGCGCACCATGGATGTCACTTGGCTATAACCGATTGTGGCTCACCCAACAGAAGGCTCGTTTTGCAAGCGATGGGTTGACCTGGCATCGCACCGGCGATGTCGGCCATCTAGATAGTGATGGCAACCTCTGGATTGAAGGACGAGTCGTGCACATGATTCATACGGCTCAAGGATCAATCACGCCAGTGCCGTTGGAAACTGTCTGTGAAACGATTTCGGGTGTCCAGCGAGCCGCCGCGGTAGGAATTGGCGAACCAGGTATTCAGCAAATCGTTATGGTTCTTGAAACTGATCAAAAGAATGAGAATGTTGCTTCGGCGGCCTTGACGGCACAGGTGCGTCAGGCACTTGGGCAGGTTGATGTTGTTACGGTTTGGGAGACGAAAAAGCTTCCCGTTGATATACGCCATAACTCAAAGATTGATCGCACTGCATTGGGGCAACGAATGCAGAAAGTTCTTTCAGGTCGATCAAAATGAAAGTACTGGTGACTGGTGCGGGGAGCCTGTTACTTGGCGGCATTGCTCAACAACTTGCTGAGCGCGGTGATCACGTTGTGTATTTCCAACGTCGAACAACTGAAACGACGCATCAGAACATCACAATGTTTGCCGGGGATATTCGTGATCGAGGGTCGGTCACCGAAGCAGCAAGTGGTTGCGATGCGATCATCCATGGTGCCGCCCGAGTAGGGGTCATGGGTTCGTGGGAAGAATTTCACTCCACCAATGTTGATGGAACATCCAATATTTTGCGCGCGGCGAATGAACATGAGATATCACGCTTGGTCTATGTTTCGACTCCATCAGTTGCTCATGTCGGCGCTGCCATTGAGGGAGATATTGCGACTCCAGCAACAACTGGACGTAAGCGGGCTTACTACGCCGAGTCAAAGGCGCAAGCTGAGATTTTGGCATTGCAGGCGAACAGTACAGATTTAGGTGTTGTGGCAATTCGTCCGCACCTCGTTTGGGGACCTGGAGATACTCAACTCGTGGGACGAATTGTTGAACGTGCCCGCCAAGGACGTTTGGTTATGGTCGGCTCAGGTAATGCTCTCGTTGATTCAACATATATTGACAATGCAATTAGTGCGCACATCGCCGCACTCGATACGGTGGCACCTGGTTCACCATGTGCAGGTAAGGCATATGTCATTTCAAATGGTGAGCCGCGAACCGTGAATGAATTGATAAGTCGAATCTGTGAGGCGGCCGGAGTTGAGTTTTCTCCAAAACATGTTCCGGCAGTGATCGCTCGGAATCTTGGAAGTTTGGTTGAGCGACTATGGCCCCTATTTCGAAAAGACGAACCGCCGATTACACGCTTTGTTGCCGAACAGTTGGGAACCGCGCATTGGTTTGATCAGCGACCCGCACAAGAAGATCTGAATTGGAAGCCGACGGTTGGCCTAGATGAGGGCTTCGTTCGGCTCGCTCAGTGGTTTGCGCAGACGGCTTGAAGAATCTCTGTCAGATTTCGTAAGTGGCAATAACTGGCGCGTGATCAGACCAGCGGGTGTCATACGACGGGGCGCGATCAACAAAGGCGGCACTTGCCTTTTTGGCTAGTTCGGGACTCGCGATGTGATAGTCGATTCTCCAACCAGCGTTGTTGTCAAAGGCCTTACCGCGCCACGACCACCATGAATATGGACCTGCTACCTCACCGGCATGTTGACGCAAAACATCAACCCAACCGTGTTGGTCAAACATCTCATCAAACCAGGCTCGTTCTTCGGGCAAGAAGCCGGCACTCTTCAGATTGCCCTTCCAGTTTTTGAGATCGAGTTCTTTATGAGCGACATTTAAGTCACCAGTGAGCAACAAGAGATTTCCCGAAGAGCGCATATCAAGCATGCGCTTCCTCATTGCGTCAAGAAAGGCGAATTTCTCAGTCATGCGCTCGGGTGATTCGGCATCTCCAGTGTGTACGTAGGCCGAGACAACCGAAAGTGTTTTTGTTTTGGTGATTTTGATATCTGACTGAATCCAACGGCCGGTGAAATTGTGAACTTTGTGATTGTCGCCAACAAGCGAAGTGGTGATTGGGAAGCGACTTGCAACCGCAACGCCAGCTCGGCCTTTCTGGTTGCATTCGGCATGAGCGATATGCCAGCCATCACCCATGAGTTCGGCGACTAATTCATCGGGGCATCGAACTTCTTGCATCGTGATGATGTCGGGTTGACGTTCGTCAATCCAGGCGTGCATTCCGTTCTTTACGGCGGCGCGAAGCCCGTTCACATTGACTGAGGCGATAGTGATCGTCATACAAAGATCGTGTCATATGACGGTCTCAGTCGCCTAGTTTTTGATGACGGGACGGGTTCTATGTCGTTGAGTTCTATGTCGCTGAGTTCTGGGCGGCGACAAAGTCTTTAAATGATGCCAAAGCCCGCGGGCCATAGACAGTCGCAGGTCCACCGTTCATCAGTACCGCGACACCAATTGCTTCGGCTACCTCGGTCTCGGTAGCACCTTGTTTAGCGGCACCTCGAGCGTGTGAGGCAATGCAACCATCGCATCGGTGGCTAATTCCGATTGCGAGCGCAATGAGTTCTTTTGTCTTGCTATCTAATGCTCCTGGAGCCATAACAGCTGTGTGGAGTCCAGCAAAGGCTTTCATGACATCGGGGATTTGATGGCGTAAATCACGAGCCAGGGGAATGAGCTCGTTCATGACATCGGTACCGTGGGTGTGATCACTCATACACCCATTGTGGCAAGCTTCGAGACCAAAGTACGACGGTCTAAAGTCCCTGTAGATGGTCGCCGGGCGAGTCAAAATTGAAAATCATTGTTATGAACTCACAGCAAGAGCGATCAAAAGCTGGTTTATGAGAACATAGGAACTGACATAATCTCTAAATGGCTCAAAATGACTTGGTTGTTGAAAGGCTATTGCGAGTGATTGACGAGGGGTCAAGATCGTCAACCTACAAACTCGCTTTGTTACTCGGTCTGATTGATTCATTAACTGAACTTGGGCCAGTAAACACGATTCCTACCCGGATCATCGCTGAAAAAGTCACCGAGATTTACTACAAGCAAGCTGAAACTTTCTATCTTGGAGATCAAGCGATTGAACTAAAGCAAATAACAAACAAAAAGGCAACTGTTCTTCGATCACTACACGATTTCATGAGCAGTACTACCTCAGGGCAAAGTAACTCATTTTTGAGAAGTAAGAAATTGAATCCTGAGAAATTTGAAAAACTTCTGGACTCAGTTGAAGACACCTTCGTTCGCTATCCGATTCCTCTTCTTCAACGAATAGGTAAACAAGATCTCGTCTTTCTCTATTCAATTGATTGGCAGGAGAATACTGGGATCAAAACCTTGCGAAAAGTTGATTCAGATCGCATTCAACTCCTCGAAGGAGTGGGGGAAGTCTTGATCAAGCTAGGACCGATGTTTAGATCTCTGATTGAAATTCATTGGGTCCGGGATGTGGCCAAGATGAATCGTTTGGCCACAACAGAATCAGAACTATATGGACATCTCTTCGGCAATGAAAGAGAAAACTTCCCTGACAAAATGCGAAAGAGTCTTAACGAATTGCAATCAGGCAAGTGCTTCTACTGTGGATATTCCATCAATGGAAAAGGTGAAGTTGATCATTTCTTACCATGGTCAAGGAAGCCAAACGATTCCATCGAGAATCTTGTTCTCGCTGATTCAAGATGCAATAACTCAAAGAGTGATTTTTTGGTTACTAGGCCGATCCTCGATACTTGGGAAAATAGATTGAAAACTCAGTCAAGTGAATTGAGATCAATCGCGTCTGAAAGTGACTGGACAAGCGATTTGATCAAGACAAGAAAGATAGTTTGCAACATTTTCAATTCGGTAGTTGAGGGAACGCCGTTGTGGGCAGGCAAGGATTCATCTTCTGAGTTTAAATTTGAAGTTGCTACTGGTCCATTCAATTTGGGTTGGAATGAGATAGGAAATTCAAATCAATGACGTGTTCTCATCACTGATGAGATCTGATTCGGAGAAAAATTTAAACATTTCTATTTTCTAGTTGACTTTGTAACACCCCTCTTGTATCTTTAGAACATACGTTCGTAGCGTAAAAGTCTCTAAATAGTCAATGAAATTGGGGTTGTTTTGAAGTTTCTGTTCGAGTGGAGTGGACCGGCAAAGGTCGTGATCAGCGAAATGAATATCGCTGAACTACGCACCTTCATGGCCGAGATTCGAGTGCGTCAAGCCAAACTTGATGCACAAATGCTCGAAGCGAACGCTCGCATGATTTCGTTGATGCACGACCCAGTCGCACCAACGTTTGTGATTCCTGAGCGTGAACTTGTCGCTCATGGTGGCCTCACATCTCGCGAAGCTCGAGAAGTTGTTTCACGTGGTCTCGTCACTGAAGTCGCACCAGAAATGGTCTCAGTGCTAGCCGCTGGCGACACGACTGCGGCCCATGTTGACGCATTAGGTCGTGGTTTGAAGATCGCTGGTGCTGAACGCGATGCCTTCTTGTCGCATCTACCTGAACTGGTTGAAGCGTCAACCACGATGACGGCATCGCAGTTCGATCAGTTAGTCAAAGAGACCGCCAAGTCGGTCGTTACTGACAACGGGCTGTCCACCTTTGAGCGTCAAAAACGTGAGACCTTTTTCAAGATGCGTACTGAGGCTGATGGTTGTTTGTCGGTGAGCGGAAAATTCGATCCGATCAGCGCATCAATCTTGAAATCAAAGATCGGTCGCTTCGTAGAGGCCATGTTCCACTCGGGCGACAAAGAAGTACCAGTCGAAGTGATGCCATGGATCGAACCAAACGATCACCGCCAAGCCCAAGCCCTCATCGCTTTAGTCAACGGTGCCAGCGAAACAGTTTGCGACGTCCCGGCCCGTGCCGAGATCGTTGTTCATGTTGATCTTGAATCATTGAAGAGCGGTTTGCATGCTGGAGGCACCTGCAGAACTGCTCTCGGAGCCGATCTTCCGGTTGAAACGGTGCGCAGGTTGGCTTGTGAAGCCGAAATATTGCCCGTAGTTCTTGATGGGCGATCAGTACCGATCGATGTCGGCCGATCAAAACGATTAGCGACCATTCACCAACGTCGGGCGCTTGAAGCGATATACCCAACATGTGCAATCCCAGATTGTGAAGTCATTTTCGATCACTGCAACATTCACCACATTGAATATTGGGCCATATCTGATTCTGGAGGCGGTGGTGCGACCGATCTCAACAACATGGTCCCTCTGTGTTCAAGGCATCACCACGCTGCCCACGAAGGCGGATGGAAACTCAAGCTCAATCCCGAAACCCGAGAACTCTCGATCACTTAGTTGGCGAGCGAGCAGTTGATGCAGCGAGTTGTCCGTTGTTTGGGGGTAGTCGGGATGCGCAGCTGGTCGGGGGTGACGAACGTCGATTGAGCCCACGCCGCCGACCCGTAAAAACTCTCAGGTATGTGGGCGACGTCGGTGAGTCAATTACGAGCCAGCGACGAGCATCCAAAAGGATTGCAAAACTGGTGAAGAAACTGGTGGTATCAAGCAGCGGAGAATCTGCTATTTCTGCCACCAGAAAAACCAATTAGTGAATGCAGATCACTGTGGCGATCGTTGATCGGTAAGAATAGAAGTCATGACTGCGCAGCCGTTTGAACCAACTCGTGATCGGCTTTTGCCAGACCTCACAATCAAGCAAGAGATTGCTCTTTTGGCGCGGGCATTGTGGCGCGAGGGATATAACGATCACTTGGCTGGCCACATCACCGTCAATATGCATGATGGAACATTGCTGTGCAATCCATGGCTGTTGTTATGGAATGAACTCCGTGCCGAACACATCATTCGCATTGATATGGACGGCAACTTGGTTGAAGGTGATTGGCCAGTCCCATTAGGAATCCCGCTTCATCTTGAATTGCACAAGGCCCGTCCTGAAGTTGAAGTCGCTGTGCACAATCATCCGTTATACGGAACCGTGTGGGCCGATCTTGGTGAGATTCCACCAGCACTCGATCAGTCAAGTGTGCTTGGCGGCGGTGGAGACTTGGTTCTTGTTGGCGAATATGGTGGCAGCGTTGATGATCCAGGTTCGGCTGCGGCCGCGGTTGCAGCTATGGGCGATGCCGATCTTGTGTTGCTCGCAGGACACGGCACTTTTGTGCTGGGCAACTCAATACGCGCGGTCCATCAACGTGCGGTCGCTCTCGAGCAGCGTTGCCAGCGAGCATGGCATGTGCGGACCGCCGGTGGCGATCTCACTTCTCCATTGCCACAATGGTTTGTTGATCGCATGAAACAATCTGACGGCGACAAGTTTCATGGCTTCTGGGAAGCGATGGTCCGCCAGGAGTTACGCGCAGACCCCACTCTTCTCACTCATTCCTGAGTCAACTCGTGACAGAGTAGAGCCATGGCCTCAGTTATTCAGATCGTTGTATCCCCGCATGGTTTCACGGCAAACGATGTTGGGCCGATCGCAGTAGAAGGTGATGCTGCTGATGATTATGTAGCGGCTGTCGTCGCTGCACTCGAAGGAATTGATTTCAGCAATCTTTCGAATATCACAGTGACTGGTAGTGAGGGAGGACTTGTTGTCTTAAGCCACGCCGGCACGCCGCTTCGGCCAATTATTTGGGCTAGTGACACGACTTCACAAGCTGATGCGCAATGGTGTCTGAAAAAACATGATGAGCAGTGGTGGATCAACGAGGTCGGAGTCATTCCCGATCATTCACATCTCGTAACTAAGTTGTCATGGCTACATCGCAGTGAACCTGATCTCTGGCAACAATTAATGCATATATGTTCACCCGCTGATTACATTCGTTGGCGTTTAGTGAGTGGTTCTAAAGATCTGATGAGTGAAATGGGCTCGTTAGTGACCAGTCCATTAGATGCCGGAAGAACAGCATTGTGGTCGTCAAAGAATGGTGCGTACAGTAAGCCAGTTTTGAACTTGATTGACAGCGAACGTGACTGGTCAAAATGCTTGCCAACAGTAAGAGCAGCCGGGGCCATTGTGGGCTCTTTGTTCGGCACTTTGGTGAACCTGTAAACCCGCTGTTCATCCTTTGGCAACCTCTGGTCTAACTCTATGAAAGTTGGCAGACTTAATTTTGCGACGTGAAGCATTGGGCAATTGGGTTGATCGTGGGCGCAACGATGTTGATGGCTGCATGTGGTCAAGAGAATCCCAGCGCAACTTCCAGTGATGACACCCATTCGATTGGTCAACCAACAAACGCCGAAGAGAACATTGCTACAGCGAAAGTCGGACCTTCTTCGACTATTCCCAACGCAAATGTCAATGTTGAGAGTCCTTCACTAAAAGCTTCAACGACCTCACCACAAAACAACGTGATGCAAAATACTGCTACTTCAGTAGTGAAAAACTCAGTTACCACTACTCAAAACTCAACTCAAATCTCAACTGAAACCCCAACCACGCTTCCGGTAGTGACGGTTGACAACGGCTCAACCCCTGCCACGAGCGCTGCACCGTCAAAGACCCAGCCGACTCCGACGATTGCACCCACGTGTGACGTGATGCCACTCGCAGATTGTCAAAACGTTGACCTGCGAGGCCTCGATCTGTACTTCGCAAATTTTCAAGGCGCCAATTTGGCTGGTGCCATTATGTCTGGCATGGATCTCACGGGTATTGATTTCACTGATGCCGATTTGACGGGAGCCAATCTGACTGGCGCAACATTGGACTATGCCCTCTTCTTTAATACCACTCTGACTAACGCTGAATTGAGAGGGGTTTCTATGGAGAGCATCGTGTGGGATGACACAACTATCTGGCCAGCAGGCTTCGTTCCGCCTGATTACTGATTCATTGACTATCGTTCTCTTCATCAGCCGTGACAAATTGGTATATGACAAATTGATATATGCAAATTTGTCTGTGATGAAGGAGATTGAACAATGGAAGAGAATTTTTACACCGCAGCTGCCGCTCTGAACGGGGCAGGAGTCCTTGATGTCAAGGCCATGGAAACGATCTATCGCTTAGAGCTGAGCGGAGAGAAGTTCTACAACATGTTGGCCGACCGTATTGGTAACGAAGAAGCGGCTGAACTCTTGCGACGTAATGGTCGTGAAGAACTAGCGCATGCTCGTCGTATCGCCAAGGCACTTTCAATTCGACTCGGTCGCGAATGGGAACCGTCAGCAGAAGTCGCCACACTTTTGCCAATTCCGATGCCCGATGAAATTTCGGTGGAAATGTTTCATGGCATTGTGCAAGGTGAGATGAGTGGCGATGCCGGTTACCAAGCCTGGGCCGATCAAGAGACTGATCCCGAAGTTGAAAAACTCTTGCGACTCAATGGCCGTGAAGAAACGATTCATGCTGGACGCGTGAATCAAGTACTTGAAATTCTCTCGCGCTAAAGCGAGAGATCAAAAACTGAGTCTCTAGATTTCAGGCGCTCGATATTTTGACGGGATATCGACCGTGCCCTTTCGGGTTTGAATTTTCCACTCACCATTTTCACGAATGAGTTCATCGTGATGTTTGCCGATCATGGTCACTTGGGGTTGGCCGTTCTTGTCGCGATGAATGACCGTCCACATAACTTGTGAAGTTGCTATGTCTCCATGCAAGTTGATCTGCGGGCTGCTCACAATATGAAACGAAGATCCAACGAGTCCTTCTAACGCTTGAGCCATTAGGGCCTGAATTTCGCTTCGTCCAGTCGCTCGACCAATGGGACCAAGGTTGACCGTTCCTTGTATGGCAAAGAGTTGGGCGTAGCGATCGAGGTCGCCGGCGTCAAGAGCCAGTCCGTAATCAATAAAGAGCTGTTGAATCGCCAAAATATCTTCGAGTCGTCGTAAGCGTTCTTCAAGAGGTTGTCCCATGCCACCAGCGTAGGTTCTCAATAGGCAAGACTGTAACTACGACCTCGCAACGGGGCGTTCATGAAACGGACTTGTATGAATATCCTGGTTATCGGCGCTGGTGGCGTCGGTGCATCAATGGCTTCCATTGCGGAAAGCCGATCCTTTTTCCAATCCTTTATCTTGGCCGATGTATCTTTTGAATCGGCCCAACGAGCAATCGCAGTACTGGATGACCCTGGGCGTTTTCGGGCGGTGCAGTTAGATGCTCGGAGCGTTGACAACATTGTTGCCCTCATCCGTGAAGTGAAAGCCAACATTGTTGTCAATGCGTGCGACCCGCGACTGAATGAGCCAATCTTCAACGCATGTTTCACAGCCGGGGTTCATTACCTCGATATGGCGATGAATCTCAGTCGTCCCCATCCAACCGATCCGTATAACCAAGTCGGTGACATCTTGGGTAAAGAGCAACTTGCAGCACACGATGCATGGGTAGAAAAGGGACTACTCGCCCTTGTCGGTATGGGTGTTGAACCAGGCTTGTCTGATGTCTTTGCGCGTTATGCAAGCGACCATCTCTTTGATGCAATTGACGAGATTGGTGTTCGTGATGGCGCCAACTTGGCTATTGAGGGCTATGACTTTGCGCCAACCTTCTCGATCTGGACAACGATTGAAGAGTGTTTGAACCCGCCATTGGTGTGGGAAAAGTCGCGTGGCATTTTCACAACGAACTGTTTCAGCGAACCAGAGGTATTTCACTTTCCTGAAGGTATTGGACCCATTGAGTGTGTGAATGTTGAGCACGAAGAAGTGCTGTTGATGCCTCGCGAAATTGAGTGCAATCGCGTGACGTTCAAGTATGGACTCGGCACAGATTTCATTAACTGGCTCAAGACGTTTGCCTATCTCGGACTTGATTCGGCTGAGAAGATTCAAGTTGGTGATGTCAAGGTGGCACCGCGCGATGTACTGGCAGCAGTTTTACCTAACCCCGCGAAACTCGGTCACTTAATGACCGGTAAAACCTGTGCAGGCACGTGGGTCAAGGGCACCAAAGATGGCAAACCTCGTGAGGTGTATCTGTATCACGTCGTCGACAACCAAGAAACAATGGGGGACTGGGGGTGTCAGGCCGTATTGTGGCAAACCGCAATCTGTCCAGTAGTGGCCCTTGAGCTCATTGCCAGTGGTGCGTGGAAACACTCTGGGGTTCGCGGTCCTGAAGCATTTGATGCAGTTCCGTATCTGGAGCTACTTGCTGAATACGGAGCGCCACATGGAATGGTTGAGATGGGTCAGAGCTCAGGTGAAGGTCAATGGCCATCACCAATTCGTACCGATGATCCGGGTTGGTCACGTCCGGTCCGCACGTCAACTAATGGCTAACTTGTTAACGCGTTCCTTCGAGTTCGTACAGCAGCACACCGCCACCTCGGCGGACCCATAGGCCAGACCCAGCTTGCACGAAATACGGATCTAGTAATTCGCGATACCAATCACCAGGTCGTTGATGAACCTCCATATCGGTTGATGACGTGTCAACAATCGTGTGAAAGTCAAGAAGTGTTGGAACCTCTAGATATAAAACATGTCGGGTCGCCTTGGCAATGTTTTCGATCGCTGCTTCAACGGCTGCATCATCAGGGTATTGCAACACCCCGTGACAGATCACGAGATCAAAGGCGCGCGGCGGAGTCCATTGCGAAATATCGCGATGTTGATGTCCAAATTTTTTGCAGGCATATTCGCTGACATCGGTTGACGTCACGCGGACATTCGGAAAGTTATCTTGATACCAATCGCGCCAAAGTCCCGGCCCAGCACCAATGTCAAGAACCGATTTAGGTGCAACACCCCACCAGGCACACATATTGTGAACCGCCGATCCGAGTTGGGCGATGCGCTTTTTGTCGTGCACTCCACCGCGCCCGTAAAAACGTTTGTAATAGTCAGCGTTGAATTGAGTCATGGCTCTCTAACGCTAGACGTCCCATTCGATTCGCGGATGAATTCGCACCGATTCAGAGATACGTATGAGTTCTGAAAAATCAGCTGGATTGGTAACGAGACCTTCGATGAGATATTTACGAAGACCATCGTGTGTTCCGACTAGACCCGTGCCTTCAGCATTACGGACCATACGAAATTGATGGAGACTGTCGCCAACTTCAATGGGCAGCTCTATCCATGAGTCATCAAGTACTGGCAACTCAAGCATTTGGTGGATTAACCAGACGTTGTCACCGCTGACTAAGCGAAGAGTTGAGTACTCAGGCTCGTCGACCAACCAGTCCCCGGGCATTGCTGAGACTCCAATCATGGGTTGCACAATGGAAGTTTTCTGTGACATGACGTCACCGGGTTTGAGGTAGCGCGCTGATTCAACAATGGTGGATAGTTGTTCACCGAAATTTGAGTAGTTACTTGGCCATGTTGCCCGAAAAGTCACGATGTCGTTGATGAGATCAAATGTTGCAACGAATCCAACCTCGCCACTGTGGCATTCAAAATTTTGAATTGAACCGACTTGGCCATCGCTTGTTAACGGTTGTGCGGGGGCCATCCATTGATGTGCATCTTCTAATTCATACAAATGAAAATGTGCGCACATCTCTGCACTGATATTGATTGCATCATTGGTGCGCCACCGGCGAACTGACATGAGTAATTCAGGATTATCGGGCGCCTGATCTTCAAAGTCGACCTTCTTCTCGACAAGTGCATGATTGCTCTCGTCAAGAGTTGGGTAGTACCCCGATGGCAGGAGCAGTGAAATTCCGAAATCAGAGAGAGTGTGGTGAATTCCGAGCATTAATCTTCAACGGACTCGCGGCCACGCAAACCTGCGAACCAACCCTTGGTCTTGGCTTTCTCGCTACCAACGTACTTGAAGTCAACTTGGCCCTTCTCAACAACCACTGAGTCCTTTTTGACGCGTTCTGGAGCCAAGTCCCTTACGAGAACTTTGACCGTATTGTCGACGATGACCATCTGTTCGGTAGGGCTAGTGAATGGTTGACTCCCATCAGGATGGGATGCTTTAGAGGTTTCAGTAAGTGTCTTGTACGCAGGCTTCAAGAGAGATGTGACGGTTCCCGGCTTGACATCTGTTCCACGATCGGCTTTCTCATTGAAATAATTTGTGATGATTGGAAGTACAACTTCAGAAGTACGAAGTTGGACGTCCAGGGAGTCGGAGAAATACTTGGGTTCGTCGCTGACAACTTTCTTCTTGACAGCCTTGTAGAAAGCAGAGGCGCCGTTTTCGATGCCACTACCGATACTTTCAGCGACACTCGCGTAAGCATCAATAAATCGGTAGCCGAGTTGAGGGTTACCAGTTAAATTGCCAAATAGTCCAACGAGCAAGGCGAATGGTGTTACTGCCAAACTCACCACGAGCTTTGAAGCTACGGTCAAGACCCAGTATCCACCCGACACCGCCCACTTGAGCCCGTTTGCAACATATGAAGCGGCAGCTTTGAGGTCGGCTACAAGCCCTTGTGCATTGGGTGCCTTGCCGACAAATTCGCAAATCAAACGTGCGCCTTTGTCAAGTACTTCGGGCTTTGAACCACCTGTCACGTAGTCCTTCATCCAAGTTGCGGAAATATTGAAGTTGCCAACTAGGGCGAGTCCCTCTGGGTCGAGTTCTCCATCGGCTTGGACTAAACCTGCGCTGTATTTGATGAGCTGTGCAGCAGCGGCGTATGCGTCTAGCCCAATGTTCTTAACGGCCAAATCATCAACGCGATCTTTGAGTTCCTTGGTCCTGGCTTTGTCTTCGTCACTAGGGTTTTCCCCCAAACTGTCTTCATGGGCCTTAAGTTCGGCTTCTGCTTTGCTGACGGCATAGCGGGACTCAAGAACGGAACCTGATGACATCCACTGAGAAACTTTGCTTTGGAATAGTACAAGGCCTTGAATACCTGCGCCGATACCAACTAGGACGCCGCCGGCGATAGCCCCCACACCACTAGCCGAAGTCGCAAGCAAAGTAATCTGCCCGCTGATGCTAATAATGTCGGCCGACAAGCGGAAGGACGAGCGAATGTATTCATCTTCTGCGGATTCCGCCAAGTTAGTCAGCGAAGCCAGCAGTTTTTTTTCGTCAGCCGAAAGGAGCCCTTTACCTTTGAGGTCCTTAATCTTTACATCAGCCGCCGACTTAGCGTGTCTGGTCTCATGGATCTTGATTGCTTGTTGTGCAAGGTCAATTGTGGCGTAAGCGATTCCGAGAGCTGGAAGCGCTCCGAACGCAACAAGTGTTGCCGAGGCTGAGGCTGCAATCGTGGTTGATCCCTGACATACCGATAATGCTGATTTGACGGCACCTACGAGTTGATCTCGAACCGAACTTGTTGTTTCAGTGTTCCATTCCGTGTATAACCGAATGATCGCATTCAGCAGCGCAGCTGTATCAGCGACGATCGATAGTGCACCACCAGTGGTGGCGGAAGCTTTGACTGTTTCAGGTTGTAAATCAGGTGCAATATAATTTCCGGCTGTGTCGGTGGTTTGGCCGTTAACGCCACCGTTTATTGCGGTTCCTAATTTGCCAACTGCAAGGGCCCCAGCCCCATCGGCTGCTTTTTGGCGCGTTTTATCCGCAAAGGGGTTCCACCACTCGCGTTGGATGTCGGGCATTGCGCGTCGTGAGAGTGCGGGTGCGTTGCCTTGTTGCACCACGTGCGTGAGTTCATGTGCCAACAGATGGTCACCACTTGAACTTCCGGGTTTGAAACTACGTGATGAAAAGAAAACGTCATTGCCGGTGGTGAATGCTTCAGCATTGATTGAGCGACACAAGTTGTCTGATGTGCCATCGTTGTGAATTTTCACGCCGCCAAGATCGGCACCAAAGAATCCTTCAAAGCGTGATCGCACATCACCACTTAAACCTTGGCCCCCAGCGCGTGCCGACATGATTGCGCTTGCGGTGTCGTCAGTTGTTGCGAGTCCACCGCCGCCCTCAACGAGACCATTGTCGGGAACTGATCGAGCAACTGACCCGACCGACGAAGAGGGTGCTGACACTGTTCGTCCGTGCATGCTCTTGACGAATTCGTCGGCCATTGACTCGGCTTCATGTTCAAACGGGTCATTAGGCGAACTGACACTTAAGCGAGCTTGAACGAGGAGCTGTAGACCTTCTTCAGAAGCAGTTGTTGGCGCTGCGACAAGAGTGCTGGTGGGTGCAGACGGCGAAGAGATAGGCGCAGACTCGTGTCCTGCGCCTTGTTGTTTTTGGTTGTCAGATTCTGCTGTTTTCATGCCCATCCACCTGCGCCGATATTAGCCCAAAGTCCCATATTTGAATACGGCCGACGAGGGGGTAGCGCTAGGGATCAAATGGTAATTTTCGGTTGACAGAAACGTCCTTACTGGGCCAGATTGTGACCTTCGGCGTGCATTTGCCTTAGACAGCTTTACGGCCACGGAAATCAGCAAACCAGCCCTTGGTCTTAGCCATGCTGTCCCCCTTGTATTTGAAATCCACCTTGCCATCTTTGACTGAGAGCGAATTTTCATCAACCCGCTCTGGCAAGACATAAAGGATCTCCTCCTCCATGACTGCATTGATGAGTTTGATTTGTTCGGCTGCAGTTGCAAAGGGCTTGCGGCCATCAACAGTCATATGTGCGGCCTCAACAAAACTCCTGTAGGGAGACCTCAGCAACGTAGTAACGGTTTCGGGTTTGACATCTGTCCCACGGGCAGCTTTCTGCTGGAAATAAGGTTCAATGGTGTATCGAGTTAGGTTCCCAACGCGGCCTCGTAAATGCCTTTCTTGGGGAAAGGCCTGGCGCGACCAGCTTCCGTCGTTCCCTTCTGCTGGCTTCCCAGCTTCAGTGTCTGCTTTGTTGTCTACTTCTTTCGCACTTGTGTTTTCATCATCCTTAATTTTGAAATCGACTTTGCCATCTTTGACTGAGACTGGAAGCTCCATTAAGTTTCCGCCGTTTTGATTGCTAACAATTGCTGCCTTGATTTTTTCATTGATGAATTCAATTTGCTGGGTTGGACTTGCGTATGGCTCGGTGTCATCAGTTTGAGTTTTCTTTACGGTCTCAACAAGTTTTTCATAATGAGATTTCAGCAATCGGGTGAGAATCTCGGGCCTGGCTTTTTCTCGACGCTTAGTCAGCGACTCAAAATAGATAAAGATAATCGTGCCAAATAAATAGTCACATTTGTCATTCAATTCTTTTTCGCTTGAGAAATAATCCGGTAGCTCACTTGAGAAAGAACCCGCAGCTACTGCTTCGTTTAGTTTGTTTGCTTCGTGAAAGAAACTCCAAATCAAACCAGGGGTTGCCGTTGCTGCATTCCAAAGTGGGTTGAGGACGTTGTCTTGAATACCTTCTGCTCCGACAACGGTAATGTGAGCAATTTGCTTGCCGCTCCAAAATACGAAATAACCAGAACCTCGGGCTACATAAGTGAGTGACACTTGAGCCTTTTTTGCAGCCGTGAGGAGGTCTTGCTTCAAGGCGAGTGGGTTGGCTGCTCTTCCTACAAACTGGCAAATGATCTTGGCACCCTTGTCGAGCTTTTCCTCATTTGGCTGTTTTGCATAATCCAGCATCCACTTCTCATCAATATCAAAATTTGAGACAAAAGCCATTGCTCTTTCATCAACATTTACGGTGCCATCGTCATTGACCTTAAGACCACCTGCGCAATACTTGATGACCTCACGTGCAGCGGCATAGGTATCCAGTCCGAGATTGTCAATCGTCCGATTTGTGACTTCATTAGTTAAACGATCCTTAGTTTCCTGATCTTCTGTTGGGTTGCCAGACTTGTTCTTTTCATGTTCCGCCAACGCTTGCTTAGCTTTTTCAAGTTCTATTCGAGATTCATTGATCGCCTCAGCCGATGACCATTCTGCGACCTTCGCCTCGAGCGCTAATAAGCCTCTCGTGGCAGCACCGACGGCGACCAAGACTCCGCCAGCACTTGCTCCGATAGCTGTGAGAATTGATAATTGTCCGCACATACTGACCACATCGCTCAACAATGCAACGATCACACGCTTGTATTTTGATTTGGCTGACGCTAATAATTGTGTGGAAAAAGCGTAACGTTTTAGTTGATCAGTTGTCAGTTGCTTAAAGAGAGCAATCGCCTTTAAATCTCCAATCTCCTTCTCGTAAAGGGAAATGGCTCGTGGGAGGCCATCAATTTTGAGGCATTGAGTTGCAAGATCGATGACGTTAACTGCAAGACCTAAACCTGGAATGGCAGACGCAATGACTGTTGCCCCAGACATCTGTGCCACAGCTGTGGATTGTTTAGCTGCAGCTATTCCGTTTTTGACCGACATGATCAGTAAATCACGCGATGATGCAGAAGATTCTTTGTCCCATTCGTTCAACAGTTGGATTACGTTCGCAAACAATGCAGCAGTACTGGCAATCAACCCAAGTGATTCACCAGCCTCGCCGGCTTCATCAGCTTTATTTGCATCTTCCAATTCATGTTCTGCTATGCCTGCAGGTAGCCGACCAGCGTTTACCACTTGCCCTGCTATTGAAACTTTTGATCGCGTACCGTCAGACTTCGCTCTACCGGCAGGTTCCTTTTCTATGGGCTTTTCTTCAGTATCTGAAGAAAATGGCCACATGCGTTGGATGTCGGGCATTGCGCGTCGTGAGAGTGCGGGTGCGTTGCCTTGTTGCACGACATGGGTGAGTTCGTGTGCGAGCAGGTGGTCTCCACTTGAACTTCCGGGTTTGAAGCTTCGTGATGAAAAGAAAACGTCGGTGCCGGTGGTGAATGCTTCAGCATTGATTGAGCGACACAAGTTGTCGGATGTGCCGTCGTTGTGAATTTTTACGCCGCCAAGATCGGCACCAAAGAATCCTTCAAAGCGTGATCGCACATCACCACTTAAACCTTGGCCCCCAGCGCGTGCCGACATGATTGCGCTTGCGGTGTCGTCAGTTGTTGCAAGACCGCCGCCGCCTTCAACGAGACCACTGTCGGGAACTGATCGAGCAATTGATCCGGCCGATGAAGAGGGTGCTGACACTGTTCGTCCGTGCATGCTCTTGACGAATTCGTCGGCCATTGACTCGGCTTCATGTTCAAACGGATCATTGGGTGAACTGACGCTGAGGCGAGCCTGTACGAGAAGTTGTAGGCCTTCTGCAGACGCAGTTGTTGGCGCTGCGGCAAGAGTGCTGGTGGACGCAGAAGGCGAAGAGACAGATGCAGACACGTGCCCCGCATTCTGTTGTTGTTGGCTCTCGGCCTCTGCGTTTTTCATCACCAATGGCCCCGAGGGACTTTAGTCCATTTGGGTATCTTGAGAACTAGGCCAACGGGACCGCACATGTGAGATCGTCGTGGCCGATAAGCCCTGAAAAACAGCAGGTCCGACCTCGTCAAGAGCAAGATTGCGCAGATCGACCACGGTGGCCGACACAGTGCGTTGAAATCCGGGGTGATGGGCCGTTTTGACAACCGGATCAAGGGGCCGCGTCACAAGGCCAGGTGCCATCGGGTCGTCTAGATCGACGTCGTAGACCTCGATGATGGTGAGATCTTCAATAGCCATGGCACTGGCCACGAAATGATTGTCAATGACGCAGGTTGTGCCAATAAATGGCGAGCCGATTGTGGTGGTCCGCCAGCCGACTCGATCAAGTTCAGCCATGACCGCCTGATGCCGAGCGTCCATGAGGTTGTCCACTCCTGCACTCTAGTAACACCTTGATCAAGCAGATACGGTTGGAGTTATGTTGAAAAGAATCATCCCGATTGAGGCTCGTCTCGACGGGTTGGCCGAAGACGCAGAGCGCAAGGCATTTGATCCTCACGGCAAAAAACGAGCTAAGAATGAACCCACTGCAATTCCCGAGTACTCATCGTGGATCGGTCGTTGGAGCCTGGTGGCGCAAACTGGATACCGCGAATGGCTGGCTGCCCGAGCAATGGGCGCTGAAGAGATTGACACCCATATCAAATCGTTGTTTAACAACACCTGGGTAGAAATCAGTGACACTAAAGAAGGCATCAAGATCACGACATCTAGCAAAGTTCGTGGCAAGTTGCGGCGGCAAGTCGCATCATTTGAATATGTCCTAGACGGAATGACCGCATTGACGATGCAGTCTCCACTTGGTCCGGTCTCAATGACTGCATCAATTGATGGAGTTGCATTGGTTCACATAGTCAAGACACCCAATGGCATTGAAACGCATCGACGTCAAGCCGTGAAAAGCCCCAAAGGCGATCGGTTGATGCAAACCATGATTGATGCTAAGGGAAACAACTCAACCTTGGAATATCAACGAATTAAGGATTGAGATCTATTCAGTTGAACTGTTGAGCAACTTGAGCAAGATTCGCCTGAACTCAACGGTGTGTCGATCAGAGCGAATATGCACCTGACCGCGATCAAGAGGAACGCTCTTGTCAGCGAGAAATTCAATGACCTTTAAGTCTTCAGTAAAGATTCGATTCTCGTAATCAATCGCGGCTTGAAAATCTTCGGGTGTGTGGCAATCATTGCGAATCATCACAATGTGAGCCCGAGTCGTGTCGGCGTTGACTGGCTGGCACCAAAAGACAATTGCGTTGATCATTCCCGTTGTTGGAATCTCTAGTCGCAAGTTTGCAGTGAATGGAACACGGTAGTCATAACGCATGAAGCGTTCTTGGACTAACGGGTGTTCGCCAGTCGCGACTAACGGGTCTTCGTGATTTTCGATGAGGTGTGGGTACTTGACAACAAATCCCCAGCCGTCCTCACCGCGCTCGGTGGTGTAGTCGGTGACGAGTAAGTCTTTATCTGAACCGAATGTTCCGGCATGAACAAATGGAAAGTGTGAGAAGTCGAGGAAGTTATCAACGGCTTGGGCCGCACCAGCTTTGAAATCAACTGGTGGCATCCAGACATGCGCAAGCGACTCATCGTCCCATTCAGGAATTTCTAAGATGTCGGTGATGGGCTCAAGCGGTGACACCCAAATGAGGTCGTACTTTTCTTGCACGAACGGAGCTGTGAGTTGGGCGGGCGGCAATGTGGCATCCGCGCCAAGTGCCGGCACATGTGCGCACTTTCCGTTAGCACCGAATTGCCAACCGTGATACGGGCATTGAATGTTTGAACCAACAACGATTCCGTCAGAGAGTCGCGCATAACGATGTGGACACACATCAGCGAATACTTTGACTTGTCCATCGAGTCGAACAACAACGTAGGGATCACCGACTAATTCAATACGAGTCGGAGTTTCAGTAAACGAATCAATTCGTCCGATCGGGTGCCAAACATGTTTGAGTTCGGGGGAGATGTTTGAAATTGATGTCATAGAACTAGATGTCATCGCTCTTCTCGTTCGTAGGGCACACCAAGTGCAGCTGGTGCTCCCAGTTTGCGATGCGCAAACCGACTTGAGACGAGAACAAGGACCACAATGGTCATGACAAAGGGCAGAGCATCAAGGATGTCGCCGCTGATGTTGACGCCGCGAGCCTTCAATGTGCTGCCGAGTGACTGCAACGCACCAAACAGATATGCGCCGAGCAGAGTGAGGCTTGGTCGCCAGAATCCGAAGATAACGAGCGCAATGGCAATCCAACCAGCACCCTTAGTCATCCCATCAACCCAGGTCGGAACAATGGCGAGGCTGTAGAACACTCCACCAATGCCGGCAAGTGCTCCACCAAAAATCGTGTGCAGATAGCGGTACTTCACAACACTGATTCCCATGGCATCAGCTGTCTGCGGAGATTCGCCAACGGCTCGTAGCTGTAAACCGATACGAGTGTGGAACAGATAAACCGTCGCCAAGATGGCGAGAACCCACGAGGCGTAGGTGAGCACAGTCTGGTTGAAAATGATTGGTCCAAGAATCGGAGTGTCGGCGAGACCAAAAGCGTCGAGTCGACGAATCTGCCGTGGAACTGGATTCTCGGCGACTCCCCAAATATTGGCGAAGTAGCTCGACAATCCAACTGCGCCAGCAAAAATGGTGATGGCCAATCCGGCGACTGTTTGATTTGTCTTCAACGTCACGCATAAGAACGCGAGTAACGCCGACGTAATTCCACCGGCAATCATGCCAATCACGATTGACATCAAAACTGTAAACCACGCGCTGCCACCCACATGTTGTGAAGCCCACGCACCGCTCACACCACCGAGCAACATGGTGCCTTCGACTCCAAGGTTCAGAACACCGCTTCGTTCGGTAAAGATGCCGCCGAGGGCAGCAAAGAACAATGGAGTTCCGTAGAAAATCGCTGATGCGATGATGATGATAAAGATGTTGCTGTTCATGCTGCCACCGCCGTTGCGACTCGACGATTCGCTTTAATGCGGTACTTGATCAAGATTTCTCCAGCCACAGCGGTAAAGAGAATCAATCCCTGCAATGTTCCAACAAGTCCGCTCGGGAAGTCGGGGCCTTGTAAGGCAAATCCGGCGTTGGTGAGTCCGCCGATCAAGACCGCAACGACGAGGGTCGAAATGGGGTTCAATCGTGCGAGGGCCGCAACAACGATGCCGGTATAGCCATAACCCGACATCTGTAAACCCTTGCCATCAAGAAGCTGACGGAAGTTGCCAACATCGGCAGCACCTCCGAGGCCAGCTAACGCACCAGAAAGTGCGAGTACCAGGATGATTGTTGACGATGTTCGAATGCCTGCATAGCGAGCGGCCTTTGGTGAATCAGCAATGACGCCCACTTCGAAACCAAAGCGAGTTCGCTTATAGAGAACCCAGACCGCAATCGCAGCAATGATCGCAATGAAAAACGCTAAAGGAATTTTGATGCCAGCGAATTCAAAGAAGTTCCATTCAGCGCGATCGGCAATTGGCTTACCCGCAGGGAAGTTTTTCGAGACCGGATCGCGCCAGTACGACGTTGAGTTGTAAATCAAGTAACTCAAGAAAATGCCAGCGATGTAGTTCAGCATCAACGAGGTAATGATTTCGTTGGTGTTGAATTTGGCGCGTAACACTCCGACGATTGCGGCATACAAGCCACCACACAACATGCCGGCTAAGCACATCGCGATAACTACAACTCCGGTCGGTTGATCTTGTAGCGCGATTCCGACACCAGCCGCACCAACAGCACCCATGTATAACTGACCTTCGCCACCGATATTGATCAGGCCCATCCGGAAGGCGACCGCAGCACATAGACCAGTAAATGCGAGTGGTGTTGCCGTCTTGAGCGAGCCTGAAAAAGCACGAGTACCAGCAAAGCCTCGCTCAAAAATTCGGAAGTACACATCCCAGGGGTTCTTGCCTGTTGCGAAGAGAACAATTGCACCAAGGATCAAAGCCGCGACTAACGAGATCACTGGGATGGCCCAATTCAGCCACTTGGGTTGTTCAAGGCGTCGTTCAAGTCTGATCGGAGATTTCATACCTTAATTCCTCCCATGGTGAGACCAATTCTTTCGCGGTCGGCACCATCAGCTGGGACTTCATCAACAATGCGTCCTTCGTACATCACCAAAATGCGATCGGCTAGCGACATGATTTCGTCAAGGTCTTCGCTGATCAGCAAAACTCCTACACCGTTGTCGGCAGCCTGAACCAAGCGCTCGCGCACCGTTTCAATTGCACCAACATCTAGCCCACGAGTTGGTGATGCCGCGATGAGCACTTTTGGTAATGCCGAAAACTCGCGAGCCAACAAAACCTTTTGCACGTTGCCACCAGACAGCAGACGCACGGGCGTTTGAGAGCCGGGAGTTTTGATGTCGTAACGCTCAATCAAATCAGTTGATTGAGCGCGAATTGACTTGCGCTTCAAGATTCGAAACCGCGACATTGTGCGATAGTTCTTGAGGGCAAGATTGTCTTCAACTGAATGACTTGATGCGAGACCAGTGTGTAAACGGTCTTCGGGGACATGGGCGATTCCTTGGGCAATCGCTGAACGCGCTTTACCTGATTGAACTTTTTGCCCCTGAACTGTGATTGCGCCAGCAGCCATCGGGCGCATTCCGGAAATCACTTCGGCTAATTCACGTTGACCATTACCGGCAACACCTGCGATGCCAACAATTTCGCCGACGCCGACGGTTAGGGAAACCGATTGAAGTGCCAAGCGACCGCGATCATCATTTGCGCTGATATTGGTGACATCAAGAACAACATTGTTGGGGTCACCCGGGTTGGCTCGCGGAACTCGAGTGAACTCAACTGAACGTCCGACCATGAGGCTCGCGAGATCGCGGGTTGATGACTCGCGTGTATTGACGGTGCCAACTGTTCGTCCACCACGCAAAACAGTGACTCGGTCGCTCACCGCCATCACTTCATCAAGTTTGTGCGAAATGAAAATGACCGTTCGACCTTCGGCAACCATCGCGCGCAAGGTCTTAAACAGTTCAGTGGTTTCAATCGGTGTCAAAACTGCGGTTGGTTCATCAAGAATGAGAACTCGGGCTCCGCGATATAGAACTTTCAATATTTCAACGCGCTGTTGCTCGCCAACGCTGAGTTGCCAAATGCGTGCGCTTGGATCAACCGCGAGTCCGTAGCGATCGCTGAGTTCTTTCACTCGATCTGCCACTGCTTTTTGATCCATGAAGAGCGAAGAATCTGATTCGCCGAGTACAACGTTCTCGGCAACAGTGAAAGTGGAAA